>NZ_JBVHXA010000009.1:89487-290247 GCF_055563935.1 Streptomyces sp. NPDC029169
TAGTCCCAGAGCACGGGGGGGGGGCGGCGCCCCCCAACCCCCCCCCCTTTCCCCTTTTTCCCCCCCCCCCCCCCCACTCCCCCCCCCCCCCCCCCCCCCCCCCCCCCCCCGCCGTCCATGTCGGCAGTTCACCCGAACTGCTGCTCCAGGTCCTTCAGTTTGCGCTCCAGCGAGTCGAGCCGGGGCAGCGTCTGGGTGTCGTCCTCGGCGGTGAGATCCACCGTCCGCGGCTCAGTACCCACGGCCTGGAGGGAGGGCCGGTGTCGAAGCGGCAGCTGTCCGGGGTCCGCTATGGCGGGCTCCGCGACGGCGGCCCCCACGGACTGCGTCGCGGAGCCCGCGCCGGAGGTCAGGGACGGCATGTCGACCTGACGGCCACCGCCCCGGCCGAGACCGAAGGCCCGGTGCTGGCGGTTGATCGCCTTGATCCTGGCCCGGTCGAGCCTCCCCTGCTCGCGCCTGCGGATCCGGTTCTGCTCCTTCTCGCGCCGGTCCTCGCGTACCTCGTCGACCGCCTCGTCCAGCGTCTGTACGCCCTCGAGCAGCATCAGCGACCAGGCGCCGAAGGTCTCCCTGGGCGCCCTCAGCCACCGTACGACCCGGATCTGCGGCAGCGGACGGGGCACCAGGCCCTGCTCGCGCAGCGCCGCCCGGCGGGTCTGCTTGAGGGCCCGGTCGAAGAGGACCGCGGCCGAGAGGGACATGCCCGCGAAGAACTGCGGGGCGCCCGCGTGGCCCAGACCCCGGGGCGCGTGCACCCAGTTGAACCAGGCCGCCGCGCCCGCGAACGTCCACACGAGGAGCCGTGAGCCGAGGGCGGCGTCACCGTGACTCGCCTCTCGGACCGCGAGCACCGAGCAGAACATCGCCGCGCCGTCGAGGCCGAACGGGACGAGGTACTCCCAGCCGCCGGTGAGGTTCAGGTTCTGCCGGCCGAAGCCGACGAGGCCGTGGAAGGAGAGCGCGGCGGCGACGGCCGCGCAGCAGAAGAGCAGGACGTACGAGGCGGTTCCATAGATCGCTTCCTTGCGTCTGCGGCGTTCCTCACTGCGTTCCCAGGAGTCTTCGGCCGGGGCCTGGTCACCGGCGCGCTTGCCGCGCGCGAGCACCGCCACCGCCGTCAGGACTCCGGCCACCATGACGCCACCAGGAAGCAGCCAGTCCAGCGATATGTCGGTCAGTCTCATGCGGTGTCCCTTGCATCGCAGTAGGGCGTTTCGGCCGCCCATACTGGCCGACCCCGGAGGCCGCTCAACGGGTTTCGCGGCAAGAGCACGCCATTGGGGCCGGACGGCATACGAATAGGTGCCATCTGGTCGAACGACCGTACGGCGCAAGGGAGTTGCGTTCGACTCACGCCACCCGTACGAGTGGCGTAATCCGCCCGTCCGTCAGGCGGTCGCGGCGAGCCTGCGGACCCGCTCGGCGTCACAGGTGCGCGGACACGTCAGACAGGTGTCCTCGGGGCGCAGTGTGTAGAAGAAGCAGCACGTCACCCGGTCCCGGGTGGAACGGGGCGTTCCGTCGGCCGCCTCGCCACCGGCGAGCTCGCGGAAGCCCGCGGCGCCGGCGTACGGCTTGGCCGTGCCGGGCATCAACAGCTCCAGCTCGGCCATCGCCCGCTCCTCCTCGCCGAGCAGCGCCGCGATGTACCAGAGTCCCTCGACGATCTCGTCCGTCGCCATGCCCCACAGCGCCCGCTTCCCGCGCCGCATCCGCGGCCCGAAGCCGGCCAGGACGTCCGCGAAATGCTCGGCCAGCGCGTCCCTGACCTCGGCGCGCAGCGCCTCCTCGTCCGGGACGACCCGGGCCCCGGGCAGGGAGGCGGCGGGATCGCCCGGCAGGCACGCGAACTCCTCGATCCGTACGGACATCCGCCCGAGGGCCCGCTGGAAGGCCACGTTACGAGCGGGCAGCCGCGGGACCCTGCGGTGCAGGAACCAGGGAACCGTGACCAGCAGGCAGGCGGGCCAGGCGTACCGGTGCAGCCCGAAGCTGGCGACCACGTCGGGGCGGGCCTGCTGTCCGTAGTCGCGCAGCACCTGCGCGTTGTCCCACGCGAGGAAGGCGTCGAGCGCGGCGCCGCCGGCCGCGAGCTCGTCCGCGCCGACCCAGCCAGCTCCCCGGGGCGCCCGCTCGCCGCTGCCCAGCTCCTCTATCCGCAGCCCGGAGAACACCTCGCCGAGGCGGGCGTACGAGGCCGCGACGGGCGAGGCGAACGGGGCGGGGAGCAGCGTGGGGAGGGCCATACGGGACCACCGAATCGCGATCGTTAGCAGGTTAGCCTTACCTTACCCGATGCGACCGATGTTTGAACTGCGGCCCCGTCCGCCTATGGTGCACAGGGGGCCTCGGTATCGCGAGCCAGGCCCGGCACGACCCCGCAGGAGGACCCGGGTGGAGCAGGGCAGAGCGCGCGAGCGGTCGGAACGGCAGCTGTACCCGCCGTTCGGCGACACGGTACGGGTCCCGGAACAGGCACGAGGCGCTGCCACGGCGCAGGTATGTGCTCCGTTGCCACAGGCGCGCGGCGGCGCCTCCGGATCCGTTCCGCTGCCACAGGCGCGTGGGGAGCACACCCACAGTGAGCCGCCCGCGCCCAGGCTCGCCCCGCGGCCCGTCCAGCGGCACTCCGTGCGCGGGCAGATCCTCCAGGCGCTGCGCACCGCCCTCGTCGGTGGCGAACTCGTGCCCGGCGAGGTGTACTCCGCCCCCGCCCTCGGCGAGCGCTTCGGCGTCTCGGCCACCCCCGTCCGTGAGGCGATGCAGCAGCTCGCCATCGAAGGCGCCGTGGAAGTCGTCCCGAACCGGGGATTCCGGGTCGTCGAGCGCACCCCGCGCGAGCTCGCCGAACTCGCCGAGGTCCGCGCGCTCATCGAGATCCCGGTCATGCTCCGCCTCGCCCGCACGGTCCCGGCCGCCCGCTGGGCCGAGCTCCGGCCGCTCGCCGAGGCCACCGCGGCCGCCGCCGCCCGCGGCGACCGGGCCCACTACGCCGAGACCGACCGCGCCTTCCACCGCGCCGTCCTCTCGCTGGCCGGCAACGAACAGCTCCTCGCCGTCGCCGACGACCTGCACCGCCGCTCGCAGTGGCCCCTGGTGAGCGGCCCGGTGACCCGGCACGGCGACCTCGTGGCGGACGCGGCGGAGCACACCGCCCTCCTCGACGCCCTGATCGCCCAGGATGTCACCGTCGTGCAGTCACTGGTCCGTGAGCATTTCACCGGATCGGCGGACTGACGACTAAGGTCGTTGCCGTAGTCCCGCCCGTACAGCGCCGTCCGTGAGGTGTCTCATGCCGTCCGCGACTCCGTCCCCGGCATGGGGAAGGTGCCCGTGACCGGATCCGTCCGCGGAGACCGCCCGGCCGCCGGTACGGAGGCCGAGGCGGCGGCCCTGCTCGGCTGGCTCACCGACCCGGACGCGCCCCGCCTCTGCCTCGTCGTCGGCGGTCCCCGCCGGGGCAAGTCCGCGCTCCTCTCCTGGCTCGCCGCACACGGCACCCGCGGCGGGTCGCGCCGCAGGCGCGCGGCGCGCGAGCTGATCCCGCTCGCCGGCCAGTGCGCGCTCGGCGCGGCCTGGACGATCGCGAACCGGCTCGGTGTCGTGGCCGGGACGCCCGGCGAGCTCGTCCGGGCCGTCGCGACCACCGAGGCCCGCCGCGCGGCCCTCGTCCTGCCGGACCTGCACGCCGCCGCCGAGCCGGAGGCGATCGCCGAACTGATCGCGGAACTCGCCGCATCGGGCCGCGTCAGGCTCGTCGTCGAGACCTGCACGGGAACGCCCGCGTACGCCCTCCTCGCCACCGGCCGCGTCACGGTCGTGGACCTCGGCGAGGGCCCGGAGAGGGCGGGCGCGGAGAGGGCGGGCGCGGAGACCCAAAACACCGCCGAACGACGGGAGTCGGGGGCGCGGCCGGGCACGGGGCCGGGTTCCGGACCGGGTTCGGGTGCGCGGTCAGGACCGGGTGCGCGGCCCGGTTCGCGGCCGGGGCCGGCGCCTGGACCGGAGCCGTACGAGGCCCGGCATCCGGTCGACCTGGCCGACCCGGTCGCCGTGTGCACGGCCGACCCCCTCCGCGTCACCACCGCGTACGTGACCGGCCCCGGCGACGACCGCGGCGGCCTGCGGTCCGCCTGGCTGCGCGCCGGCCAGTCGCTCTGCCGCGACCAGAACCCGGCGGACCGGGCCCTCGTCCTGCTCGCGGCCCTCGGTGACGCCGCGGACCCCCGGCTCCGTCCGGCGTTGCGCGCGCTCGCGGCCGACGCGCCCTGGAGGGTGCGGTGGACCCGGGTGCGCGGCGACCTGACCCCGCCCTGGCCGGGCCCGGTCACGGCCCTCGGCGCGATCGGCGACCGCCTGCTCGTGGCGGGTACGGCCGATGCCGTACGCATCCTCGGCGCGGCGGACGCGACCCCCGTGGGCGAGCCGTTGCGGAGCCCGTCGGGCGGCCGGGTCAAGGCGCTGGCGCCGGCGCCGGACGGCACGGTCCTGCTCCTGGACGATCGGGGCCGGCTGCTGCCCGTGCCCGGGCCGGGGCCCCGGCCGCCGTATCTCGAACGGCTCACCGCGGCCGTCGTGGCGACCCTCACCCGGCACCCGGGCAGCGCGCTCGCGGCGATCAGCGGCTCCGTGGTGGTGGGTGACCGGCTCGGCTCGGTCCACGCCTTCGGCCTGACGGGCATTCACCAGGCCGCGCTGCACAGCGGCCGCGTCACGGCCGTCACGGCGGTCGAGACGGCCACGCCCTTCCTGTGCAGCGGCGGCCTCGACGGGACGGTACGCCGCTGGATCCCCGGCCAGGACCCGGATCCCACCCCGATCGCCGAACGCCGGGCAGCGGTCGTCGCGTTGCATGCCACGGAGACCGCCGAAGGCCTGTCACTGGCGATCGCGTGGGCGGACGGACTCGTCGAACTTCACGGCCTCGACACCGGCGCCCGCCTCTCCTTCCGCCCCGGCCCGCCGGTCCGCGCGGTGGCGGTGACTCCGGATGGGGCGGTGGTGGTGGGGATGGACGAGGCGCTCGTGTGCCTGGACCGGTGGGCGGCGGTACGAGTGAGGTGACGCAGCGTCAGTCCCGGTTGGGGCGCCGGCGGCTCGACAGCCCTCGGCCACGCGGCCCGAGCGCAGGGCCCGCGCGCCCGCCCCGGCCCCGGGACTGGCCCCCGGGGGCGGGGGCCTTCCCCTCATCCCCGGGGGTGTACGCGCGGCCCGAGTGCAAGGCCCGCGCGCCCGCCCCGGCTCCGGGACTGCCCCCCCGGCTCCGGGACTGCCCCCGGGGGCGGGGGCCTTCCCCTCACCCCCGGGGACGTACGCGGCGCTCTCGTACCGGCCCCGGCCCCCCGATCCCCCGTCAGATTGCTGGCCGAGGCGTCAGTTGGGCCGCCAGCCACGTCGGGACGCCGCCCAGGAGACGGAAGAGGCGCGCCGCCTCGGCCCGTAGGCGGCCCGCCTCCGGTTCCGTCTCCGTGTCGGCGAGGGCCGTGAGGGCCGGGGCCGTGCCGACCAGGTAGCCGAGCTCCTCGCGGATGCGGAGGGACTCGGCGAAGCCGTGCCGGGCCTCGGCCAACTCGCCCTCGCGCAGGGCGAGTCCGGCGAGGTGACGCCACGTGGAGGAGAGCAGCAGCTCGTCGCCCTGGGCCGTCGCGCCCGCGTGGGCGCGACGGTAGGCGGCGCGGGCCGCCTCGGGCGAGTCGCCGATGTTCTGCGCGATCAGCCCGCGCCGGTAGTCGAGCAGCGGGCGCCCCTCCGCCGAGGGGCCGATGAGCGCCGCCGCGCGACCGAGCGCCGCGGTCGCCTCGTCGGCCCGGTCGCGTACGCCGAGGAGCGTCGACGCGTAGGCGAGATAGCCGCGTTCGCACGCGGCCGCTCCGCGCTCCTCGTCGGTCTGGGCCACGGCCTCGGCCGCCCGCAGCGCCTCCTCCGCCTCCGCCCAGCCCTTCTCGGTGTACAGGCACCGCTCGATCAGCAGGGCCGCCCGTTCCAGCGCCGCGGCCGGTTCCGCCGCGCGTGGTGTGAGCAGAGCGGCTGCGTCCGTCCAGCAGCCGCGCGAGCGGAGACGCCATATGGCCGTCTCCATCGGGGTCGCCCCGCCGTAGGCAAGGGACGGATCGTCGCCACCCGTTGTTTCGGAACCAGACATGGCGGTGTCCGCCACATTGCCCTCCCCGAGCGCGCCATTGAGCTGTTGAGTCAGCCCGCATCTCAGCACGAAGGCGCGGCGCTGGCCAAGGGGTCAGGTGAAAGTTTTCACAAGTACGGAAGGTTGACCGGTATGCGGACGTCAGCGTCCGGCGCCGTCGGGGTGCCGATACCTGTGACACCGTCAGGGTCCATATTCCCTCGAAGAGATGAACGTCGCCGTGCCGCCTTCGGGTGACGGGACCCGATCGCCGCCCTTGGGGTGGACTGGCGGCGACCGCGAGCCGGGAGACCAGGCGTCGCCGGCCCCCGCGCTCAGGAGTCCTCGCCGGGAGCGTGCCCGCTGCGGCGCCGCGGCGACCTCGCCTCAGGGGCCGGGACGCTGCTCGACCGGCGTACGCGGGCTGCGCGCGGGGCACGGAGGCGGTCGAGACCGTCGAAGGGGCTGCCTGGAGCGGCCTGTGGGCGTGGGCCGCGATGGCCCTGGCGCTCGGCTGTCTGGCGCCGGTCGCGGATTCAGCAGCCGCGTTGGGCCAGGCGGGTGATCTTCGGGCGACGGCCCGGCCCGCGTGGCCGCGCAACCTGCGTCTCGCGGCCCCGGACGGGCGCGTGCGGGAGGCCGCCAAGTGTCCGGCCGCGCGGTCGGTGAACGCGGCGCCACGCTTCCGGACGGCGGCGTGCGCGCGTCGAGCGGGCGGCGCCCTGCTCGCCTGGACGCGGCCGGGCGGGCCGACCTCGCCCGAGCGCGCGCCCCGGCGCCCCGCGTGGGCTCCCGTCGCCCGCGCCCCGTGGGCCGGAGGCCCGGCCCTCGCCAGACGGAGGCCCCGCCGACAGGGTGCCGGTGCCCCGGCCGAAGCCCTCGCCCCCCGAAGCCGGAGCCCCCGCCCCGGAGCCGCGCCGACCCCGGCCCCCGCCGGCCGGAGGTCGGTAGCCCCCGCCGACAGGATGCCGGTGCCCCCGGCCCGAAGCCGGAGGCTCCGCCCCCTACGACATCCGCAGTGCCAGGAAGAAGTCCAGCTTGTCCTCCAGGCGCGACAGGTCCCTGCCTGTCAGTTGCTCGATCCGGCCCACCCGGTAGCGCAGGGTGTTCACATGCAGGTGCAGGCGCGTCGCGCAGCGGGTCCAGGAGCCGTCGCAGTCGAGGAAGGCCTCCAGCGTGGGGATGAGCTCCGCGCGGTGGCGGCGGTCGTAGTCGCGCAGGGGGTCGAGCAGACGGGCCGTGAAGGCGCGGCGGACGTCGTCCGGGACGAACGGGAGGAGCAGCACGTGCGAGGCCAGCTCGTGGTGGCCCGCCGCGCACACGCGGCCCGGGCGGGCGGCGGCGACGCGGCGGGCGTGCCGGGCCTCCTCCAGGGCGCCGCGCAGGCCCTCCGCCGAGTGGACGGCCGCGCTGACGCCCAGCGTGAGGCGGCCGTCGTCGGCGAGGCCGGACGACAGCGGGTCCCGTACGGCGGCCAGCAGCTCGTCGGCGTGCAGGCCCAGCGTGGTCGTGCCCTCGTCCTCGCTGTCGGGCAGCGGGGCAGCCGGCAGCGGCACCAGGGCGATGGCCTCGTCCCCGTGGTGCGCGACCGCGATCCGGTCGGCCGAGTCGGCGCCCACGGTCGCCGGGTCGACGAGGATCTCCTCCAGGAGCGCCTGTGCCACCGGGCCGGTTTCGACCGTGCCCGCCCCGCCCTCCGCGTCCCACTCGACGCGGGCGACGACGACCTGCCAGTGCGGGGCGGTCCCCAGGCCCGGCAGCAGGACCGGGGCGGCGACCCGCAGGCGGGCGGCGATCTCGGCGGGCGCGGCGCCCGTCTGCACCAGCTCCAGGACCTCCTGCGCGAGCCGGCGCCGTACCGTACGCGCCGCGTCCCGCCGGTCCCGCTCCACGGCGATCAGCTGGGTGACGCCCTGGAGCAGGTCGAGCCGGGCGGCGGGCCACTCGCCGGCGTCGGCCTCGACGGCCAGCAGCCAGTCCGACAGGACGGTCTCCCGTACGTCGCGCGAGGCCGGCGCGGCGCCCCGCCCGGTGTTGCGGATCGGGAAGAGGGAGTACGTGGTTCCGGCCATGCTCAGCCGGTGCGGGCCGCGTCGTCCGGTCCGGGTCGCGGCCAGGTGCTCGCCGGCCAGCTTCGAGGCGAGCGAGGCGTCCAGCGGCTCTCCCGCACCGGCGATCTGCCGGCCGGTGGGGGAGAGGACCCAGGCCCGGAGGTCCAGGTCGGAGCCGAGGAGGTCCAGGACGACCTCGGGTCCGCCGCCGGCAGGACCGGAGGTCATCAGCCGCCTGTGGCGGTCGACGACCGCCGCCAGGTCACCCGCCCGCTCACCGGACACCTGTCGAACAACGTGCTCCGTGATCGTCGCGAATGCAACGGTCTCGTTCACTGCGAACAGCGGCAGCCGATGGCGCGAACACGCCTGTACGAGATCGTCGGGGATGTCCCCGAGCTCCGCCTCGCCGGCCGCGAGTGCCGCCACCCCAGCGGAGGCCAGGATCCGGACGAAGGGCTCGGCGTCCTCCGGCTTGTGCAGCCAGGCGAGCCCGGTGAGGACCAGCTCCCCGCCGGACAGATACCGGCTGGGATCCTTGAGGTCCGTCGTCATCACGCCGCGGACGGTGCGATCCAGCTCGTCCTCACCACCGAGCAGGCGCAGCCCCAGCGCGTCGGTTTCCAGCAGTGCGCGCAGCCGCATCTCGTTGCCGCCGTTCCTTCTCGTCCGTCACAAGTCTGTCACTCCCGGCGGTTCTCGTCCGCCGTGCTCCCCGGGGGCGACCGGCTGTCCGGCCGACCGTCCGGCGGTCCCGCCGATGGTCGCCGAGACTGTCGTGATGTCGCCGGTGGCGTGGTGCCACCGTTTCCAGGGGGAAACGGCGAGGTTGCCGATCACCGCCGTTCGTTCGAATCTACAAGACGAACAAGGTCACCAGCCAACTCCTTCATGTTTTCGGTGACTGCACCCCGGCGGGCCGGGCTTGTGTACTAGGCCACACATCGCGTTAACAGCACGTGAACATGAATTCGAAGTCGAGGGCCGGCCGTCCCCCCGGGCCCGTACGACCGACCCCCGACCACTAGAAGCACAAGAAGAGAGCCACCATGGACTTCCTTCGCCCCGCCAGCTGGGAGGAGGCGCTCGCCGCCAAGGCAGAGCACCCCACGGCCGTGCCCATCGCGGGTGGCACCGACGTCATGGTCGAGATCAACTTCGACCACCGCCGTCCGGAGTACCTCCTGGACCTGAACCGTATCGAGCTGCTGCGCGAGTGGGAGGTCGGCGAGGAGAACGTCCGCCTCGGCGCTTCCGTTCCGTACACCCAGATCATGGAGAACCTGCGGACCGAGCTGCCGGGCCTCGCCCTCGCCTCGCACACCGTGGCCTCCCCGCAGATCCGCAACCGCGGTGGCGTCGGCGGCAACCTGGGCACCGCGTCCCCCGCCGGAGACGCACACCCCGCCCTGCTCGCCGCGGGTGCCGAGGTCGAGGTCGAGTCGCAGGCCCGTGGCAACCGGTTCATCCCCATCGACGAGTTCTACACGGGCGTCAAGCGCAACGCGCTGCAGCCCGACGAGCTCATCAAGACCGTCCACATCAAGAAGGCGGACGGCCCCCAGCAGTACTCCAAGGTCGGCACGCGCAACGCGATGGTCATCGCCGTCTGCGCCTTCGGCCTTGCGCTCCACCCGGAGACCCGTACGGTCCGCACCGGCATCGGTTCGGCCGCGCCGACCCCGATCCGCGCCAAGGAGGCCGAGGCCTTCCTGAACGCGGCTCTGGAGGAGGGCGGCTTCTGGGAGAGCGGCAAGATCATCACCCCGTCGATCGCCAAGCAGTTCGCCGACCTGTGCTCGGGCGCCGCGAACCCGATCGACGACGTCCGTGGCACCGCCAAGTACCGCCGCCACGCCGTCGGCATCATGGCCCGCCGCCAGCTCGGCTGGACCTGGGAGCAGTACCGCGGCACCGGCCGCACGCTTGAGGGAGCTGCATAACCATGCGCGTCAATTTCACGGTCAACGGTCGTCCGCAGGAAGCCGACGACGTCTGGGAGGGCGAGTCCCTTCTCTACGTTCTGCGTGAGCGCCTGGGTCTGCCCGGCTCCAAGAACGCCTGCGAGCAGGGCGAGTGCGGTTCCTGCACCGTCCGTCTCGACGGGGTCCCTGTCTGTTCGTGTCTGGTCGCCGCCGGCCAGGCCGAGGGCCGCGAGGTCGTCACGGTCGAGGGTCTGGCGGAGTACGCCAAGCAGCGTGAGGAGCACGGTGGTTGTGCGTCCGGCGCCTGCGGCACCCCGCTCGAGTCGGCCCAGAAGTGGGAGGCCAGGCCGGGTCAGGACTCGCAGACCGGCGAGGGCGTCGAACTGAGCCCGATCCAGCAGGCGTTCATCGACGCGGGCGCCGTCCAGTGCGGCTTCTGCACCCCCGGTCTGCTGGTCGCCGCCGACGAGATGCTGGAGCGCAACCCGTCCCCGACGGACGCGGACATCCGCGAGGCGCTCTCCGGCAACCTCTGCCGCTGCACCGGTTACGAGAAGATCCTCGACGCGGTCCGCCTCGCGGCCACGCGCCAGGAGCGCCAGGGAGAGGCGGTCTGACGATGGCTCAGAACACACGCACCGTACCGGCGGGTTCGCCCACGGACGTCACCCAGAAGCACACCAAGGGCGGCATCGGCGAGTCCACGCTGCGCCCGGACGGCACCCTGAAGGTCACCGGCGAGTTCGCCTACTCCTCGGACATGTGGCACGAGGAGATGCTCTGGGGCCAGATCCTCCGCTCCCCGGTCGCGCACGCCGAGATCGTGTCCATCGACACCTCCGAGGCCCTGACCGTGTCGGGCGTCTACGCCGTCCTGACGCACGAGGACCTGCCGGCCGCGAAGAACTACGGCATGGAGTTCCAGGACACCCCGGTTCTCGCCTACGGCAAGGTCCGTCACCACGGTGAGCCGGTCGCCCTCGTGGCCGCCGACCACCCGGAGACCGCGCGCCGCGCCGCCGCGAAGATCAAGGTCGAGTACAAGGAGCTGCCCCTCATCACCGATGAGGCCTCGGCGCTCGCTCCCGACGCCGTACTCGTCCACGAGAACCGCGACGACCACCACTCCGGTCACGTGCCGCACCCGAACATCGTGCACCGCCAGCCGATCATCCGCGGCAACGCCGACGAGGCCGCCAAGCGTGCCGACGTCATCGTCAAGGGCGAGTACACCTTCGGCATGCAGGACCAGGCCTTCCTCGGCCCGGAGTCCGGCCTCGCGGTGCCGGCCGAGGACGGCGGCGTCGACCTGTACGTCGCCACCCAGTGGCTGCACTCCGACCTCAAGCAGATCGCGCCCTGCCTCGGCCTGCCCGAGGAGAAGGTCCGCATGACGATGGCCGGCGTCGGCGGCGCGTTCGGCGGCCGCGAGGACATCTCGATGCAGATCCTCGCCTCCGTGCTCGCGCTGCGCACGGGCAAGCCGGTGAAGATGGTCTACAACCGGTACGAGTCCTTCTTCGGGCACGTCCACCGGCACCCGGCGAAGCTCTACTACGAGCACGGGGCCACCAAGGACGGCAAGATCACGCACATGAAGTGCAAGATCGTGCTCGACGGCGGCGCCTACGCCTCGTCCACGGCCTCGGTCGTCGGCAACGCCTCGTCCCTCTCGGTCGGCCCGTACGTCATCGACGACGTCGAGATCGAGGCGATCGGCCTCTACACCAACAACCCGCCCTGCGGCGCCATGCGCGGCTTCGGCGCGGTCCAGGCCTGCTTCGCGTACGAGGCCCAGATGGACAAGCTCGCCGCGAAGCTGGGCATGGACCCGGTGGAGTTCCGCCAGCTCAACGCCATGGAGCAGGGCACGATCATGCCGACCGGGCAGCCGGTCGACTCGCCCGCCCCGGTCGCCGAGCTGCTGCGCCGCGTCAAGGCCCGTCCGATGCCGCCCGAGCGCCAGTGGGAGACCGCGGGCGAGGGCGCGGACGTCCGCGCCCTGCCCGGCGGCCTGTCCAACACCACGCACGGCGAGAGCGTCGTCCGGGGTGTCGGCTACGCGGTCGGCATCAAGAACGTCGGCTTCTCCGAGGGCTTCGACGACTACTCGACCGCCAGGATCCGCATGGAGGTCATCAACGGCGAGGCCGTCGCCACGGTCCACACCGCCGCGGCGGAGGTCGGCCAGGGCGGTGTCACGATCCACGCGCAGATCGCCCGTACCGAGCTCGGCGTGCAGCAGGTCACCATCCAGCCCGCCGACACCCAGGTGGGTTCGGCCGGTTCGACCTCCGCGGGCCGCCAGACGTACATGACCGGCGGCGCCATCAAGAACTCCTGCGAACTCGTCCGCGAGAAGGTCCTGGAGATCGGCCGGCGCAAGTTCGGCTCGTACCACCCGGCGTGGGCCACCGCCGAACTCCTGCTGGAGGGCGGCAAGGTCGTCACCGACGGCGGCGAGACCCTCGCCTCCATCGTGGACGTCCTCGAGGACGAGGTCGTGGAGATCGAGGAGGAGTGGCGGCACCGCCCCACCGAGGCCTTCGACCTGCGGACCGGCCAGGGCAACGGCCACGTCCAGTACGCCTTCGCCGCGCACCGCGCGGTGGTGGAGGTCGACACAGAGCTGGGCCTGGTCAAGGTCATCGAGCTGGCCTGCGCCCAGGACGTCGGCAAGGCGGTCAACCCGCTCTCCGTCGTCGGCCAGATCCAGGGTGGCACCACCCAGGGCCTGGGCGTCGCGGTGATGGAGGAGATCATCGTCGACCCGAAGACCGCGAAGGTGCGCAACCCCTCCTTCACGGACTACCTGATCCCCACCATCCTCGACACGCCGACCATCCCGGTCGACTACCTCGAGCTGGCCGACCCCAACGCGCCGTACGGCGTGCGGGGCATCGGCGAGGCCCCGACCCTGTCGTCGACCCCGGCCGTCCTCGCGGCGATCCGGAACGCGACGGGTCTGGAGCTCAACAAGACGCCGGTCCGCCCCGAGGCGCTCACCGGCACCCTGTAGGACTCTCCGGGCGGTGCGTGCCTCCCAGGCCCCGGGAACGTCACACTTCCCAGCCCGCCCGTACCGCCCGGAGTAACACCAGCACCACCCAGTAGTACCGAGCACCACCAGCACCACCAGCACCATCCAGCAGTACCGAGTAACACCAGATTGACCTGATTCAACCAAGTTCGTCTCGGGCCGTCCCCCGGGTCGTGCAGCCCACGCAGTATCCCAAATCCCGCAGCTTGTCTGACCTTCGGAAAGTCTTATGCGGGTGCCCCTTTGAACCTTGGGAGTAGGCCCCATGACCCAGTCGTCAGTGGAGCCCAAGACCGCCTCGGAGGACGCGGGCTCCGGCTCGAACGTCCCCGCCGGCCGCTCTTGGCTCGACCGGTACTTTCACATCTCGGAGAGAGGATCCACCGTCGCGACGGAGATCCGCGGCGGCGTCACCACCTTCATGGCGATGGCGTACATTCTCCTGCTCAACCCCTTGATCCTCGGCGGCAAGGATGTGGACGGAAACGTCCTCAGCCAGCCCGCCCTCATCACGGCGACCGCCCTGGCCGCCGCGGTGACCACCCTGCTGATGGGCTTCTGGGGCAAGGTCCCTCTCGCCCTCGCAGCGGGGCTCAGCGTCTCCGGTGTGCTTTCGTCACAGGTCATCTCCGTCATGACCTGGCCGCAGGCGATGGCCATGTGTGTGGCCTACGGTGCGGTGATCTGCCTCCTGGTGGTCACCGGCCTCCGTGAGATGATCATGAACGCCATCCCCCTGGCGATCAAGCACGCGATCACGATCGGCATCGGCCTCTTCATCGCGATCATCGGCTTCGTCAAGGCCGGCTTCGTCCACGAGAACCCGTCCCCGGGCGGTGGCCCGGTCACCCTCGGTCCGCTCGGTGAGCTCCAGGGCTGGCCCGTCCTCATCTTCGCGGTGACCCTGCTGCTGATCTTCGCGCTGCAGGCCCGCAACATCCCCGGCGCCATCCTGATCGGTATCGTCGCCGGCACCGTCATCGCCATGATCGTCAACGCCGTCGCCGACATCCCGGCCAAGGGCGCGGGCTCCTGGTTCTCCGGCGCGCCGGAGCTCAACGGCAGCGCCGTCTCCACACCGGACTTCTCGCTCATCGGCAACGTGTCCTTCAGCGGATGGGGCGACGTCGGCTACATCACGGTCACCATGATCGTCTTCACCCTGGTGCTCGCAGGCTTCTTCGACGCCATGGCCACGATCATCGGTGTCGGCTCCGAGGCCAACCTCGCGGACGACAAGGGCCGCATGCCGGGCCTGTCCAAGGCCCTGTTCATCGACGGCGCCGGCGGCGTCCTCGGTGGTGCGAGCGGCGGCTCCGGCCAGACCGTCTTCGTCGAGTCGGCGACCGGCGTCGGCGAGGGTGCCCGTACGGGTCTCTCCTCCGTCGTCACCGGCGCGTTCTTCGCGGCCTGCCTCTTCTTCACCCCGCTCACCGCGATCGTGCCCGCCGAGGTCGCCTCCGCGGCCCTGGTCGTCATCGGCGCGATGATGATGCAGAACGCCAAGCACGTCGACTGGAGCGACCGCTCCGTGGCGATCCCGGTGTTCCTCACCGTGGTCCTGATGCCGTTCACGTACACCATCACCACGGGTGTCGCGGCCGGTGTCATCTCCTACGCCGTCATCAAGGTGGCGCAGGGCAAGGCCCGCGAAGTGGGCGCCTTCATGTGGGGCCTGTGCGCGATCTTCATCGTGTACTTCGCCATCCACCCGATCGAGAGCTGGCTCGGCGTTGGCTGACGCCTTACCGTCGCCCTCCACACACATATCGAGGAGTTCGAGATGCTGGACATCGCCGAAGAGCTGCACCGGTGGGTCGAGCAGGGACGCGACTTCGCCGTCGCCACGGTCGTGGCGGTCGGCGGGAGCGCGCCCCGGCAGCCGGGCGCCGCGCTCGCCGTCGACAGCGGCGGCACGGCGATCGGATCGGTCTCCGGTGGGTGTGTGGAGGGTGCGGTCTACGAGCTGTGCCAACAGGCCCTCGAGGACGGCAAGACCGTCGTCGAGCGCTTCGGATACAGCGACGAGGACGCCTTCGCGGTAGGTCTGACCTGCGGCGGAGTCATCGACATCCTCGTCACGCCGGTACGCGGCGGGGTCTTCCCCGCCGCCCTGGCGGCGGCGGCCGTCAGGGAGCCGGCGGCCCTGGCACGGATCACCGAAGGACCCGAGGACCTGATGGGGCGGGCGCTGCTCGTCCGCCCCGACGGTTCGTACGAGGGTGGCCTCGGCGGCCATCCCGAGCTGGACCGCACCGCGGCCGGCGAGGCCCAGGCCATGCTGGACGCGGGCCGCACCGGCACCGTCGAGATCGGCGAGGACGGCAGCCGCTGCGGACAGCCGCTCACCCTCCTCGTCGAGTCCTCCGTGCCCGCCCCGCGCATGATCGTCTTCGGCGCCATCGACTTCGCGTCCGCCCTCGTGAGGGTCGGCAAGTTCCTCGGCTACCACGTCACCGTCTGCGACGCCCGTCCCGTCTTCGCGACCGCGGCCCGCTTCCCCGAGGCCGACGAGATCGTCGTCGACTGGCCCCACCGCTACCTGGAGACCACCGAGGTGGACTCCAGGACCGTGCTGTGCGTCCTCACCCACGACGCCAAGTTCGACGTCCCGCTCCTCGAGGCGGCCCTGAGACTGCCCGTCGCCTACGTCGGCGCGATGGGCTCCCGCCGTACCCACGAGGACCGCAACAAGCGCCTGCGCGAGGTCGGCGTCACCGAACTCGAACTCGCCCGCCTGCGCTCGCCGATAGGCCTCGACCTCGGCGCCCGTACCCCGGAGGAGACCGCCCTCTCCATCGCCGCCGAGATCGTCGCCAACCGCCGCGGCGGCAGCGGCGTCTCCCTCACCGGCGCGCACACCCCGATCCACCACGACGGACCGCGCGCGCCCGACGGACGGATAGGTTCCGTCGCGTAACGAGCGGGCGGGCACCAGCCATTCGGCTCATTGACGCGTACGGAGCGGGGGAGCGACGCTCGCGGGAGCGCTCCCGTCGCCCGGGACGTGCCGAGAGGACGTCTTCCATGCGCCACCGCTCCACCGCCGTGCCCTCCGCGCGGATCCTGGTACTCGCCTCCCTCGCCCTCGCTCTGCCGGCCGCCGCCCTGCTGCCGACGACGGCCGGCGGCGCCCCGCCCGCGCCCGTCCGCTTCCACACCCCCGCCGCCAACCCGGACGCGCTCGCCCAACAGCGCGAGCTCGTGGCGCGCGGCGAGGAGAGCGCCGCGGCCGGGCTGCTCGCCATGGTCCGTACCCCGCACGCCGTCTGGTTGGAGGGGACCTCCGAGGAGGCCGAACGCGATGCGCGCGAGGTCACGGAGGCGGCCGCCCGCGAGGGGACCGTGCCGGTCCTCGTGCTCTACAACGTGCCGGGGCGGGACTGTTCCCAGTACTCCGCCGGCGGGGCCGCCACCGAAGCCGCCTACACCGCCTGGGCCGACGCCGTCGCCCGGGGGATCGGCAGTCGCCGGGCGCTCGTCGTCCTTGAGCCGGACGGGATCGCCCTCCTGCCCTCCGAATGTGGTCAGGACGACCCCGAGGGGACACGTACAGCTTCCCGCTACGCCGCGATCCGGCACGCCGTCGACACCCTCGAACCACTCGCCGGTACCGCTGTCTACATCGACGCGGGGAACCCGGGCTGGCACTCCGCGGGCACCCTTGTCCCTCGCCTGGTGAAGGCCGGTGTCGACCGCGCGACCGGCTTCGCCGTCAACGTCTCGAACTACTACTCCGACGCCGACAGCGCCTGGTACGGCACCCTCGTCTCCGGCTGCCTCGCCCACGCCGCCCGGGCCGGCGACCCCGCCGACTGCCCCGACCGGACCTGGAGCCGCGCCGACGCCGACGCGTGGCTGACCACCCACGCCGCAGCCACCGCCGACCGCGCCCACTTCGTCACGGACACCAGCCGCGCCGGCCGCGGCCCCTGGACCCCGAAGCCCGGCGCCCACCCCGACCCGCAGGAGTGGTGCAACCCGCCCGGCCGCGGCCTCGGCCCCCGGCCCACGGCCGCGACCGGCGACCCGCTCCACGACGCCCGGCTGTGGATCAAGGTCCCGGGGGAGTCCGACGGCCGCTGTCTGCGCGGTACGGCCGGCCCCGAGGACCCCGAGCGCGGGACGGTCGACCCGCAGGCCGGCGACTGGTTCCCGGCCCAGGCGCTGGAACTCGTACGGCTCGCCGACCCGCCGATCCTGCCCGGCCCGACCGGCGACGAGTCCTAGACCGGGTCCCCGATCAGCGCCCGGAAGTGGGCGCAGGCCTCCGCCTCTTCGGCGTGCGTGGCGACCGGCTCGTACGCACCGCGCTCGTAGATCCCCGTCTCCCACCCCTGCCCGCCGGGTGCCGTCCGCAGATAGACGAAGTCCGGCGGGGTGGGCGCCGGTTCGTGGACGCCCTCGATCCAGTAGTGGCCCTCGGGCACCCCGGCCGCGCGGAGTGCCCGGGCCAGTTCGGAACGGTTCACGTGGTGACGGGCTTGAGGTAGCCGTTGTCCAGCAGCCACTTCACGTTCAGGCGCTGCCCGTCGCCCGGGTTCAGGAACGCCGGGTCGAGCTTGATCTGGCGGCCGCCGCCCGGCTGCTCGAACCAGGGGGCGATCCCGCCCTCCCAGACGGTGAACTCCTTGGTCACCTCGTAGAGGTGGTAGTCGCAGGGGAAGGCCGCGTCGCGGGTGTTCAGGTTCTGCGGGGGCAGCGCGCGCTTGGCGTACAGGTCGCCGGCCGGGGCGAGGTAGGAGCCGTACTCCGAGCCGAAGCGGTCCAGGCGCTCGCCCTCCTCCAGGGTGTCGGGCGCCTTGTCGATCTCGCCGTTGACCTCGGCGAAGCCGTCGTTCGGCGGGTACTTCCAGCTGCCGGTGTCGGCCGGGCCCTCCCAGTACTTCTTCAGGAAGTCCGCCGAGGACAGCTTGCCGGTGCGGTGGTAGTGACGGAGCAGCGGGCCCACCGGGGCCTGCTTCTTCTTCGGCAGGTACTTCGGGCCGAGCCGCTTGTCGCCCTCGAACTCGCCGGTGCACGGTGCGGGCGGCGCCTCCACCGGCGCCGCCTGCGCGGCGGGGGCGGTCGCGAGCGCGGCGGTGACGCCCATCGCGGCGAGTACGGCACGGATCCTCAGGTCGGTACGGCTGCGCTCCACGCGGGTTCTCCCTGTGTCGTGGCGAATCGATGCGCCGCACACAGTAGTGGATCATCTGCGCAGAGTGACGGGGCGACGGCCGGTATCGGCCATGTGCCCGAGCGCGCCGGTTCAGCTCTTGCGCAGGCCGTTCAGGAGCAGCTCGGCCAGCTGCTCGTACGCCTCCGCGTCCGCGAGCCCCGTCGCCGCGGCGACCTGCCGCTGCTGGATGCGGACCATGACCGAGGCGATGACGTCGGCCGCGAAGGTCACGTGCACCTCGCGGAAGGCGCCCGCGCGCACGCCCTCCTCGATCAGCTGCTGCACCCGCCCGGCCGCCGCGCGGGTGTTGCGCTCGTAGACCTCGGCGGCCGGTTCGAAGGCGGCGACGTCGTCGAAGAACTGCGGGGAGACCGGGGCCAGTTCCGCCGCGACGGCCCGCAGATAGGCGGCCAGTCGCTCCGCCGGCTCCTGCTCCGCCGCGAGTACCGCCTCGACGCGCGTGGTCGCGCGCCGGAAGAAGTGGACCACGGCCGCCCGGACGAGCTGCTCCTTGCTGTCCGCCAGGCCGTAGAGCGTGCGCTTGGAGCAGCGCAGCCGGGCCGCGAGATCGTCCAGGGTCAGCTGGGCGAAGCCCTCGCCGACCAGGAGGGCCACCAGCTCCTCGAACAGGGCGGACCGGCGGGCCGCGCCGCGGCCCGTCAGCTTGGGAGCGCCGGCGGCGGGAGTGTCGATCACTTGAACAGTATGCAGGTCGACCCGTTCGGGGGGTTACGGCGGAACTCTTCTGCGCTACGCTCAACGGTACTGCCGTACCACCCGCAGTACCGTTTCAACCGGTGCTGAGCGTCACTGGAGTCGCCATGGATGTCGACCGCCTGCTTCCCACCCCCGAGGCAGCGGACCTCATCGCCCTCACGCGGGAGATCGCCGACAAGGAGCTCTCTTCCCGCGTGGACGAGCACGAGGCCGCCGAGAAGTACCCCGAAGGTCTGTTCACCACCCTCGGCCGGGCCGGACTGCTCGGCCTCGCCTACCCCGAGGAGTTCGGCGGCGGAGGCCAGCCGTACGAGGTGTACCTCCAGGTCCTGGAGGAGCTGGCGGCGCGCTGGGCGGCCGTCGCCGTCGCGACCAGCGTCCACACGCTCGCCTGTCACCCCCTGCACACCTTCGGCACCCAGGAGCAGAAGGAGCGCTGGCTCCCGGCGATGCTCGCCGGCGAGACCATCGGTGGCTACAGCCTCTCCGAGCCCCAGGCGGGCTCCGACGCCGCCGCCCTGTCCTGCAAGGCCGAGCGCACCGACGACGGCCCGAACGGTGCCGCGTACCGGATCACCGGCAACAAGGCCTGGATCACCCACGGCGGCAAGGCCGGCTTCTACACCCTCTTCGCCCGCACCGCCCCCGGCAGCCACGGCATCTCCTGCTTCCTCGCCCCTGGCCGGACCGAGGGCCTCACCTTCGGCCTGCCCGAGCGGAAGATGGGCCTCCAGGCCGTCCCCACCACCTCCGCCCACTGGGACGGCGCGCTCATCGACGCCGACCGGCTCATCGGCGACGAGGGCCAGGGCCTCCAGATCGCGTTCAGCGCGCTCGACTCCGGCCGCCTCGGCATCGCCGCCTGCGCCACCGGCCTCGCCCAGGCCGCGCTCGACGCCGCCGTCGACTACGCCAACGAACGCACCACCTTCGGCCGGAAGATCGTCGACCACCAGGGCCTCGGCTTCCTGCTCGCCGACATGGCCGCCGCCGTCGACTCCGCCCGCGCCACTTACCTCGACGCGGCCCGCCGCCGCGATCTCGGCCGTCCCTTCAGCCGCCAGGCCAGCGTGGCCAAGCTGACCGCCACGGACGCGGCCATGAAGGTGACCACGGACGCCGTCCAGGTCCTCGGCGGGTACGGCTACACCCGCGACTTCCCGGTCGAGCGCTACATGCGCGAGGCCAAGATCATGCAGATCTTCGAGGGCACGAACCAGATCCAGCGGCTCGTCATCAGCCGTGGCCTGGCCCGCTGACACCCTCCCTTCTGCCGACTGTTCCAGCTGACTGTTCCCGCTGACGTTTCGAGGAGTTCCATGGACATCGCCGGCTCCGCCGCGCTCGTCACCGGCGCCGCATCCGGTCTCGGCGCCGCCACCGCCGCCGCTCTCGCCGCCCGGGGCGCCACCGTCTACGGCCTGGACCTGGACAAGGCCGTCGCCGCGGCCGGGCCGCTGCCCGAGGGGGTCATCCTGTTCGCGGCCGACGTCACCGAGGAGGCGCCGGTCCGCGAGGCGCTCGCCAGGATCGAGGCCGACGGCGCGGAGCTGCGGCTCGCCGTCAACTGCGCGGGCATCGCCCCCTCCGCCCGCGTCCTGGGCCGCAAGGGCCCGCACGACCTCGACCTGTTCCGTACCGTCCTGAACGTCAACCTGCTGGGAACGTTCAACGTGATGCGGCTGGCCGCCGAGGTCATCGCCCGTCAGGAGCCGGACGAGAGCGGCCAGCGCGGTCTCGTGGTCAACACCGCGTCGATCGCCGCCTTCGAGGGCCAGGTGGGGCAGATCGCGTACGCCGCCTCCAAGGCGGGCGTCGCCGGCATGACCGTCACGGCCGCCCGCGACCTCGCCCAGTTCGGCATCCGGGTCGTCACCATCGCGCCCGGCATCGTCGACACCCCGATGATGGCCGGATTCAGCGAGGAGGTCCGCGAGGGGCTCGCCGCGAGCGTCACCTTCCCGCAGCGCCTGGCCCGCCCCGACGAGTACGCCCGGCTCGTCACGATGGTCGCCGAGCACGACTACCTCAACGGGGAGACGATCCGGATGGACGGCGCCCTGAGGATGGCGGCCCGCTGAGCCGCGTAACGTCACGTCGGAGAGCACTTGGTGCCGGTCCAGGATGGCACCAAGTGCCGCGTTCCCGCCCGCCGGATGTTAGGTTCGGGCCATGGGAACAGCGTCGACGAACTCCGTGAAGCCCGCGATGCGGGACTCCCTCATCGCCGCGGCCTTCCAGCTCTTCCTGGAGCGCGGGTACGAGCAGACCACCGTCGACGACATCGTCACCCTCGCCGGGGTCGGCCGGCGCTCCTTCTTCCGGTACTTCCCGTCGAAGGAGGACGTGGTCTTCCCCGACCACGAGCAGAGCCTCGCCGACATGACCGAGTTCCTCGCCGCGAGCGCCGACACCGACGACCCGCTGGTCCGGGTCTGCGACGCCACCCGCCTGGTCATGCGGATGTACGCCGAGAACCCCACCTTCTCCGTCCAGCGCTACCGCCTCACCCGCGAGGTGACGGGCCTGCGGACGTACGAACTCTCGGTCGTCTGGCGGTACGAGAAGACGCTCGGCGACTACCTGCGGACCCGCTACGCCGACCGGCGCGACGGCACCCTGCGGGCCAACGTGGTCGCCGCCTCCGTGGTCGCCGCGCACAACCACGCGCTGCGCCACTGGCTGCGCTCGGGCGGCGAGGGCGATCCGCTGGCCGAGGTGGACCGGGCCCTGGAGTTCGTCCGGGACACGTGGGGTGAGGACGGCGTCCGCGGAGAAGAGGCCGCCGAGGAGGACGTGGTCGTGGTGATCACCAAGCGGTCCACCCCGATGTGGCGGGTGGTACGCGAGGTGGAGTCGAGCCTCGGCGAAGGCTGAGGGATCACTGAGGGATCTCAGTATCTTCGATTGAGGGAACTGAGGTCTTTATTTCATGGCACTCAGTGCCATATCTTGTTCTCCATGCACGGTCGAGCCGCCGAGTGCAAGGAGAACGCATCGTGTTCCATACCGGGTCCATGGGACTGAGGAACGGGAGCACCGCCGTCCGGACCGAGGAATCGGCCGCGGACGCCGAGCTCTACTACCAGGTCTGCCGCTGGTGCCACACCACGGCCTTCCAGCGCCTGCTCTGTCCGACCTGCGGGTCGACCGACCTCGCGCCCGAACGCAGCGAGGGCGAGGGCGTGATCTCCGTCCGCCGTGGGGTCGCTGCGGCCGACAACGATCTGTGGCCGGTGCACATGGCCGAGGGCTTCGTCGTCCGGTGCCGGGTCGACGGACCGCCGCACGCGGTGCGCCCCGGCGTACGCGTCAGGATCTCCTCCCACGGCGCGGTCTCCGGGCACCAGCCGGTCGTCCGGCTCTGCGAAGAGGTCCCGCTCGACGGCTGGATCTGAGCCGCACGCGACGAAACCGGCCCGGTGGCACAGAGTGCCACCGGGCCGGTTTGCTTTCGGGGCGCGAAACCTACCGCGCGCCGATCTCGTCCGTCAGCTGCGGCAGCACCTCGAAGAGGTCGCCGACCACGCCGTAGTCCACCAGGTCGAAGATCGGGGCCTCGGCGTCCTTGTTGACGGCCACGATCGTCTTCGACGTCTGCATGCCCGCCCGGTGCTGGATCGCGCCGGAGATGCCCGCCGCGATGTACAGCTGCGGCGAGACCTGCTTGCCGGTCTGGCCGACCTGGTTGGAGTGCGGGTACCAGCCGGCGTCGACCGCGGCGCGCGAGGCGCCGACCGCCGCGCCGAGCGAGTCCGCGAGCTTCTCGACGACCGCGAAGCCCTCGGCCGCGCCGACACCGCGGCCGCCGGAGACCACGATCGCGGACTCGGTCAGCTCGGGGCGGCCGGTGGAGACGCGCGGGGTGCGCGAGACGACCGTGGCGGCGTTGCCGGTGAAGGCGACGGTGACGTTCTCGACCGTACCGGCGGCCGGGGAGGCCTCCGGGGCGGCGGAGTTGGGCTTGACGGTGATGACCGGCACACCGTGCGAGACCCGCGACTTCACCTGGTACGAGGCGGCGAAGACGGACTGGGTCGCGACCGGGCCCTCGTCGCCGGCCTCCAGCTCCACGGCGTCGGTGATCAGACCGGAGCCGAGGCGCAGCGCGACGCGCGCGGCGACCTCCTTGCCCTCGCCCGACGACGTCACGAGAACGGCCGCGACGCCCTTGTCCTTCGCGATCTGGGTCAGCGCGTCGACCTTCGGCACGACGAGCTGCTCGGTGAACTCGGCGCCGTCCGCGACGTACACGGTGGCCGCGCCGTACTCCCCGGCGGTGGCGGCGATCGACGCCGCGGCCTCGCCGGCGCCGAGCACGACGGCCGTCGGCTCGCCGATCCGGCGGGCCAGGGTGAGCAGTTCGAGCGCCGGCTTGCGGACCGCACCGTCGGCGTGGTCCACGAGAACCAGGATCTCAGCCATGATTCCTTGCTCCTGAACGATAGTGACGGTGGGTCAGATGAACTTCTGGGCGGACAGGAACGCGGCGAGCTGCTTGCCGCCGTCGCCCTCGTCGGTGACGATCGTGCCCGCGGTACGCGCCGGGCGCGCGGCGGCCGACTCGACCAGGGTCCAGGACCCGGCGAGACCGACCTCGTCGGCGTCGATGCCGAGGTCGTCCAGGTCGAGCTCCTCGACCGGCTTCTTCTTGGCGGCCATGATCCCCTTGAAGGAGGGGTAACGGGCCTCGCCGGACTGGTCGGTGACCGAGACGACGGCGGGCAGCGGGGCCTCGAGGAGCTCGGTGGCGGCGTCGCCGTCCCGGCGGCCCTTGACAAGTCCGCCCTCTACCGAGACCTCGGAGAGCAGGGTGACCTGGGGGAGGGAGAGCCGCTCGGCGAGGAGCGCCGGCAGCACGGCCATCGTGCCGTCGGTCGACGCCATGCCGCAGATGACCAGGTCGAAACCGGTCTTCTCCAGGGCCTTGGCGAGGATCGCGGAGGTGCCGATCACGTCGGTGCCGTGGATGTCCTCGTCGTTGACGTGGACGGCCTTGTCGGCACCCATCGACAGCGCCTTGCGCAGCGCGTCCTTGGCGTCGTCCGGGCCGACGGTGACGACGGTGACCTCGGCGTCGTCGGACTCCTCGGAAATCCGCAGCGCCTGCTCGACGGCGTACTCGTCGAGCTCCGAGAGGAGACCGTCGACCTCGTCACGGTCGACCGTCAGATCGTCGGCGAAACCGCGGTCGCCGGTGGCGTCGGGTACGTACTTCACACAGACAGCGATCCTCAGGGTCACGGCCTGGCTCCTTTCAAGTGACAGACGATTACGGGAGGTTGCGGGCCATGACGATGCGCTGGACCTGGTTGGTGCCTTCGTAGATCTGGGTGATCTTGGCGTCGCGCATCATGCGCTCGACGGGGTAGTCGCGGGTGTAGCCGTAGCCGCCGAGGAGCTGGACGGCGTCGGTGGTGACCTCCATGGCGACGTCGGAGGCGAAGCACTTGGCCGCGGCGCCGAAGAAGGTCAGGTCGCTGTCGACGCGCTCGGACTTGGCGGCGGCGGCGTAGGTGAGCTGGCGGGCGGCCTCGAGCTTCATGGCCATGTCGGCGAGCATGAACTGCACGCCCTGGAAGTCGGCGATCGGCTTGCCGAACTGCTTGCGCTCCTTCACGTAGCCCTTGGCGTAGTCCAGGGCGCCCTGGGCGATGCCGAGGGCCTGGGCGGCGATGGTGATCCGGGTGTGGTCCAGGGTCTTCATCGCGGTGGCGAAGCCGGTGCCCTCCGCGCCGATCATCCGGTCGGCGGGGATGCGGACGTTGTCGAGGTAGACCTCGCGGGTCGGGGAGCCCTTGATGCCCAGCTTCTTCTCCGGCGCGCCGAAGGAGACGCCCTCGTCGCCCTTCTCCACGACGAACGCGGAGATGCCCTTGGAGCGCTTGTCGGGGTCGGTGACGGCCATCACCGTGTAGAACTCCGACACCCCGGCGTTGGTGATCCACCGCTTCACACCGTTGAGCACCCAGAAGTCGCCGTCGCGGACCGCACGGGTCTTCATCCCCGCCGCGTCCGAGCCGGCGTCGGGCTCGGACAGGCAGTACGAGAACATCGCATCGCCCTTGGCCAGCGGACCGAGGTACTTCTGCTTCAGCTCCTCAGAGCCGGACAGGATCACCGGCAGCGAGCCGAGCTTGTTCACCGCCGGGATCAGGGAGGAACTGCCGCACGCCCGGGCGACCTCCTCGATCACGATCACGGTTGCAAGCGCGTCCGCGCCCGCGCCGCCGTAGGACTCCGGCACGTGCACCGCGTGCAGGTCCGCCGCGACCAGCGCGTCCAGCGCCTCCTGCGGGAACCGGGCCTCCTCGTCGACGGCCGCCGCGAACGGCGTGATCTTCGCCTCCGCCAGCGCACGGACCGTCTCCCGGAGCATCTCGTGCTCCTCGGACAGGCGATACAGGTCGAAGTCCTTGCCCATGATGGTGAGCTCCCCTAAGGCTTGTGGCACTGAGTACCCTCAGCAAAACACACTCAGTGCCATGAATGCCAGTGGCCAGGTCGAGTGGCGGAAACGCACACCCCTTGACGCTCGGCGACCGCCCTTCGATACTGGCGGCCAAATCGATTTGGCCACCCTCGCTTCGGCTCTCCGTCCCAGGGCCGCGTGCAGCAAGCAACGCCGAACGGAGCCCGAACGTGTCCAGTTCCCGTCAGACCCTGCCCGGTACGGAACAAGCAGCACCCGCCCCCGAATCCGCACCCGCGACGCCCCACCCCGTGGACGAATCCCGCCCCCTCGGTCGGATCCTGCTCTTCGGGATCCAGCACGTCCTCGTCATGGCCGCCACACCCATCTCCGCGATCTTCCTGATGAGCGCGACGCTCCGCCTCGACCCCGGACTGACCGTCAACCTGCTCTCCGCGGCCTTCGTGCTCTCCGGCGTCGGATCCCTGATCCAGTCGCTCGGCCCGTGGAAGTTCGGGCCCCGGCTGCCGTTCGTGATGCTGCCGGGCGGCGCGCCGCTCATCCTCTTCCTCGCCATCGCGGAACAGCACGGACTGCGCACGGCGACCGGCGCGGTGCTCCTCACGGCCGCCTTCTACTTCGTCGTACTGCCCCTCTTCTCGCGGCTGCTGGCCTTCTTCCCGGCCCTCGTCATCGGCACGATGATCGTCATCGTCGGCGTCAACCTGGTGAAGGTCGGCGCCGTCCTCGTCACCGGACGCCCGGGACAGCCCGGCTTCGCCGACCCCGTCAACCTCGGCCTCGGTCTGGCCACCATCGGCTTCACCGTCGCCTTCTACCTTCTCTTCACCGGCATCCTGCGCCAGCTCGCCGTCATGCTCGGACTCCTCGCCGGCACCGCCCTCGCCGCGTTCCTCGGCAGCGTCGACCTCGGCCGGGCCACTGACGGCGGTCTGTTCACCGTGCCGCAGCTCATGCCGTTCGGCTCACCCCAGTTCAACCTGGTCGCCGCCCTCCCGCTGATGCTCTACAGCCTCGCCTCCATGGCGGAGGCCACCGGCCAGACCGTCATCAACGCCGAGGCCGTCGGCAAGGAGATCGACAAGCGCTCCGACGTCCCGAAGACCGTCCGCGGCGACGCGCTCACCTCGCTCTTCGGCGGGTTCTTCGGACTGCCGCTCATGGTCACCAGCGGCGAGAACATCGGGATCGTCCGCGTCACGGGCGTACGCAGCCGGTTCGTGACCGCGGCCGCCGGAGTCGTCCTCGTCGTCATCGGGTTCCTGGCACCGGTGACCCGCGCGATCAGTGTCATCCCGTCCGCGGTCGTCGGCGGCACGGCGATGGTCGTCTTCGCCGTGATCACCGTGCTCGGCGTGCAGATGCTCGGCCGCTCCGACCTCGACAAGCACACGAGCACGTTCATCTGTGCGGTCGCCCTCGCGCTCGGTCTGCTGCCGATCCTCGTTCCCGGTGTGTACGGCGGCTTCCCGCCGAACGTCCGCATCCTCCTCGAAAGCGGCGTCGCCGTCGGCGCGTTCGTCGCCGCCGTCCTCAACATCCTCTTCCACCACGTCAGGCCGGGCATCACGGCCCGCCTCGCCGACGCCCGCCCGGCCAACTCCCGTACGGAAAGCAACCGATGAACCGCTCCACCCCCGACGACCACCCGAACCTGAGTGGCACCGCCCCCCGCCTCCTCGTACCGGACGCCGTCCTGCTACCCGAAGGCCCCGCCACCGGCCACGCCGTCGTCGTCGCCGACGGCTCCTTCCGCGCCGTGGGCCCCGCCGAGGAGCTGGTGCGCACCCATCCGCACCTCGACCCCGTACGCCTGCCGGGACACCTCCTGATGCCCGGCTTCGTCGACGCCCACCACCACCTCACGCAGAGCTTCGGTGCCGCGCTCGCCTTCGGGGAGCCGTCGGAGATCTTCCGCCGCGTGTGGGTGCCGCTGGAGGGTGCGCTGGACGAGGAATCGGCGTACGTGGCAGCCAAGTTGGCCGCGTACGAAGCCCTGCGCGGCGGCTTCACGACCGTCGCCGACGCCGGAACCCGCGCCGACGTGGACGTCGACGTCGTCGCGTCCGCCGCCCGCGACGCCGGGATCCGCTGCGTGCTTGGTCTCGTGTGCAACGACGCCGAGAACGAGAACCCCACCGTCCTGACCAGCGCGGAGAAACACCTCGCGCGCTACGACGGCGATCCGCTGGTCCACCCCTCCCTCGCCGTCTCCATCCCGGAGGCGGCGACCGAGGAGACCCTCCGGCGCACCGCCCGCCTCGCCGCCGAGTCCGGGGCCGTCGTCCAGATCCACGTCAACGAGCACATCGCCGGCGTCGAACGCTCCCTCGTACGTCACGGACTGCGCCCCCTGGAGCACCTGCACAGCATCGGCGCGCTCGGCCCCCAGCTGCTCGCCGCCCACGCCACCCTCCTCACGCCGCGCGAGCTCACCCTGCTCGCGGACACCGGAACGGCGGTCAGCTACAACCCCGTCGCCAGCGCGTGGAAGGGCAACGCCGTCGCGCCCGCCACCGCCATGGCCGAACGCGGCGTCCGCTTCGGGCTCGGCACCGACGGCACCCGGGGCGACGGATTCCGGCTCGCCGAGGCGGCCGAGTTCGCGCAGCGGCTCGCGTACGGGCTTGCCACCGGCGACTCGTCCTGCGGCGCCGGCTGGACCTGGCTGGAGCACGCCACGCGCGGCGGCGCCGACGCGCTCGGGCTCGGCGCCAGGACCGGCACGATCGCCGAGGGCCTGGCCGCCGACTTCCTCCTCGTCGACGTCGCCACCCCCGAACTCGCGCTCTCCTGGGACCTGCCCTGGGAGCTCGTACGGCGCGGCAACCGCGACCAGATCACCGCCGTGTTCGTCGCGGGACGCCTGCGCCTGTGGTGCGGCCGGCCCGTCGACTGGGACGGCCCCGCCCTCGTACGCCGGGCGGCCGAGCTGGCCCGCGCCGCCGTGGGAAGCGCCGCCATCACCCGCGTACACCCGACCTCCACGGCGGCACGGGAACGGAGCACGGCGCGGTGACCACCGAGACACTGGCGGTGCTCGCCGTCACGGTCACCGCCGCCGCGTTCGTCCAGGGCAGCAGCGGTCTCGGCTTCGCCCTGATCGTCGCTCCTGTGGCGGGCATCCTCGATCCGGGCCTGCTCCCGGTGTTCGTCCTGGCGTCGATGATCCCGCTCAATGTCTACGTCGCCTGGCGCGAACGGGCCTCGCTCGATCTGCGCGGCGCGGGCTGGATCACCGCCGCGCGGCTGGCCGCCACACCGGGAGGTCTGGCGCTGCTCTGGCTGATCCCGGACCGCAGCATCGGCCTGTTCATCGGCCTCGCCACGGTGCTCGCGGCCGTCGTGAGCCTGGCCGCGCCCGCGTTCACACCGGGTCGGGCGGCCTATGTGGGAGCGGGTGCGGTGACCGGCCTGACGGAGACGGCGACGGGGGTCGGCGGCCCGCCGCTGGCCCTCGTCTACCAGCACCGGCCGCCCGCCGAGCTGCGGTCCACGGTCGCCGCGTGCTTCCTCGTCGGCGAAGTCGCCTCGCTGCTACTGCTGTTCGCGACGGGCGAGGGAAACCCGGCGGACCTCGGGTGGGCACTCGTCCTGCTCCCCGCGATCGCCACGGGCGCCTGGCTCAGCCGCCTGGTCCACCACCGACTGGACGCCCGGCGAATGCGCCTGTTCGTGCTGCTCTTCGCCCTGGTCTCGGGGGTGGTCCTGATGCTCGGACTCTGACAGGGAGGAGGCCGGGGCAGGTTACGGCCCGGGGCGCACTGCGTGGCCGGGCCCGGCTGCCCTGGGTTCCCGGCGTGGCCGAGCGCCTGGCTGCCGGGCCCCAGCCCAGCGGTACGTAGCGGGGGCCACGGCCTCGGCCCGGACCCCGCGGCCTGGATGCCTGGTCTCGGCCCGGCCCGGCCCGGCCCCCCGGGACACCGCCCGCCTGCGCGACCTACGCCCCCGCCGAGACCCGCAGTGACGACGTGCGGACGATCACGCGTGGCTCGGGCACCGTGGCCACCGCCGTCGTGACGGAGTCGCCGGCGCCGCGCAGCCGGCCCAGCAGCAGTTCCACCGCCTGGGCCGCCGCGCGGTCCAGGTGCAGGTCGACGGCGGTCAGCGGCGGTTCGCAGGTGCGGGCGCGCAGACCGTCGTACCGGGTGACGACCATGACGTCGTCCGGGATGCGGCGCCCGCTGTCCCGGACCGCCCGGACCGCGCCCACCGCGAAGGCGTCCACCAGCGCGCAGACCGCGTCGATGCCGGGGTGCTCGGCGAGCAGGGCGGCACACCGCTCGTACCCGGCCTGTTCGCCGCCCGCCTCGGGGGCGGTCGCCACGATCGGCTCCCAGCCGTGTTCCTCGGCGACCCGGGTGAAGGCGGCGCGCGCGTCGACCGACGAATGCCGTGAACCGGAGCCGACCAGCAGGGCAGGCTGACAGGCCCCCTGCTCCCGGAGGTGGGCGAGGAGCAGCTCGGCGACGAGCCCGCCGCGCAGATCGATGTACGGCACGTCGGCGTCCGGCGTCGACACGGGCCTGCCGAGCGCCACGTACGGCAGCCCGCGCTCCCGCAAGGTGGCCACGGCCACGTCGTCCACGTCGGGCTCCACGACGATGGCCCCGTCGATGTCGACGGAGTACAGGGCGGACCCGGACTGCACGGGCGGTACGAGCACCAGCGCGTAGTCGTGCACGAGGGCGCTCTCGGCGGCCGCGGCCGCCACCTCCATGTAGAAGCCGAGCCGGGACGGCCCGCCGGCGACCGCGAACGGCATGGACGAGGCGAGCGCGATGGCCTTCGCCTGCCCGCGCCGCAGCCGCTGCGCCCGCAGGTTCGGCCGGTAACCGAGCTCGGCGGCAACCTGCTTGATGCGCTCCCGGGTCCGGGGGTCGACCTTGCCGATCCCGTTGAGGGCGTGCGAGACCGTCGTACGCGACACCCCGGCGACCCGCGCGACATCGGCGATCGTCGGCGGCTTCGGAGCGGCACCGGAAAGGGGCATGTGCGCGAAGGCTCCTCGCGTGATGAGGACGGGTGGTGACACCACCATCTTCGCCGAACGCCGGACCGGGCGTGCGGGCGTTGATCAGGCCCGCGTCGTACTCAGGCCAAATCGGTCGTGGAAGGCGGCACGGCCCGCGTCGGTCACCGTGATCACCCGGGTCGTGCCCTCGTGTGCCAGCCACGAGGAGTCCAGCGCGTGCCGGAAGAGTGCCGCGCCCACCGCGCCGGCCAGGTGCGGGCGCTGTTCCGTCCAGTCCAGGCACGTACGGACATGGGGGCGCCAGGAGGCGTCGGGGCGGTCGTCGGCGACGCCGAGTTCACGCAGCCAGTCACGGCCTGCCGCGGTGAGGGCCGGTCCGTAGTCCCAGGTCAGCAGCGCGCGCTCGGTCATCGCGTCGGTGATGGCCACGGCGAGCGCGCCCGCGAGGTGGTCGTAGCAGACACGGGCGTGGGCCAGGGCGCGGCGGCGGTTGAAGTCGGTCAGCGAGCGCACGGGGGTCGGCCGGAAGGGAGCCCGGGCTGCCAGATTCTCGATCATCTCGGCGGTGTCCGCGGTCGCCAGGCGCAGCAGCCGGTTCCGCCCCTGCCGCTCCTCGGCGAGGATTCCGCCCGCCACCAGCCGGTCGAGATGCGCGCTGGCGGTCGACGGCGCGACGCCCGCGGTGCGTGCCAGCTCCGACGCGGTCCACGCGCGGCCGTCAAGCAGTGCCAGGCAGATCGCCGCGCGGGTACGGTCCGCGAGCAGCCCCGCGAACTCGGCGAGGTCGGGGCCGTCTGCGTACGTGCTGTCGATGCCGGTCACCCGTACAGTCTCGCGCGGCGACAGTTCGGCCGGCGACGAAGGATCCGGACCCTAGGGTTCCGATCCATGACGACAGCGACCACCCGAACGCCCTCCCACACCGCGATATCGCCGCGCATCCTCTACTTCGGCACGCCCGTCGCGCTGCTGACCAGCGAGAACGAGGACGGCTCGGCCAACCTGGCCCCGGTCTCCTCCGCCTGGGCGCTCGGGCAGACCGTGGTGCTCGGCCTCGGCCGCGACAGCCGGACGGCGGCCAACCTCACAGCCCGGCCGGAACTCGTGATCAACCTTCCCTCGCCCGACCTCTGGGAGTCGGTGGAGCGGCTCGCCCCGCTCACCGGAGCCGACCCCGTGCCCGCCGCCAAGGCAGCGCGCGGCTACCGCTACGAACCCGACAAGTTCGCCGCGGCCGGCCTGACGCCCGTACCGTCCGAGACGGTACGCCCGCCGCGCGTCGACGAGTGCCCGCTGCAGCTGGAGGCCCGGGTCCGGCGCAGCTCACCGGACGCGGAGGGCGCCTTCCTGATCGTGGAGTGCGCGGTCGCGCGCGTCCACGCCGACCGGCGCATCGTGGTGCCCGGCACCCAGCACATCGACCCCACCCTCTGGAGCCCGCTCATCTTCAACTTCCGGCACTACCAGGGCCTCGCCCCCGAGCTCGGCCACTGCTTCACCTCGGAGACACCCACCCCGGCGTGATCTACGTACCGGGCACCCGCGTCCGCGCGATCACGACGGGCTCTTCGATGAGCCGCACGGTCGGCCGCGGCTCGGGCACCGGCCGCACCCACGCGGTCGGCTTGTCCGGGACCTCCTCGAGGAGCCAGTCCCGGCAGGTGCCGTCGAGTGCCAGCGGGTAGAGCGTGAGGGTGCCGTCCGGTGCGATGTGCATGCGGACGAATCCCGTGCGGTCGTCGATGGACTGCCCGGACATCTGCCATTCGGCGACCAGGCCCCGGTCCGTCCACAGCACCCACAGGGCGAAGAGCTGGGAGCCGAGGAGCGCGCCCATCACAGCGGCCACGACCAGCAGGATCGCCAGGACCCAGAACCCGTTCCAGGAGGGTGGGACCGACCGGGCCACGGCGACGGTGACGCACAGTGCCGCGACGGCGACCGCCAACTGAAACAGCACGCCTACGACAGGACCGGACGGTGTCCTGGGCCGCCGTCCGCGCAGCAGCCCGCTTCCCCAGCCGAACACGAAAGGCAGAACGAAGAGGGCGACACTCGTGCAGAGCAGGCCGAGCAGGTCGTCCGTGCCGGCACTCCGTAGGGCGCCGACGGGATTGTGTCTGCCCTCGGCCAGCGCGAACGCGCCACTCATCACCAGGACGAGCACCACCTGCAGCGCCCCCGCCAGGACCGCGAACCCGGGGTTGCGCCGCGGGAGCCAGTGCCGCGACCAGGGCATGGCGATCCCGCGCGCGAGCGAGCGGGACTCCGCCGCGTCGGGGTACGTGTGGGGTGCGAGGGCGAACGCCTGCGGCGGGTCGTCCTTCTCCCGCATCCGCGAGGTGGCCGGCGGCAGCGCCAGATCATTCGGAAGCCTGTGCGTGGATGCCAGGAACGCGCCGCCCAGGCCGCACGTCACCATCTGGCGCCGCCGGGGGTCCGGAGGCAGGGCGTCGCCGGATCCGGGCCGGTCATCGGGCAGCCGTTCCGCGTAGCGGGCGTAGTGGTGCTTGTCGCCGGTCAGCCACAGTCGAATGGACGCGCCCGTTTCCTCGGTTTTCCCGGTCTCCCGGTCGACCCGGGTCCGGACGATGTTCCGGTCGAACCAGTGCAGGGAGTTGAAGGCGTCGGGCTGCTCATGGCTCTTCACCCAGGTGGGCGCGGCGGAGCAGACGATCACGCTGTCGCCCGGCAGCAGTCGCGGCGAGAGGTACGTCTCGAAGTAGCGCCGCTGCGGATCGTCGACGTAGGAGCCGAGTTGGCTGTCCAGGCCGACGAGCCACCAGCGCTGCGGCAGTTGCACGGCGAAGTAGCTCCGGGTCTGCCGGGTCTGCCAGCCGCCGATGGGCCTTCCCTGGGCGAACATCCGCAGGAACGCGGTGAGTCCGTCGTACCAGTCGTGGTTGCCCGGCAGCACGACCATGAGCGGCTGGTCCGGTGCCGACGGGAGCGCGGCGCGGTACGGCCCCTTCATCCGGTCCTCGTACGCCGTCGTCGATGCCACCGGGTACACCTGGTCCCCGCCGAGGACGAGCAGCGAGCCACGGGGCAGCGAGCCAGGGGGCAACGAGTCGGTCGGCCCGGGGACGGCGAGCTGGGCCGCCGCCAGCGCGGATGCCACCGAGTACGTCGACTCGAAGCCGTCGCCGAGGTCGGCGACGAAGTCGATCCAGATCTCCTCGGCGCCGGGATTCGCCAAGGGTGCCCGCAGGAGACCGGCCTCGAGCGCGCCCTGTATCTCGCGCTTGTCCGCGTAGTCGGCGAACATGGCGGCCAGCCCGACCTTGACCCCGGTACGCATCAGTTCCTTCGGCGCCAGCCAGCGCACCGGTTCCTGTGGGGTGAACAGGAGCGCCGCCGCGTGCTTGCGCAACTCGGTGAACCGGAGCGGCGTCGCCGCGTGCTTGCGCACCTCATGGACGTCCACGCCGGCTCCTCTCCGTGGGCACGGCCATCGGTCAGACCGGTGACCAGGGCAGGACGTTCTGCCCGTACACGTCCCACAGCTTGCCGAAGAAGAACTGCCCGAAGCGCCCCAGCGTGGTCGCCCTGCCGGGCAGCGTCGCCGCTTCGACCCGGAAGGTGGTGAGTTGCTTCAGGAAGTCGGTCGGGCGGATGTGAACGGCTCCCGAGGCCACCACCTCGGCTTCGGGCTCCTCGTCGGCATCGACATGGCCACGGAGAACGCGCGTGTAGAGGACGGACGTGTCCTTCCAGATTCCCCGCCGGGAGTCCTCACTGACGTCCTTGTATCCACTGAGTGTCAGCCGGTGCCCGGCTCGGTCGGTGAAGAACAAGCGGTAACGCATCCGCAGGTGTTCCGGGTCGGGGTCTTCCACGAACAGCTGGAAGGTTCCTCGCTCGACCGGAAGGCGTCCGCCCAGCTCCTGGCAGACGATCTCTCCCTGCAGTGAGGCTTCGTGCTCCGGACCGACGAGGAAGCGGTCCACTCCGCGGATGTCGACGGTCAGGTGCAGGGCCATGTCGGCGGCTGCTCCACCCGTGAAAGCGAGGCGGCCGACCATACGTTCGGTGAATCGGATGCGGGTCGGGTCGTCGGGGTGGTCCGGAGACGGTGGGGCGCCGGGCTTCCAGGGAATCCCCTGGTCCGTGCACCAGCGGCGAGCACGGTGGACTCCCAGTTCCACGGCCTGGGCGAAACGGTCCCTGCTGAAGTTGATGAGGTAGTTCAGCGGGACTTCGGCGCTCAGGAGTCTGACATCGATCAGGCGCCCGAACTCTCCGTGGTCGCCGCTGCGGATGGCCGCGTTGCTGGCCTCGATCCGACGCAGCCAGTGCTTCAACTGACCGTTGGCCGTCGTCTCGATGATGTGGAAGTAGTTGGCCACGAAGCCGTCCCGCCAACGGTGGCGCCGGCTGACCGTCCAGATGATCCACAGTTCGTCACAGCCTCGCCGGATCGCCTCCTCGACGTTTCCGTCGGTCAGATAGACCGGGTCGATGTAGGTCTGCCCGTCGATGACGACCGGAGGGAACCACATGGGCAGCGAAACCCCGGCACAGAAACGATCCTCGTCCATGGCGTCGGCGGTCACGGTCTCCAGTTCGTTGGAGCTGAAGTTGTAGAGGTTGAAGGTGGCTTCCCGATCGGTGGCCCGGATTCTCTCCCAGTCCAGCCCCCAGTCCGGAAAGACGCGACGCCGATAGCCGTCCAGCGTGAAAAGGGAACGGGCGTACGGCCCCTTCGGCAGCTCTCGCCAGTTCGGGGTGACGCCTTTCAGCGGAGAGAGACCGCGCCAGTTGTCCGCTATCTCGCGCCCGGACATCCCCTGGCAGTACATCGCGAGGTTGAACACACCTCCGCTGGCGCCGTCGGCGTGGTCGAATTCCAACTCGGCCTCGTCGAGCAGGACCTGGAGGACCCCGGCCTGGAAGGCCACCTTCACCCCGCCGCCGGCGAGGATGAGAGATCTGCGCGGGGTTCCGCTGCGGGGCTCGGTGCCTTGTCCGGTTGTCATGAGGGCCTCGTGGGGTTCTGCCGGTGATCCTCGATGATGCGGTCGGCCGACCGGTCGGCCAGCGCCGCGATGGTGAGCGAAGGATTCGGGCCTACGGGACCTGGCATCACCGAGCCGTCGGCGATCGACAGCCCCGGACAGCCGTACACGCGCCCGAAGGAGTCCACCACGCCTTCCCGCTCATTGCGCCCCATCGGGGCGCCACCCACGGGATGCACGGTGATGAGGCGGTTGAGCCACCACAGGGGATTCGAGGCGTAGCGCCCGCCCAGACTCTGGGAAACGCGCTCCATCGTCTCGTTCATCCGGTCGAAGTACGGATCGGAGGCGGCCAGCTGCCAGTCGAGGTCCAGATGCCCGTCCCGGAGGAACATCCGGCCGTTGGGGACGTCCCTTCCCATGCCGAGCAGCGGCATGGAGGTCGCGGTGAACTGCCCTTTGCCCATGGCCTCGCCGAGCTGTCGCCCCACACGGCTCTTCGCCGTTCTGGTCAGCTGCGACCACCCTCGCCGCAGCAGGAACCTCGCGACTCTGTTGGACATCGTGAGGGCATTGTGCTCGACGAGCCAGTTGAGGAATTCCGGGTAACCGGCATCCTCGATATAGAAACCCCGGGAGGTGTCGTCGTTCGCCTTACGGTCCATCCGCATCGCACTCGTGATGACCGGGCCGAAACTCGGCTCCAGCATGCGCGGCACCGTCTCCCCGGGCCCGTCCTGACGCCTCTCCCGCGCCTTGAACACCAGCCCGAGAAAGTCCCCGTTTCCGGAGAAATGCGTACCCAGTGCCGGGCTGAGGGCGGGAAAGGCGCTGCGGTTTCTCAGCAGCAGATAGGTGGTGCCGAGTGAGCCGGCGGAGAGAATCAGCCGTCTGGCCCTGACGGTGCGCCGCTCGGGAGGAGCGAGCGGATCTCCGTCCCCGGCGGCGCGGTGCTCGATGTACGAGACCAGGAACCCCTCCTTGACCCGCTCGAACGAGCGGACCTCACAGAGGGTCCGGATATCCACCCCGAGCCGGTCCGCGGCGCTGAGGTAGGTGAAATCCAGGCTGTTCTTGCTGCCGAAGTTACAACCCAGGTCGCATTCACCGACAAGTCTGCACGTATAGCGCGGGCTGTGGTGCAGATTGTCCTCGCCGCCCTCGATGGGAGCGCCGGGCACCGGGGGATCTCCGAAGGAGACGGCCAGCAGGGGAAGCTCCCAGGGAAGACCGAGCCGCGAGGCCGCCTGCTGCATGGCGATGGTCTTGGGCGTGTCCTGGTACGGCTTCTCATGGAACGGGTACCGCTGCGCACCCAGCATGGTCTCGACGTGACCGTAGTGAGGATCGAGGTCCTTGAGCGTGACAGGCCAGTCCTCGTAGCCGCCATCGAACGACTCGTGCACGAACCAGCTTTCCGGCTTGCGGATCAGCACATTCGCATAGATCAACGAGCCTCCGCCCAGCCCGCTCGACACGAGGGCGTCGAGCTTCGAGAAGCTCCACATGTCGTACATCCCGTACAGCCGGGAATCCGGATCCCAGAAGTTCCTGGCCGCGTCATGGGGACTTCGTGGAAAAGAGCCGGGCGGGAACGGCTTTCCTCTTTCCAGCAGGCATACGTTCAGGTCGGCGTCGGCCAGTCGAAACGCGGTCACGGACCCACCGAAACCCGATCCGACGACGACGGCATCGAAGACGTCCACGCTCGCCACCTCTAGAAGCCGAAGCCCATGCCCTGACTTCCCCCGTATGCGGCTGCCGCACGCACGACCTCTCTCCATGGTTCACCCACGTGTGCCGACGCGCACGTCGAACCGGAATTGCGCGGTCGATACTCCCCACGCGCTCTCCAACGGGGCTTCACCTTCCCCGGGTTCTCCTCCCCAGGGGCGGCAGGCTCTTTACAGTGATCATGTGCCTGACAGTAATCAGTTCAGCGGCACCACACACCCGGAGGGGGCGATCAGCGCATGACCAAGCCTGAGAGCGCGGTACACGACTACGACGTCGTCATCAGCGGAGCCAGTCTCGCCGGCAGCGCCGCGGCGATCCTGCTCGCCCGACGCGGTGTCCGCGTCGCCCTGCTGGAACGCCGCTCGGACCCCGAGGCGTACAAGGTGCTGTGCACCCACTCCCTCACGGCCAACGCCTACCCGGTCCTTGACGAACTCGGCCTGGTCCCCGCTCTCGAGAAGGCGGGAGCCGTCCTCAACAAGGCGCGCTGGTATACCCGTTGGGGATGGATCGAGCCGAGGGCCGATCCGGCGGGCCCCGCGCTGCCGTACGCGTACAACGTCCGCCGCAGCACCCTCGACCCGCTGATCAGGTCCCACGCGGCCGAGACGCCCGGCGTCGATCTGCTCCTCGGGCACCAGGTGACCGGGCTGCTCCGCGAAGCCGGGCGAACCGTGGGCGTGCGCGCGTCGACACCGCGGGGCGAACGCGAGATCCGGGCCCGCCTGGTGGTCGGCGCGGACGGCAAGGACTCGGCCGTGGCGAAGTTCGCCGGGGTGCCTGCTCGGCCGTACGAGAACGCGCGGTTCGCGTATTTCGCGCACTTCCGCAACCTTCCGTTGCCCGGCGGAATCGCTCACACCTGGTTCCTGGAGCCGGACTTGGCTTACGCGTTTCCCAACGACGATGGGGTGACGGTCCTCGCGGTGCTCCCGGACAAGAAACGGCTGCCGGCCTTCCGGGAAGACCTGGAGGGCAGCTTCTTCGCCTTCGTCCGCGCCCTGCCCGAGGCGCCGCCCATCGACTCCGCCGAGCGCATCACGAAGATCACCGGCTTTGTCGACTACCCGCTGCACAGCCGCAAGCCGACCGCCCCCGGCGTCGCGCTCATCGGCGACGCCGCCCTGACCGGCGATCCCCTGTGGGGAGTGGGCTGCGGGTGGGCCCTGCAGTCCGCGCAATGGCTGACCGACGCGGTCGGCTCTGCCGCAACCGGTCGGGGCGACCTCGACAGGTCGCTCGCGCTGTACGCACGCAGACACCAGCGCCGGCTGCTCGGTCACCAGTACCTGGCCGTCGACTTCGCCAAGGCCCGTCCGTTCAACCCCTTGGAGCGGCTGATGTTCTCGGCGGCAGCGCGCGACGAGTCGCTGGCGCGGCACATGCACATGTTCGGGTCCCGCCTGATAGGCCCGCTGCGCTTCCTGAACCCCGTCGCCCTGGCCAAGGCCTCGGCCGTCAACATCAAGCACCGCGGGGCGCCTGTGCCACCCACACGGTGAGCCGCGCCGTCGTGCCCTGTCCGGTGACGTAAGAGTCTCGTTATCTGGGGGTGGCTTCCCTGGGGGTCGGTTGCTCGCGTTGGATGGCGGGGAGATTCCGAGGTCGATCGAAGGGGGTGCGCCGTGGGGCGCGTCGTGAGGAAGAAGCTCTGGGCCGGGGTGGCCGTCGCCGGGGCCGCGGTGTTGGTGGTCGGGCTCGTCTGGTTCAAGCCCTGGACCCTCTGGGTGGACGAGACGGTCCACGAGGCCCTGCCGGCGCCCACCGCCGCGAGCCCTGAGGCTTCGGCACCCGCATCCCCGGACGCCACGCCGTCGGCGACCCCGTCACCGGCCGGGCCCCGGACCCTGGCGGAGGGACTGTTCAAAACTCATGAGCACCCGACGACCGGCTCGGTGAAGCTCGTACGGCTGGCCGACGGAACCCACACCCTCCGGCTGGAAGGTCTGGACACGAGCAACGGGCCCGACCTGAAGGTCTGGCTGAGCGACGCGCCCGTGAAGGAGGGCAAGGCGGGCTGGGGTGTCTTCGACGACGGGAAGTACGTCAGCCTGGGCAAGCTCAAGGGGAACAAGGGCGACCAGAACTACCCGCTGCCCTCGGACGTCGACTGGTCCGCGTACTCGAGCGTCAGCATCTGGTGCGACCGCTTCGACGTGTCCTTCGGTGCCGCGGAGCTCGTCCGTACCTGACCGGGAACGAGCCGTCCGCGGGGCGGGACGTGGGCGGGACGTGGGGGAGCGGCATGGAGTTCCGCGTTCCGCAGTCACGATGATCACGCCGTGAGCGCGAGATCTGGCGTGGACATCGCAAGCCGATGCTTGGAAGCATGCGCGCGTCTGTTCCCTCTTGATCAGAAGGAGTACGGCGTGCACAGAACCACCGACCGGTCCCGCGGACCGGTTCGGCGGGGCAGAGCCCATGGCCTCGCACTTCCCCTCGCACTGATCCTCCTCGCCGAAGCAGGCGCCGCGTTAGGCCTCGCACCCGTCGCCACCGCAGCCACCACCACGGAGACCGTGGTCACGTCCCGGACGGCGCCCGCCGCCTCCGCGGCCTCGCGGGACGAGACGAACGCCCGGCTCACCGCCCAGGCACAGGGCCGGCGGATCGAGGTCCTCAGCGCCCGCACCGAGAACACCACCCTCTGGGCGAACTCCGACGGCACCATGTCGGTCGAGTCCTTCGCCGGACCCGTGCGCTACCGGGAGAACGGCCGCTGGGTCGCGGTCGACGTCAATCTCGTCAAGAACCCGGACGGTTCCGTACGTCCCAAGGCGCACCCGCGCGGTCTGCGGCTCGCCGGGCGTACCGGAACGACGGGCGGTGACCTCGTCACCCTCGGGCGCGGGGACCAGGAGATGGCCCTCGGCTGGCGGGGCGCGCTGCCGGAGCCCACGCTTCGCGGCCCGAAGGCCACGTACGAGAACGTCCTCCCCGGCACCGACCTCATCGTCGAAGCGACCCGCACCGGGTTCGAGCAGTACCTCGTGGTCGCCGACCGGCAGGCCGCCGAGCGCGCGGCGAGCTTCACCCTTCCCGTACGGACGAAGGGGCTCAAGGCCGATCAGCAGGCCGACGAGACGCTGGTGCTCACCGACACCCGCACGGGCAAGGAGGCGGGGCGCGCCCCGACCCCCTTCATGTGGGACGCCTCCGCGGGCCCCGACAGAGCCGGCGCGCACAAGGCCCGGGTGGACCTCGATGTGGCCCACCGGGCAGGAGGCTTCGACCTCACCGTCAACGCCGACCGCGGCTTCCTCGCGGACAAGAGCACGAAGTACCCGGTGACGATCGACCCCGCCGTCTACTTCGGCACCAACTTCGACACCTTCGTCCGCAACGGCGACACCGCCGACTTCTCCGGCGGTGTCGACCTGCGCGTGGGCCGCGAATGGCAGAAGGGGGAGGCGCGCGCGTTCATCAACTTCCCGCGCGACCCCTCGGTCACCGGCCAGGACATCCTCAACGCCGAGCTCAACCTCTACTCCACCTGGTCCGACTCCTGCGAGCCGCGCTCCTGGGAGATCTGGGACACCGGCACCGCCTCCACCGCCACGACCTGGGGCACTCAGCCCGCCTGGCGCTCCAAGGTGACCTCGTCGACCCAGACGCACGGACACACCGCCTGCGGCCCCCGCTGGATCTCCGAGGACATCACCCCGCTGGTCGAGCAGTGGTCCCAGACCAGCCGCACGGTCGACACGATCGGCCTGCGCGCCACCGACGAGGCCGACCCCAAGGCGTTCAAGATCTTCGCCTCGGCCGACGAGCCCAGCGTGGCACCGTCGATCCTCGTCACGTACGAGACGCCCGCGGACCCGGTGAAGGACCACGTCGTCTACTGGAACGACGTCCTGCAGGAGACCTTCCGGCAGGTCGGCGGAGCACCCGGACCGCTCGCCCGCGCCGGGGCGATGATGCACGGCGCGATCTACGACGCCGCCAACTCGGCGCGCTGCGCGGAGGGTCCGGCCAAGTGCCTCGGTGACGCCTACCTGGTGAAGGCCACCGCCACCAACGGCGCCCTGCCGGACGTGAACAGCGCGATCGACCACGCGGCCTTCGAGGCCCTGAAGTCGGTCTACCCGACCCTGAACTTCGACGACGAGATCGCCGCCGCGCGATCGACGATCCCCGCCGCGGTCACCGCCGAACAGCGCGCGGCCGGCACGGAGATCGGACAGAAGTCCGCGGCCGCGATGGTCGCCGCCCGGCAGAGCGACGGCTCGGCGCCCATCGCCCCGTACACCGGCAGCACCGCACCGGGGTACTGGCGCCCGACCGGTACGGGTGACGGCGCCACGCCGCAGTGGGGCACGGTCAAGCCGTTCGGCATGGCGAGCAGCACCCAGTTCCGCCCGGCCGGGCCCGCCGGGCACACGCAGATGAGCACGCTCCTGCCGAGCCAGGCGTACGCGGACCAGGTCAACGAGGTGAAGAGCCTGGGCGGCGCGGAGTCCACCGCGCGCACCGCAGACCAGACGAAGGCGGCCCTGTTCTGGGCCAACGACCTCGACGGCACCTACAAGCCGCCGGGCCAGCTCTTCGACCACACCCAGATCCTGTCGCGCCAGCACGGCATGACGGTCGCGGGCAACGCCAAACTGTTCGCGCTCACCGCCTTCGCCATGGCGGACGCCGCGATCGTCGCCTGGGACATGAAGTACCAGACCGCCATCGATCTGTGGCGGCCGGAGAGCGCCATCCGGCTGGACGGCGACGGCAACGCGAACACCACCGCCGACGGCACCTGGCAGCCGCTGTCCCAGGACCGCAACGGCAACCACTTCAGCCCCGCCTTCCCCGCGTACATCTCGGGCCACGCGACGTTCGGGGGCGCCTGGGCCAGGGCGACGCAGGACTGGTTCGGCACCGACCAGATCAGCTGGACGGCGACCACCGAGGACCCCAACGCCCTTGGTGTCACCCGGAGTTTCTCCACGATCTCGGCCGCGGCGACCGAGAACGCCGTCGGACGCGTCTGGCTCGGCGTGCACTACCGGTGGGACGGCACCGACGGCGTGAGCGCCGGCGGAAACGCCGCCGCGTACGTCTCGGGGAACCGGCTCAAGGCGAACACGGCCGCCGACTGGACCGCGTACGAGGTCCTGCACAACCTCGCGGGCTGCCAGGAGGTCGGAAAGCGGCTGGTCGCGGAGCACCGCTGGAACGCGTACCAGTGCACTCAGGTCCGAGCCCCGGAACCCGACCACACGCTCTCCGTGAAGTAGCCGGCCGATGAGGAGAAGAGACACAGTCATGCGCGTGCGGAAGAACTCCCGAAAGGGCACGGGGCGCGCGGCGATCGCCCTCGTCGCGGCCTGCGCGATCGGCGCCGTCGCGGCCCCGCTGGCCATCGCCGTCGCCTCGGCCCAGCCGTCCGCCGGTCCGGCCGCCGGTCAGGCCGTGGACGGCGGTCCGAACGACCTGCTCCTGCCCACGCCGGAGGCGCCGCGCATCTCCGACAGCGCGTACGCGGGCTTCCAGCTCTGCGGGGCGGAGACGGGCGACCCGGTCGTCACCAGCGGCTCCCCGACCCTGGCCGCAACCCTGGAATCGGTCGCCCCGCCCGGTACGGTCGAGCCCGCGCGGCCGGGCCCGCGCCGCAAGGTGACCTTCGAGGTCGACACGGCCGGCGGCGAACCGGTCGTGCACAAGCAGCTGACGAGTGACACCAGCCACGACGCCGCCTTCCAACTGCCCGAGGGCACACTGCTCGACGGCGCCTACCGCTGGCGCATGCGGGTGAAGGACGGCAACACGGCCTCGGAGTGGACGGCCTGGTGCTCCTTCACGGTCAAGCGCCACTGACCGGCTGAACCACCTGTGCCCCGGAGCGCGAGCAGCGCTCCGGGGCACATCGGCCTCACGTGTCCCGTACCCGGAGCCTCGCGTTTTTCGGGTATCCGTATCGGCCCGCTCCGGATTGCCCCGGCCTCTCGCCGGCAGGCAGAGTGATCACCGGACGGTGCCGCACGACACCTGTGCCCGCCGACCGGAGTAGCCGCTCACGGATGGTGCCGGGCTTCGTGCGGCACCGCACGGGGGCTCCGGTCGGCGGGTTCACAGGTCATCCGGGTTCGGTGAGCGGAAGCACCACCGAGACACGTGTGCCGTTGCCGTCGCTGGTCACCGTGCAGAGCGGTGCGTACGCCTCGACGAGCAGAAGCCCCCGGCCGCAGAGGGCGTCCGCGTCGTGCTTCTCCGTGCGACGGGTCCGGCGGTGCCTCCAGCGGCCGGTGTCCCTGATCTCGGCGGTGAGCGCGGTGCCGTCCAGGACGAGCAGCAGAGAGACGCCGGGGCTGCCGCTGTGCAGCAGCACGTTCGTGGCCAGCTCGGTGACGATCAGGGACAGGGCCTCGTCGACCGCCTCGGGCAGGTGCCAGCCCTCGACCACCTGGCGGGCGAAGCGCCGCAGGGCCGGTACGGACTCGGGCGCCACGGGCATGGCGCAATGGCGTGCCTGTACGGGGTGAGTCTCGCTGCGGGCACTCTCTGCCCCCGCGGAACGGGGTACTCCACGGTGCTGATCACGCGCGCCTCCTGGAGGGCCTCGCCGCCATGGTCCGGGTGCGTCGTGCCTGCCGACCCGTGCGGTGGAAAGCGGCTCATATCACCCACGCTCCTGGGCCAGGGCATCCCCCCGCAATCAGGGCACACTGAAGTACGGATACGTAAAGAACTGCGCAGCGTAAGTAGTGAGGACAGGTATGACGGCGCCAGCGTCGGCCGGCGAGCATCCCCTGCGGCGGTTGCTCGCCGCAGCGGTGTCGGGCGGCCCGGTGCTGGCTCTGGTCGAGGGGCGGGCGGGCACCGGCAAGACCCGGCTCGTGCGTGCCCTGCTCGAGGAGCCTGCCGTGGCCGGCCACCGTCACGTGGTCGTGGCGTTCCCGTCCGACGGGCCGCCGGTCGTCCGTACCTCTGGGACGTCCCTTGCGACGTCCCCCGACGGGCCGGTGGATCCGTACGCCGAGCTGGGCGCGCTGCGGCAGACGGCGGAGCCGGTACTGCTGGTGGCGGAGGACGTCCAGTCGGCGGACGAGACCGCCGTGGAGCTGCTGCGGGGCCTGCTGGCTCGGCCGCCCGCGCACCTCGTGGCCGTGCTCACCTACCGGCCGGAGGAACTCGCCGCTCCCGGCCTCCCGCTGGGCGGCGCCGTCCACTACCCGGGTGACCTCGATGTCGTACGCGTACGGCTGGGCCCTCTCGATGCCGAGGAGGTCCGCCGCTGGACGGTGGGGGTCCTGGGCGAGCGTCGGTGTCCGGCCGAGTTCACCGCGCGGCTGTACGAGCGCACGGGCGGCGTCGCGCAGGTCGTGGCCGATCTGCTGCGGCTGCTCGACGACGGGCGCCGGCGTGAGCGGGCGCGGTTCAGCGCGCGGGACATCGACGCGGCCCCCGTGCCGGTGCGGCTGGCCGAGCTGACGCTGGGCCGGCTGCGGGCGGTGGGGGAGCCCGGGCGCAGGCTCGTCGAGGCGGCGGCCGTCCTCGACGAGCCGTCGAGCGCGCGGGACCTGACGCGGGTCGCGGGCCTGACCGGGAAGGCGGGCCTGACCGAGGAGGCGGGCGTCACCGAGGCGGCGGGCCGGATCGAGAGGGCGGGCCGGATCGAGGAGGCGGGCGTCACCGGGAAGGCGGGCCTGACCGAGAGGGCGGGCCGGACCGAGGAGGCGGGCCTCAAAGAGGAGGCGGGCCGCGCGGCGCTGCTCGCCGCGCTCGCCGCCGCGGTGCTGGACGAATGCCCCGGTGGGACGTACGGCTTCGGGGTTCCCCTGGCAGCCCGGGCCGTGTACGAGGTGCTGCCCGGCCCGACGCGCCAGGAACTCCACCGCAGGGCGGCCGAGGTGCTGGCGGAGCGGGAGCCGGTGCCGTGGGCGCGGCTCGCGTACCACCAGCGCGGCTGCGGGGATGCGGCCGGCTGGCTGGGGAGCGTGGAGTCGGCCGCCAGGGCGGCGGCCGAGGCGGGGGAGCACCAGACCGCGATCGGCCTCCTGGAGGACGCCCTTGCCGACCCTTCGGTGCCGGCCGGGGACCGGGTCCGGTTGGCGCCGGTCCTGGCGCGCAGCGCCACGGTGGGCCTGCGCTCCGACCAGACGGTGGACGTGCTGCGCCGCGCGGTCGACGACCCGGACCTGCCGGCGGAGGTGCGCGGCCGTGTCCGGCTCGATCTCGCCCTGGTGCTGGGCAACCAGCTCGGGCGCAGCGCCGACGGCCGGGCCGAGCTGGAGCGGGCCGCCGGGGAGCTGCGGGACCAGCCCGGACCGGCCGCCAGGGCCATGTCCGCGCTGGCCATGCCGTACTGGCCGGGCGGCTCGCTGTCCGAGAACCTGCGCTGGCTCGGGCGCGCCGAGGCGGTGGCGGCCCGGAGCGGTGACCCGGTGGTGGAGGCGGCCGTCTCCGCCAACCGGGTGGCCGTCCTGCTGAGCGTGGGTGACCCCGAGGGCTGGGTGCTGGCCGAACGACTGCCCGAGGACAGCGACGATCCGGAGTGTCTGCAGCATGTCGCCCGCGGACTGTGCAATGCGGCCGACGCGGCGGTGTGGCTGGGCGAGTACCGGCGGTCGGCCGAGCTCCTGTCCCGCGGCGTGGACCTCTCCGTCCGCAGCGGCCAGTCGTTCGCCGAACAGACCGGCCGGAGCACCCGGCTGCTGCTCGACTGGGTCACCGGACGGTGGTCGGATCTTCCCGCGCGGTGCGGGGAGTTCGTCGAGGAGGCCGGCGAGATGCCGTGGATCGCGGCGGACGCCCGTCTGGTACTTGGCATGGTCGCCCTCGCCAAGGGCGAGTGGAGTCAGGCGACCGACCGGCTCGCCGGCGTCGGCCTGCCGGACGGCGCGGTGCCGCTGGTCGACACGGCGGCGGGCGCGCGCATCCGGCTCGCGCTGGCACGCCAGGAACCGGACGCCGCCGCGGCGGAGGCGGAGCGCGTCTGGGCACGTCTGAGGGACAAGGGCGTGTGGGTGTGGGCCGCCGAACCGGCGCCCTGGGCCGTCGAGGCGCTGGCCCGCGCGGGCCGGGTGGAGACGGCGCGGGACATGGTGGCGGAGTTCGCCGACGGGCTGCGGGGGCGGGAGGCGCCGTCCGCGTCGGCCGCCCTGGAATGGTGCCGTGCCGTCCTCGCCGAGGCGGACGGCCGGCCCGATCGGGCCGTCGCGCACTTCAGGCGGGCCCACGACGCCTACGCCGCGCTGCCGAGGCCGTACGAGGCCGCCCTCACCAGGGAGAGCGCCGGCCGCTGCGGGCTGAGCGTCGAGAACGGCGGGGACGCCGCCGCGGCCGACGACCTGAAGGCCGCGGAAGCGGCGCTGGAGGAGCTGGGTGCCGTATGGGACGCGGCACGGGCTCGCGCGACCCTCCGTGCCCATCGCCCGGAGCAGCCGCGCCGACCGGGGCGGCCGGCCTACGGCGAGCAGCTCTCGCCACGCGAGGAGGAAGTCGCGGCGCTGGCCGGAATGGGCCTGACGAATCGGGAGATCGCCTCCACCCTCCATCTCTCGCCCCGCACGGTCGAGCAGCACGTCGCCCGCGTCCTGCGCAAGCTCGGCGTCCCCTCGCGACTCGACCTCGCCCGCACGTCCCCGTCCCCATCCTCGCCCCCGTCGGCTGGGCGCCCGCCGTCCTGAACGCGGCTCGTCAGGGCCGCTAGGCGCGGGGCTCTGTCGCCTTCAGCCGGATCACCGCGCTCGCATGGTCGCCCGCCGGCAGGTCCAGCGGAAGGCCGTGGGTCAGGAGGACGGCTCCGTGGTGGACGACGCCGGTGCGCTCGTCGAGGTAGCGGCCGGCCGGGTCGAGGCCCCGCAGGCGCAGGGGTGGCGTCGGATGCCCGTGCGCCGGGGCGAGTCGCCAGGCGATGACGACGGTGCGGTCGGCGTGGGTGTACTGGACGGCGTCGCCGTCCAGCCGGTACTGGAGGCCGTGCTGGACGACCGGGCGGATCTCCTTGTACCGGGCGACCAGATCGGCCGCCTCCGCCAGCTCCTCCGGGGTCCACCGGGTGAGGTCGCCGCCCAGGCCCAGCGCCCCGGCCATCGCGATGTGGAAGCGGAAGCGCAGCGGCACGGTCCGGCCCGTGAACGGGTTGGGGCAGTCGGTGACCCAGGCCCCCATGGTCCTGGCCGGGTAGAGCTGGCTGTAGCCGTGCTGGATGGCGATGCGGTCGACGGCGTCGGTGTTGTCGGAGGTCCACACCTGGTCCGTACGGGCCAGGACGCCCAGGTCGGCACGGCCGCCGCCGCCGGCGCAGGCCTCGATGCGCAGGTGGGGGTGGTCGGCGCGGAGCCGGTCCATGACCGCGTACACCTGGCGTACGTGCTCGAACCAGAGCAGGTCGGCGTCCTCGCCGCGCTCGGGCCAACCGGACTCGCTGAAGGGCCGGTTCATGTCCCACTTCAGGAAGTCGACGGCATGGTCGGTGACCAGGCGGTTCAGCCACGCGTGGGCCCAGGCGGCGACGTCGGGGCGGGCGAAGTTGAGGACGAGCTGGTTGCGCAGGGTCGTCCGCTCGCGGCTCGGCATGTGCAGCACCCAGTCCGGGTGGCGGCGGTAGAGCTCGCTGTCGGGGTTGACCATCTCCGGCTCCACCCACAGCCCGAAGCGCATGCCGAGCCGGTGGACCTCGCGGATGAGCGGGTTCAGCCCGTCCGGGAACGCCTTCGGGTTCGGCGTCCAGTCGCCGAGCCCCGCGGTGTCGTCGCGGCGGGCGCCGAACCAGCCGTCGTCCATGACGAACAGCTCCGCGCCGACCCCCGCGGCCAGCGCCGCAAGCCGCATCTGGCCGGCCTCGTCGACGTCGAAGCCGGTCGCCTCCCAGGAGTTGTAGACGACAGGCCGCAACTCCTCGGGCCGCGGCAGGACATGGCGGCTCTGGTACGTGTGCCAGGCGCGGCTCGTCCCGCCGAAGCCGTCCGCGCGGTAGAGGCCGGCGAAGACCGGGGTCTGCCAGCGCTCTCCCGGCCGTAGCCGCCAGGTGAGCCCGTCGTGGCCCGCGCCGCCGCTCCAGCGGACCTGGTCGTCCTGAGCGCGCCAGGCGGTGATGTGCCAACTGCCGCTCCAGGCAAGGGCGGAGCTCCACACCTCGCCGGTGTCCTCGGTGGCGTCCCCGGCGTCGAGCATCAGCCACGGGTTGGCGTCGTGGCCGGTGAGTCCCCGACGGCTGGTCAGGACGAGTTCGGCGTACGGGAGCGGGGCGCGGCGGAGCTGGGACTCGCGGCCCCACGCGCCGATGACGTGGCTGACGCGGTAGTCGGGGCGGTGGGGGAGTGTCCAGGCGGCCGAGTCCACGCGGTGGAGCGTCAGCGGAGCGTCGTCGGGCGACGTGCCGGTATGGCTGAGCTCCGCCCAACGCTCGATCACATCGCTGTCCTCGTACACCCGGTAGTGGAGCACGATCTCCAGCGGCTGTCGCCGGTCACGCCAGCGGATGGCGAGATGGCCTCCGTCCACGGTGTGGTCGAGGTACTGCCACTCGACACCCCGGCTCCCGTCGGCGAAACGCACCAGCAGAGCCGGCGGTCCGTAGCTCGCGCCCGCCTCGGTCGGGTACTCCTCGCGGCCGTACGCCGTACCGGCGAAGCTGTTGCCGGGCGCGGGCGGCGGGGGCGCTGTCAGCGCCTGATCCAGCGTCAGCGGCGGCCCCCAGTGCACCTGACGGGGTGCGTCGTCCCCGTCGTCGAGCCGGAGGACGTAGCTGCTGTTACGGGTATTGAGCGCCCATATGCGGTGATTTGGGTCGTACGACACCAGGTTCATGCGGGGCAGCGTAGGTTCTCAACTCCCTGGAATTCAATTATTGACGGAGGTAATTAATGGCCCTACGGTACGGCGCATGCCTCCGATCCCAGAGCCTCGTGCCCCGATCACCACGCCCGCCGCGGCGGCCGTGTTCACCACCGTCCTGACGCGCGGTCCGGTCTCCCGTGTGGAGATCGCGCGGCGGACGGGGCTCTCTTCGGCGGCGGTCACCAGGACGGCCCGCCCCATCATCGAGGCCGGATACCTGGAGGAGCTGGCGGCCGAGGAACGCAGCGCGCCGGGCGCGGGCCGCCCGGCCAGCCCGCTCACGATCAGGGCCGACCGCGAGTTCTTCATCGGTGTCAAGATCACCAACGAGGACCTCATCGGCGTGGTCTGCGACCTGCGGGCCGAGACGCGCGCCTCCCGCCACCACGTCCTCACGGACCACACCGTCGACGGCGTCGTCACGGCCCTCGCCGAACTGGTCGAGGAGCTGCTGTCCGAGAACGACGCCTACCGGGAGCGCACCCACAGTCTCGGCGTGGCCGTCTCCGGTGACGTCGACCGGGCCTCGGGGAACGTCCGGTACTCACCCTTCCTCGGCTGGCGCGACGTCCCGCTGGCACGGCTGCTGACCGAGGCGACCGGCCTGGTCACCACGCTGGAGAACGACGTCAAGGCCCTCACCGTCGCCGAGCAGTGGTTCGGCGAGGGCGTCGGGGCGTCGTCGTTCGCCCTGGTGACCGTCGGCACCGGCATCGGCTGCGCCCTCGTCGTCAACGGCGGCCTGGTCGCCGGCGCGTACAACGTGGCGGGCGAGCTCGGCCACGTACGCGTCGCCGAACCGGGGCCCACGTGCCACTGCGGGGGCAGCGGCTGCATCGAGGCCCTGGCGTCGACCGAGGCCATCGTCGCCCACGCCCGGAACGCCGCCCAAGATCCCGGGCTTTCGATGGACGAGGCCGTCGCGCGCGCCCGCGCCGGCGACGAGGCGGTACGTCATGCCTTCGACCGGGCCGGACACGCCATCGGCCTCGGCCTCGCCGCCGTCTCCAACCTCATCGGACCCGAGCGGATCGTCGTCTCGGGGGAGGGTCTTGCCGCCTACGACCTCCTGGAGCCGCAGATCCGGGAGTCCTACGCCCAGCAGTCGTTCGGAGCCGCAGCGCGCTGTGCGCTGATCATCCGGCCCCTGCCCTTCGAGGAATGGGCACGCGGCGCGGCCGCGGTCGCCCTCCAGAACCTGTTCACCACCGAGTCGATCTGAAAGACCTTGCCCCACCTCCACCCTCACCGTCAGGAGCCGCACCCATGCACACCAACCCGAGGGCCTACGGCCGCAGATCCTTCCTCACCACCTCGCTCCTCATAGCCGGCGGTGCCGTGCTCCCCGCGTGCACCAGCGACCCGATGAAGAAGGACGCCGGTGCCGGCGCCGGGGCGAAGATCACGATCAACCAGTGGTACCACGCGTACGGCGAGCAGGGGACGCAGGAGGCGGTCAAGCGGTACGCCCAGGCGTACACCAAGGCCAACCCGGACGTCGCGATCAACATCACCTGGGTCGCCGGCGACTACGAGACGAAGCTCAACTCGAGCCTGCTGACCGCCGACGCACCCGATGTCTTCGAGATCGGCGACTTCCGCCATCAGATGGTGAAGAACGGCCAGCTCGCCCCGCTCGACGACATCCTCGGCAGCGCGAAGTCCGAGTTCGCGAAGGCGGATCTGGACGGCGCCACCGTCGACGGCAAGGTCTACGGCATCAAGATGATCGACGACATCATGATGCTGTACTACCGCCGCAGCGTCCTGGACAAGGCCGGCATCAAGCCGCCCACGACGTACGCCGAGCTGGTCGAGGCGGCCCGCACGCTCACCACCAAGAAGATGAAGGGCCTGTTCGTCGGCAACGACGGCATCGGCGACGCCGGTTATCTGATGGCCTGGTCCGGCGGCGGCGATCTCCTCGAAGGCGGCACGAAGGTCGCCTTCGACCGGCCGCAGACCGCCACCGCCATCGGCGCCCTGCGCCAACTCCACGACTCCAAGTCCCTGCTCCTGGACTTCACCACCGACTGGTACGACCCCGGCGCGATCAACCAGAACGCCACCGCCATGCACTGGTGCGGCCTGTGGGCGATGCCCGACATCAAGAAGAACATCGGCGACGACTTCGGCGTCGTGCCCTGGCCCGCCTTCGGCGCCACCGGCCGCCCCACCGCCCGCCTCGGCGGCTGGTACGAGCTGGTCAACGCCAAGAGCATGCACGTCGAGGAAGCCAAGAAGTACGTCCAGTGGCTCTGGCTCCAGCAGGCCGACCTCCAGAAGGACTGGTGCGTGAGCTACGGCTTCCACGTGCCCCCGCGATCGAGTGTCGCCGCGCAGACGACGGAGTTCGCCGCCGGCGCGGCCAAGGAGGCCGTGGCCATCTCCCAGAAGTACGGCACGTCCTTCCCGAACCTGTGGAACACCGCCATGGCCACCGCCTTCGGCGAGGCCGTCACGAAGATCGCCAAACAGCACGCCGACCCGGCCGCCGCCCTGGCCAAGGCCGCCGCCGCGTGCCAGGCCGAGCTCGACAAGCAGCTCGGCTGAGGAGCCGTACGACCATGGTTCTCTCCACCTCACCACCGCCGCGAAAGGCGCGTCCCGGGGCACGGCTCAGGCCCCGGGCAGCCGCCCGGAGACCGGCACGTCGCAGGACCGACCGGTCCGCGGTCCTCGCCTTCGTCGTGCTCACCGCGCCCATGGTGCTCGGGCTCGGCCTGTTCAAGTACGTCGCGATCGGCTGGAGTTTCCTGCTGAGCCTGGGCGAGGCCCGGGGAACGCTGAACCCGGCCCGCTGGGTCGGCCTGGACAACTACGCGTTCCTGCTGGCCGATCCCGGCTTCCGCTCCTCGCTCCTGACGATCGTCCTGTTCACGCTCGTCATCGTGCCGGTGACGTTCGCCGCCTCGCTCGCGCTGGCCGTCCTGGTCCATCGTGTCCGCCGCGGCCGGGGCTTCTTCCGTACGACCTTCCTGCTCCCGGCGGCCGTCTCGTACGTCGCCGCCACCCTCGTCTGGCGGATGAGCCTCTTCAACGGGCTGCCGTCGGGGATCGCCAACACCCTCGGCGGACTGCTCGGCTTCGAGGCGGTGCCGTGGATCGCCACCCAGGACCCGCCGCTGTACTGGATCGTCCTGATCACCCTGCGGCTGTGGCTCCAGGTCGGCCTCTACATGATCCTCTTCCTGGCAGGGCTCCAGGCCATCCCGCCCCAGTTGTACGAGGCCGCCGCCCTCGACGGGGCGTCCGGGTGGCGGATGTTCCGCCACATCACCCTGCCCATGCTGCGGAACACCTCGGTGGCGCTCCTGCTGCTGATGACCATCGCCGCGTTCCAGGCATTCGACGAGTTCTACAACCTCTTCAGCGGCGGCCTCGGCGGCGGCAGCGGCACCGCGCCCGTCAACCCGCCCCTCGTCCACCTCTACAACGTGGCGCTGGGCGACCAGAACTACGGCGTCGGCTCGGCGGGCGCCTTCCTCCTCACCCTGCTCATCGTCGCGGTCACCCTCCTCCAGGGCCGGATCGTCGGCCTCGGCCGGAAGGACTGACCCGACGTGAACCGCAGCCGCTCGCCCCTCGGCACCCTCGCCACCCACCTTGCCCTGGGCCTCGCCGCCACGGCCTTCCTCCTCCCCTTCTACGTCATGCTGCGCAACGCGCTCATGACACCCCAGCAGGTCACCGCCCCCGACTGGCGGTGGCTGCCGGATCCGCTCACCTTCGACAACTTCACCGGCCTCTTCACCGACCCGGCCGTCCCCATGGCGGGCGCCCTCGGCAACTCGCTGCTCATCGCGGTCGTCACCGCACCCGTCTCGACGCTGCTCGCCTCGATGGCCGGCTACGCCCTCGCCCGCATCCCCGTCCCCGGCAGCGGCGCGGTGTTCTCCTTCATCGTGGTCACGCTGATGATCCCCGGCTCGGTGACCTTCATCCCGACCTTCGTGGTCGTGGGCTCGCTGGGCGGAGTGAACACCCACTGGGGCATCATCGCGCCGGGCCTCTTCAACGCCTTCGCGGTGCTGCTGTTCCGCAACTTCTATCTCCGCTTCCCCACGGAGATCGAGGAGGCCGGACGTCTTGACGGCCTCAGCCACCTCGGCGTGTACCGCAGGATCGCCCTGCCCAACTCCGTGTCCATGCTCGCGGCGCTCGGCGCCCTGTCGTTCATCGAGAGCTGGAACGCCTTCCTCTGGCCCCTGGTCATCGGCCAGGACCCCGGCACGTGGACGGCGCAGATCGCCCTGTCCACCTTCCTCACCGCACAGTCGGTCAACCTGCCCGGTCTGTTCGCCGGCGCGGTCGTCACGATCGTGCCCCTCGCCGTGATGTTCCTGGTGGCCCAGCGCCACATCGTCCAGGGCATCACCCTCAGCGGCCTCAAGGACTGAGGCCCACCCCTCCCCACCGGGGCCGTCCCCACCGGCCCCACCCGACACAGGAGTTCCGCATGAACAACTCCATGTCCCACCCCCTCAGACGCTTGGCTCAGGCCACGGTCCTCTGCGTCGCCCTCGTCCTCGGCGCCCTGCTCCCCGCCACCCCCGCGCACGCCGCGCCGGTCACCGTCCCGGTCGGCGAGCGCGTCAACGACACGGCTGGCAACCCGGTCCACGCGCACGGCGGCGGAGTCATCCAAGTGGCTGGCTACTACTACTGGTTCGGTGAGGACCGCAACGCCGACGACACCTTCCGGTACGTCTCCGTCTGGCGCTCCAGCGACCTGCGCGACTGGGAGTTCCGCAACCACGTCCTCACCCAGGCCAGCCACTCCGAGCTCCAACTCGCCAACCTCGAACGCCCCAAGGTCGTCTACAACCAGACCACCGGCCAGTTCGTCCTGTGGGCGCACAAGGAGAACGGCGTCGACTACAGCGAGGCCAAGGTCGCCGTCGCCGTCTCGTCCACCGTCGACGGCGCCTACACCTACCAGGGCAGCTTCCGCCCCCTCGGGTACGAGTCCCGGGACATGACCCTGTTCCGCGACGACGACGGCAGCGCGTACCTGGTGTCGGCAGCCAACGACAACGCCGACCTCAACGTCTACCGCCTCACCTCCGACTACACCGGCGTCCAGTCCCTCGTCCGGACCCTCTTCCCCGGCGAACGCCGCGAGGCCCCCGCCCTGTTCAAGCGGAACGGCGTCTACTTCCTGCTCACCTCCGGGCAGGACGGCTGGCTGCCCACCCAGCAGAAGTACGCCACCGCGAGCTGCGTCAGCTGCGCCTGGAGCGCCAACGCCAACGTCGGCGACTCCCAGACGTACGGCTCCCAGACCGCGTACGTCCTGACGATCCAGGGCGCCTCGGCCACCAGCCACCTCTACATGGGCGACCGCTGGGCCGGCTCCTGGGGCGGCCCGGTCGAGGACTCCACGTACGTCTGGCTGCCGCTGACCTTCCCCAGCAACACATCGATGACCATGGCGTACGCGAAGCAGCTCAGCATCGACACGGCGGCCGGGACGGTCACCCCGATCGGCACCGGCTACGACACGCTGACCCTCGCCCACTCCGGCAAGTGCGTGAAGGCCACCCAGTCCGCCGTCGTCCAGTACGACTGCACGGGCGCCGCCGACCAGCAGTGGCGCATCGACTCGCACGGCACCGGCGACGGCCGCTCCCGGCTCGTCTCGCGGAGCGCCAACAAGTGCATGGACCTCTCCGTCGCGGTCATCACCTGGACCTGCGGTGTGAGCAAGCCCAAGCAGCACTGGTTCGTCCAGGACCTGGGCGCCGGCCGCGTCCGGCTCGTCAACGCCGTCACCGGCGAGTGCGCCGAGGTCTCCAACGGCTCCACCGCCAACAACGCCCAGCTCCGGCCCGCGACCTGCTCGGGCGCCGCCAACCAGCAGTTCCAGCGCACGTCGCTGTGACCACCAAGGAAACGATCATGCGAAGAACACGCATTGCGGCGGCAGTCGGCGCCGCGCTCCTGGGAATATGCGCGACCGTGCTCCCCCCGGCCATGGCGGAGAGCCTCCCGCCGGGCGGCACGTCCATGCCCACCCACCCGATCGTCCCGGGCGCCGCCTGGAGCGACGACACCGGCCGCCTGGTGCAGGCCCACGGAGCGGGCATCTTCAAGGCCGGCTCGACGTACTACATGGTCGGCGAGGACAAGGAGGCGGGCCAGACGTACCACGCCGTCGCCTGCTACTCCTCCAAGAACCTCACCGACTGGCACCACGAGGGCAGCGCGCTGTCCCGTCAGGCCGACGGCGACCTGGGCCCGAACCGGGTGGTCGAGCGCCCCAAGGTCATCTACAACGACAAGACCCGCCAGTACGTCATGTATATGCACATCGAGGACAAGACGTACCAGGAGGCGAAGGTCGGCGTCGCCACCAGCCCGACCCCGTGCGGCCCGTACACCTACCGGGGCAGCGAGCGGCCGCTCGGCTTCCAGAGCCGTGACATCGGCCTGTTCAAGGACGACGACGGCACCGGCTACCTCCTCACCGAGGACCGCGAGCACGGCCTGCGCATCGACAGGCTGTCGGACGACTACCTGAAGGTCGAGAGCAACACCGCCCTGGTCGCCGGCTTCGAGTCACCCGCCATGGTCAAGGTCGACGGCCGCTACTTCCTGTTCGGCTCGTACCTCACCGGCTGGTCCAGCAACGACAACGTGTACGCGACCGCCACCTCACCGGCGGGCCCGTGGAGCGAGTTCAAGAACTTCGCCCCGGCGGGATCGCGCACCTTCGACTCGCAGACCTCGTCGATCGTCCCGGTCACCGGCAGCCGGGGCACCACGTACGTCTACGTCGGCGACCGCTGGAACCCGCGCCGCCTCTTCGACTCCAAGCCCATCTGGCTGCCACTGCACATCAGCGGCACGACGGCGAAGCTGGCCTGGCAGGACAGCTGGAGCCTGGACACCGCGTCCGGCACGTGGGCCCCGCAGAACGCCGACAGCACATACGAGGCGGAGGCCGCCGGCAACACCCTGACGGGTGAGGCGGTCAGGTCGGGCGGCAAGGTCGGCTACGTAGGCATGGGTTCGGCCCTCCGCTTCAACAACGTCACTGTCCCCCACACCGGCACGTACACCCTCAAGATCACCTACTCCAACGGCGACGCGGACGACCGCAAGGCGACGCTGAAGGTCGATGGCGGGGCGCCGATGACGATCTCTTTCCCGCCGACCGGAGGAGACCGTACGGGCGTGGCGACCGCCACGGTGACCCTGACCGAGGGCACCCACACCCTGGAGTTCGGCAACGCCACCGGCTGGGCCCCGGACTTCGACCGGATCGCCCTGCCCAACGGCCCGTCGACGTCCCTTGAGCTGACCGGCCGCCCCACGTACCAGGGCTCGCCGGTGGTGCTTGCGAAGGCGGGCGAGGACAACCCGCTGACAGTGACCTTCGCGAACCACGGCCCGACGGCGGCCATCAACCCGTCGGTGTCGCTGAAGGCACCGGAAGGCTGGACCGTCTCCGGTACGGGCGAGCGGACGGCGGCCACCGTAGGATCCGGCCGCTCCACCATGTCCTCCTGGACGGTGAAGCCCGCCGCGGACACGAAGCCGGGCACGTACGAGCTCACGGCCACGGCCGCGTACCGCTGGAACGGCGAACTGCCCGCCACCATCGACGAGACCATCAAGGTCACCGTCCCGCCGCCCGCCCCGACCGGCACGCCGTACCTCAGTGACCTGCCGGTCATGTCCTGGCTGGTCGGCTGGGGAGCGCTGCAGCGCGACCTGAGCCCGGGCGCGCTCCCGATGGTCATCGAGGGCGTCCCGTACGCCAAGGGCCTCGGCGCCCACGCCAAGTCGAACGTCCACTTCTACCTGGGCGGCGCCTGCCGTACGTTCAGCGCGGTGGTCGGCATCGACGACGAGGACGGCCCCAGGGGCTCGGTCACCTTCGAGGTGTGGGCCGACGGCAAGAAGGTCGGCGAAACCGGCATCATCCGCGGCACCGACCCCGGCCTGCCCCTCACCGCCGACGTGACCGGCGCCACCGAACTGGAACTGAGAGCCACGGACGCCGCCGACGGCAACCACTACGACCACTCGGAGTGGGCCAACGCCCGCCTGACCTGCTGAACCATCGCACACAGAGGAGACCGGTGGCCGGAGGCGACATGACGCGCCTCCGGCCACCGGCGCGCGTCATCCGGCGTTTCCGCGACCGGCAGCCTCGGCTATTCCGTTGATCATCACGCGGGGACGTCCGAGAGCGGCCTGCTGTACAGCACCCTGCCCATGGGAGATCCTTCGCCGGTGACGTGGGCGCGGATGGACACGATGTAGTCGTCGCGGTTGATGCGGCCGTCGCCGTCGGCGTCCAGGGCCGCGAACGCCGCTTCGGCCTTGGCGGCCGGGTTGTTCAGTGCTGTGCGCAGGGCTGTGAACTCGGAGAGGTCGAGGGCGCCGTCCTGGTCAGTGTCGGCGAGGTCGAAGAGCGCGCCGAGGACGGGCGCGCAGACGGTGTCGAACGCCTCGGCGCCCGCCCATGTCGCGTATTCGTCGAAGGTCATCTTTCCGTCGCCGTCGGCGTCCATCGACGCCCACGCCCGCTCGCCGAGCGTGCGTGCGGTGACGACGAGTTGATCGTCCTCCTTGCGCCCCGTCGCTAGCGCCACGCTTCTCGTGCGCGCCATGTATTCCTCCCTGGAGACGATTCCGTCTCCGTCCTCGTCCAGCATGGCGAAGACGAGTCTCTGCGCGGCTGTCTGGTCCATCACGATTCCTTCTACCGGGGCGTTCGAGTGTGAGTGCTTGATTCCGATTCGGCTGTCCTACCCATCGATCTGATGACCAAGGCGCCCATTTGGGGGGCGTGCGGGCATTTCCCCACACGCACTGCGCGTAGTGCGCGGGTGGTGTGCCCCATCGAGCCGGTGACGGCAGGAACAGCCTTCGGTAGTCATAGCCCGTTGGAAGATCGGATTCCGTGGAGGGTGAATGTTCGACAGGCACGGCGCGGCAGCGGCGCTGGGTTCCCTGGTCCTTGTGGGCTCGTCGATGGTGTGGGCTCCAGCTGGTCAGGCCCATGAGCCCGTGCACAGAGAGAACGTTCTGTGCACGGGCTCCAGCACCAGCACGTACAACCCGCCCTTGACTCTGCTGCCCCGCCAGACCCGCGTGCAGACACATGCCAGTTACACGTGCACGGTCGCTCCCGGCCGGACGGTGCCGGCCACCGGCTACCTGGAAGGGAAGTCACCCGCGGCGTCCTGCGTCACGGTGAACAGCCCGCGAGTCGGGGAAGTCGTCCACTACGGCGACGGGAAACGGTCGTCGATCGCGTACGAGAGCAGCACCAGCATTCGTGTCGCCGGCGTCCTCGTGGTCAGGCTGTCGGGCCGGGTCGTCGAGGGCCGCGGCGAAGGGCTGGCGGCGCATCGGACCGTTGCCGCGCTCCCCGGTGAGCTGCCCACGAAGTGCCTCTTGTCCGGGCTCAGGGGCAGCAACGGTGGGGCACAGCTGGAGATCGGGCCGTGACCCGGTTCGCGGCGGGGATTCCCACCGAACCGATCGGCAGCATCCCGAGGCCCGCCGAGCTGCTCGCCGCCATGGCGGACCATACCGCGGGCCGGATCGGCGACGAGGAACTCGCCGACGCCCAGGACCGCGCGGTCTCCGACACCGTCCGCCGCCTGGAGGAGATCGGCTCCCCGGTCGTCACCGACGGCGAACAGGCCAAGCCCAGCTTCGCCACCTACCCCCTGACCGGCCTGAACCGGCTGGCACCCGACGGCGTCGTCATCCCGTTCGCCGACGGACACCAGCGGCAGCTGCCCCGCCTGACGGCCGGACCACTGCGTTACGGCGTCCACGCCGACCGCTACCTGCACGCAGCGCTCAGGCACGCGGCCGTGCCGGTGAAGCAGGCCGTCATCGCGCCGTCGGCCCTCAGCCTGCTCTACCCACCTGACGGCATCGACGGATACCCCCGCGAAGCCTTCCTCGACGACCTCACCGCCGAGGCCGAAGCGGACATCCGCCGGTGTCTGGACGCCGGTGCGCACCGCGTCCAGCTCGACTTCACCGAGGCCCGTCTCGCGCTGAAGCTCGACCCGAGCGGGAGCCTGCTGGATCAGTTCATCGCCCTCAACAACCGCGTCCTGGAACGCTTCTCCACCGCCGAACAGGCCAGGATCGGGATCCACACCTGCCCCGGCGGCGATCAGGACTCCACCCACAGCCTGGACGTCGACTACGCGGCTCTGCTGCCCACACTGCTCCGGCTCAAGGCCGGCGCCTTCTACGTCCAGCTTTCCAGCGAGCCGGAACCGGAGAGGGTCCTCGCCGTCCTCGCTGAACATCTCCCTGACCAGGCCCAGGTGTTCATCGGGGTCACCGACCCGATCGACCCACGTGTCGAGACGCCCGAGCAGGTACGCGACCGCGTCCTGACCGCCGCCCGTCACCTGCCCCTCGACCGTCTGGGCACCTGCGACGACTGTGGCTTCTCCCCCTTCGCCGACGACACCTCCACCTCCCGCGACACCGCCTTCGCCAAGATCAGCGCCCGCATCGAAGGCACCGCCCTGGCCACCCGCGAACTGGTCGGCTGAGCGAAAGGCCCGAACGGTCGCCGGACGCTGCCGGTAGATCCGGGGCCAGCGCGACGACGGCCTGTGCGACCCGTTGGGGTTGTGCAGGCCGTCGTCGTCTTCAGGTGCGGCGGTTGTTCAAGGCGTGTTCCCGCTCTGCCTTGACGCCACCTAGGACGCCTGTCCTAGAGTGTGGTGTCAAGCGCTAGGACGCTCGTCCTAGCGAGGGGTGAGGGCTGTGGGGTTACGTGGTGGCGGAGAGCGCGGGTACGCGGGCGCAGATCGTCGATGCTGCGAACCGGCTTTTCTACGTGAAGGGTTTCGAGCACACGTCGTTCGCGGCGATCGCCCAGACGGTGGGCATCTCGCGGGGCAACTTCTACCACCACTTCAAGAGCAAGGACGAGATCCTCGTCGCGGTCATCGAGGCCCGGCTCCAGAGCACGCGCGCGATGCTCGCGGAGTGGGATCGGGACGAGCCAGGTCCCGCTGAGCGGGTGCGACGGTTCGTGGAGATCGTCGTCACCAACGGCGCGGACATCCAGAACTTCGGCTGCCCGGTCGGGACTCTGACGAACGAGCTCGCCAAACTCGGTCACCCCGCACGGCCCCAGGCCGTCGCCGTCTTCGACTTGTTCCGGACGTGGCTCCGGGCACAGTTCGAGGAGCTCGGCTTCGCCGTCGAGGCAGACGATCTCGCGATGCACGTCTTGGCCTTCAGTCAGGGCGTGGCGACCCTGTCCAACGCCTTCCACGACGGACGGTTCGTGCAGCGGGAGGTCGACCGTCTCCACGCCTGGCTCGACGAGCGCCTCGCGCACGGCCCGACACCGCGCTCCACGCACTGAACCCGACCTCGTCCACCGTCCAGCAATCGAAGGAGATTTCCGTGTTCGTCGTCCTGCTCCGCTTCGCGGCCAACAAGAGCCAGGCTCCGCAGCACATGGCAGACCATCAGGAGTGGATCCGGCAAGGCGTGGAGGACGGGGTCTTCCTGCTGGTCGGAAGCCTTCAGACCGGCCAGGGCGGTGCCGTGCTGGCCCACCGCACGACCCTCGACGAACTGCGGGACCGGGTCGAGGCGGATCCGTTTGTCGCCCACGACGTGGTCTCGGCCGAGATCATCGAGATCGCGCCGAACACGACCGATCCCCGGCTCGCGTTCCTTACGGCCTGACCATGGCCGTGTTCATCGCCCCCGACGCGCCCGGCCAGGTGGCGGCCACGGCTCTGTCGGGCCGATGCGGTGGTGCCCCTCCGGATGTCCACCGCATCGGTCCTCAGCCGCCGCCCCTCAGCTCAGCTGGTCGAGTGCGGCCAGGATGTCGGCCGGTTCGGCGCGGGTGGTGTAGTCCGTGTTCACGAAGGCCCAGCGGATCGTGCCGTCGCGGTCGATGACGTAGGTCGCCGGCAGGGGCAGGGTGCGTGGGTGGCCGGCGTTCGAGCGGTCCAGGTCGATGCCGAAGCCGGCGTAGACGGCGGCGAGATCGTCCGGCAGATCGAAGGCGAGGCCGAACTGCTTGGCGGTGTCGGAGCCGAGGTCGCTGAGCACGTCGAAAGTCAGCTCGTTCTTCTCGGCGTACGACAGGGACTCGTCGGGTACCTGGGGCGAGACGGCGACCAGCCGGGCGCCGCGGGCGGTGATGGCGTCGTGGTGCTGCTGCAGGGAGCGCAGGGCGATGTTGCAGTAGGGGCACCAGGCGCCGCGGTGGAAGGTCAGCACCACCGGGCCGTCGGCGAGCAGTTCGGCCAGGTCGACGGTCCGGCCGGTGGCCGAGGGCAGGGCGAAGGACGGCGCCTTGGCGCCGACGGCCAGGGCCTGATCCGCCTGGCCGGAGTCAGCGAGTTCTCGGGCTGCCCGCTGCATCACGGCGCGGACGTCGGCGGGGATCTGCTGGACGGCTGTCGAAGAGGGCATGGCGGACGTCAAGCACTTCGATCCGGACGCGACGCTGGACAGGGTGGTGCGGCTGTTCTGGCGGCAAGGCGTGGCCACCACCGGCATCCAGGACATCGTCAACGCCACCGGGCTCAACCGCTCCAGCCTGTACGCGACCTTCGGCGGCAAGCAGGAGTTGTACCGCGCCGCCCTCGAACGGTACGTCCAGGACCGGTCACGGCTCGGCCGGCTTGAGGAGGACGACCGCGGACTGCCGGCCATCACCGAGTTCTTCACCGGGCTGATCGAGACCCGCTGTACCGGCGAGTTCGCCCAATGGGGCTGCATGATCTCCAACGCCCACGCGGGCACCGAGAACGGCGACCCCGCCGTCCGCGCCATCCTCGACCGGCAGCACCAGCACCTGCGCACCGCCCTCCACACCGCGCTCCTGTCGGCACAGCGGCAGCGACAACTCGCCGAGGATGCCCACCCGGACTCCGCGGCCGATGTCCTGGCCCTCCTGGCGCACGGTGTGAACCTGCGCTCCCGTGCCGGAGCGGACGCCCAGCAGTTGCACAGAACCATCGCGGCGGCGATCGCCGCTGTGGCTCGCAGAGCCTGATCCCCTTGAGGGTCCTGCCCTGCCGGTCAGGCCGTGCTGTTCTCCGTGCGGGCGGGGAGCCGCCCTGCCGCTTCGAGCCGGGACAGCCGCCGGTGTTCCCGGTCGGCCCAGCGTCGGACCCGGTGGGGGTCCAGTGGGGTGCCGTGGCCGACGTGGAGTCTGGTCGGGTTCAGGGCGAGCATCTTCCGCAGGCTGGCGAGGTTGTGCAGCGGGTCGTCGTGGAAGGGAGGGTTGGCGGGTCGGCCGCGCACGAGACCGAAGAGGGAGTTGGCGATCAGGTCGCCGGCGACGAGGTCTCCCTGGTCGGTGAGGACGGAGACCGATCCGGCGGTGTGTCCGGGGGTGGGCATGATGCGCGCGGTGATCCCGTAGTCCTCCAGGTCGGTCTCGCCGGTCACGAGGACGTCGGGTTCGAGCGGCTCCACCTGGATGTGCAGGTTCTTGTTCATGGCCATGAGTCGGCCCGTCAGTCCGGTGGGCAGGTAGGGCTCGCGGGCCCGGCCGGAGCGGTAGGGGCCGAGGTCGGCGATGTGTCCTGCTACGGGAGCTCCGGTCAGGCGGTGCAGTTCGCCGGCGGAGCCGAAGTGGTCGATGTGGCCGTGGGTGATGACGATCAGTGACACGTCGGTGGGGTCCACCCCATGGGCGGCGACCTGCTCGTAGATCCTTCGGCCGCTGCCGGGCGTTCCCGCGTCGACGATGACGGGCCGGCGGCCCAGCAGCAGGTACGCGTTGATGTTGTGCCGGCCCATGACCGGGATGGGGACGACCTTGGTTCGGGACACGGTTCGCTCCTTGGGCATGGCTGTCTTCCGCCGCGCGGTGGTTCGCGGGCGGTCGGGGATGGAGGGTGTTGGGCTTATTGGAAGCGGCGCCGGTATTGGGCGGGGGTGGTGCCGAGACGGCGTCGGAAGGAACGGTGCAGGCTCTCCACTGAACCGAGGCCGCTGAGGGCGGCGATCTCGGGCAGGCCGTGGGTGCTGTCCTGGAGCAGCCGGCGGGCGGCCTCCAGCCGGACGGACTCGACGTACGCGGCCGGGGTGGTGCCGGTGCGCTCGCGGAACAGCCGGGAGAAGTGGCGCGCGCTCAGGTGCAGCCGCGCGGCCAAGGCGTCGGCGGAGAGGTCCGCGGTGAGGTGCTCTCCGATCCACATGCGCAGGTCGTCCAGCCGGTCGCCGGGCGCCGCAGGAGGCGCGAGCGGGGCACTGAACTGGCTCTGACCGCCGGCGCGTTTGACGTACATGACCATCGTCCGGGCGGTGGCCAGGGCGCGTTCGGGCCCGTGGTCCTCGGTGACCATGGCCAGTGCCATGTCCATTCCCGAGGCGATGCCTGCGCAGGTCCACAGACGGCCTTCCCGGATGAAGATCGGGTCCGGGTCGACGGTGACGAGCGGGTGGTCGGCGGCCAGCCGTGCGGCCGTACGCCAGTGGGTCGTGGCGGAATGGCCGTCCAGCAGGCCCGCCGCGGCCAGCAGGTGCGCGCCCGAGCAGATGGAGCCCAGCCGGTGGGTCCCGGGTGCCGCTTCACGCAGCCAATCGATGACCTCGCCGTCGAGAACCGGCTCCACCTCGTGGTGGTGCACACGGACGGCACCCGATACGAGCAAGGTGTCCACGTTGCCGTTCACCTCGTCCAGGGTCAGGTCGGCCATCAGCCGGATCCCACTGGAGGTGGTCACCGGCTCGCCCTGGGCTGTCGCGATGCGGACGGTGTAGCCGGGTCGGCCGGTGCCGGCGACCCGTGTGGCGACCGAGAACACCTCGGCCGGACCCGTGACGTTGAGCAGTTCGACGCCCGGGAAGGCCGCGATGACGACTCTGTGCGGTGGGAGCATGTGCCGATCATTTCGCCCCGCCACGAGGGCCGCAATGACCATGTTCTGTCAGATCCGGACATGACGTTGCCCAGGGCGCAGGTGTCCGCAGAGGGCAAGGCGGCGGCCGCGGTCGGCAAGGGCGCGGACCTTCGTCCGACGCCCACGCTGCGTGCCCGTCGGATCCGCGCCTGTGCGGTGTTCTGCGTGTCGCATCCTTGACCCCCGGTCGACGCTCCACGATGCTGTGTTGCGGCAAGTGAAGTGTGTGCCGTAATGAGCAACAGAACTCAGAGCTCGTACTAGCCGAGGAGTGGCCATGACTCACCAGGTCCGTGCTGTCGTCGCGCGGGGCAAGGGCGCCCCCGTCAGCCTGGAAACGATCATCGTGCCCGATCCCGGCCCGGGGGAGGCGCTGGTGAAGATCGAAGCCTCCGGGGTCTGCCACACGGATCTGCACTATCGGGAGGGCGGCATCAACGACGACTTCCCCTTCCTGCTCGGTCACGAGGCCGCGGGTGTCGTGGAGGCGGTGGGGGAGGGCGTCACCGATGTCGCGCCCGGCGACTTCGTCATCCTCAACTGGCGGGCGGTGTGCGGCCAGTGCCGCGCCTGCCTGCGCGGACGGCCCTGGTACTGCTTCAACACCCACAACGCCAAGCAGAAGATGACCCTCGCCTCGACCGGGCAGGAGCTGTCCCCGGCGCTGGGTATCGGTGCATTCGCGGAGAAGACGCTGGTGGCGGCCGGACAGTGCACGAAGGTCGACCGGGCCGCGTCGGCGGCCGCCGCCGGACTGCTCGGCTGCGGGTTGATGGCGGGCATCGGTGCCGCCATCAACACCGGCAACGTCGGACGCGGGGACAGTGTGGCCGTCATCGGCTGCGGCGGCGTTGGGGGCGCGGCGGTCGTCGGGTCGCACCTGGCGGGCGCGGCGAAGATCATCGCGGTGGACATCGACGACCGGAAGCTGGCCACGGCCAGGAAGCTGGGTGCGACCCACACCGTCAACTCCAAGGAGTCCGACCCCGTCGAGGCGATCCGCGAGCTGACCGGCGGATTCGGTGCCGACGTCGTCATCGAGGCGGTGGGCCGCCCGGAGACGTACAAGCAGGCCTTCTACGCCCGCGACCTCGCCGGCACGGTCGTCCTGGTCGGCGTGCCGACCCCGGAGATGAAGCTCGAGCTGCCGCTGCTGGACGTCTTCGGCCGCGGCGGCGCGCTGAAGTCGTCCTGGTACGGGGACTGCCTGCCCTCCCGCGACTTCCCCATGCTCATCGACCTCTATCTGCAGGGTCGGCTGGATCTGGACGCCTTCGTCACGGAGACCATCGGACTGGACGAGGTCGAGAAGGCCTTCGACCGGATGCACGGCGGCGAGGTCCTGCGCTCGGTGGTGATCCTCTGATGGCCGGCGCCCGCATCGAACACCTCGTCACCTCGGGGACGTTCTCGTTGGACGGCGGCACCTGGGACGTCGACAACAATGTGTGGGTCATCGGTGATGACGACGAGGTGATCGTCGTCGACGCCGCGCACGACGCCGAGGCCATCGCCGCTGCTCTCGGCGGGCGCACGCTACGGGCCATCGTGTGCACCCACGCCCACAACGATCACATCGATGCAGCGCCCGAACTCGCGGCGCGCACCGGGGCGCCGGTCCTGCTCCACCCGGACGATCTGCCGCTGTGGAAGCAGACCCACCCGGACCGGGCACCCGACGGCGAACTGGCCGACGGTCAGGTGCTCGCGGTGGCCGGTGTCGAGCTGACCGTGCTGCACACCCCGGGGCACGCCCCTGGCGCGGTCTGTCTGTACGCGCCGGCCCTGACGGCGCTCTTCAGCGGTGACACGCTCTTCGCGGGCGGTCCGGGGGCGACGGGAAGGTCGTACAGCCACTTCCCCACCATCGTCGACTCGATCAAGGGCCGGCTGCTCACGCTGCCCGCAGACACCGTCGTGTACACCGGGCACGGGGAGGCGACCACCGTCGCCGCCGAGGCTCCGCACCTTCAGGAGTGGATCGACCGGGGTTTCTGACCGCCCGGTATGCAGAGGGCGACGCGCCCGCTTCTTCGTCCCTGGCGGGCGAGGAGGCGGGCCGCCTTCATGTGCCCGAAAGGGTGGAGGCAGTCCGATGTGTTTCCTATTCCCTATGGCGCACATCGTTGCTCTCAGCGCAACGCCTTACGTCGACCTGTCCGGTCGGTGAATGCCTTGACAAGGGTTCGGGGCCGACTTCAGACTGGCGTTGCGCTTTCCGCAATCCGTTTCGTTATACGCACCGAGGTGTCATGAAGATTCCCGCGTGCCGACTCGCGGATCTCCCGCGAGGTGAGGCCTTCCGGCTCGACATCGATCCGCCGGTCTCGGTGTTCCATACCGACGACGGCGAGATCTTCGCCATCGATGACACCTGCACCCACCAGGACGCCTCGCTCGCCGACGGCTGGCTGGAGGGCTGCGAGGTGGAATGCCCCCTGCATGCCTCGAAGTTCGACCTGAGGACCGGCGCCGTCGATGCTCCGCCGGCCAAGCTCCCGGTCCGTACGCACGAGGTCGTCGTCGAGGACGGCGTGATCCATGTCCGGGTGTCGACGGACGCCCCCAACCTGCCGCCCTGTGTCGCGGCCCGGCTCGCTGGAGGTTCCGCGTGAGGACCGTGGCCGTGGTGGGCGCCTCGCTCGCCGGACTGTCGGCGGCGCGCTCGCTGCGCGCGCGGGGCTACGACGGGCGGCTGGTCGTCATCGGTGACGAGCTCCATCGCCCGTACGACAGGCCGCCGCTGTCCAAGGAGTTCCTGGTCGGCACCGTCGACGAAGCAGATCTCGCGCTGGAGACGGACGCCGAGGACCTGCGGGCGGAGTGGCTGCTCGGCACCCGCGCCACCGGGCTCGACCGCACGGATCGCGCCGTACGGCTCGCCGACGGACGGGAGGTCCGCGTCGACGGCCTCGTCATCGCGACCGGCGCCGCCGCGCGCAGGCTCCCCGGCGCCGAGGGCCTGGCCGGCGTGCACGTCCTGCGCACCCTGGACGACGCCCGGGCCCTGCGCGACGAACTGACGCGGGGCGGACGGCTGGTGGTGATCGGCGGCGGATTCATCGGCGCCGAGGTCGCCTCCACCGCCTACACCCTCGGTCTCGACGTGACGGTCGTCGAGGTGGCCCCGACTCCGCTCGCCGGACCGCTCGGCGCGACCATGGGCGGCATCGTCTCCGCGCTCCACGCGGACCACGGCGTACGGCTGTTGTGCGGCGTGGGCGTCAAGGGCCTGCGTGGTGAGCGGAGTGTGGACGCCGTCCTGCTCGAGGACGGCCGCAGCATCCCGGCCGACATCGTCGTCGTCGGTGTGGGTGCCCGCCCGTGCGTCGAGTGGCTGGAGGGATCCGGTGTCGAGCTCGACAACGGCGTCAAGTGCGGCGCCGACGGCCGCACCAGCCTGGCCGGGGTGGTCGCGGTCGGCGACTGTGCCAACTGGTACGACCCCCGCGCGGGGGCCCACCGCCGCGTCGAGCACTGGACCGGTGCGCGGGAGCGCCCGGACGCCGCCGTCGCCGCACTGCTGGCGAGGGGCGCGGTGGAACCGGGTGTGCCCCGGCCGCCGTACTTCTGGTCCGACCAGTACGGCGTCAAGATCCAGTTCGCCGGTCATGCGGCCGGCGCCGACAGTGTGACCGTAGAGGAAGGCGCCGTGGACGACCGCAACGTCCTGGCCGTCTACCGGCGCTCGGGAGAGCCGGTCGCCGTGCTCGGTATGAACCAGCCGCGGCTGTTCACGCGCTGGCGCAAGCAGCTCGCCGCCGCGACGTCTTGACATCGCACCTACGGCATCTCATGCTGCGGTTGCATATCGCACGCAGCGTTGCTCCATGCACAACAACGCCGTCCGGATTCGCTCTTCCCGGCGCGTGAATGACCCCTCCACGACGTTTCCCGAGGAGTGCACCGTGACCCCGACCAGTCTGCCGGACAGCCTGATCGCCACCCTCCCCGGCTCCTCCTACACGGATCCGGCGATCTTCGCCCAGGAGCAGGAGCGCATATTCGAGACCATGTGGTTCTGTGTCGCGCGCGCCTCGGAACTGGCGAAGCCCGGCGCCTTCCGCACCGTCGACGTGGGCCGCGAGAGCATCCTCGTCACCCGCGCGAGGGACAACTCGATCCGCGCCTTCTTCAATGTCTGCCGGCACCGTGGCGCGAAGCTGTGCACGGAGGAGTCCGGCGAGGTCAAGCGCGCCTTCCAGTGCCCGTACCACGCCTGGACCTACGACCTGAACGGCAAGCTCGTCGCGGCGCCCAACCTCACCAAGATGCCCGACGTCGGCCGGACCGAGTACGGCCTGGTGAACGTGGCCGTCCGGGAGTGGCTCGGCTATGTCTGGGTCTGCCTCGCGGAGAACCCGCCCTCCTTCGAGGAGGACGTCATCGGCGCGGTCGTCGGCCGGCTCGGCGACGTGGAGTCGATCGAGCACTACGACATCGACAACCTCTCGGTCGGTAAGCGGATCGTCTATGACGTGAAGGCGAACTGGAAGCTCATCATCGAGAACTTCATGGAGTGCTATCACTGTGCCACGATCCACCCCGAACTCACCGAGGTGCTCCCTGAGTTCGCGGACGGCTACGCCGCTCAGTACTACGTCGGCCACGGTGCCGAGTTCGGCGAGGGTGTCGAGGGTTTCACCGTCGACGGCTCCGAGGGCCTGGACCGCATTCCCGGGGTGGCGGAGGGCCAGGACCGTCGCTACTACGCGATCACCGTCCGGCCGCAGGTGTTCATCAACCTCGTCCCCGACCATGTGATCTTCCATCGGATGTACCCGGTGGCCGTCGACCGCACGATCGTCGAGTGCGACTGGCTCTATCTGCCGCACGTCGTCGAGAGCGGCAAGGACGTCAGCCGGTCCGTGGAGCTCTTCGACCGGGTCAACCGGCAGGACTTTGACGCCTGTGAACGCACCCAGCCCGGAATGAGCTCCCGGATGTATGCCAAGGGCGGTGTGCTGGTGCCCAGCGAGCACCACATCGGCGAATTCCACACCTGGGTGAACGAGCGCCTGGGCACTCCTCAGGGGTGACTCAGCCCAGGTAACCCATACGGTGGCTGATCTCCTCGGCGCCCTTGATCAGCACCGGGGAGAGCTCGTGCAGGCGCTCCTCGGTGAAGCGGTACGAGGGCCCGGAGGCGCTGAGGGCCGCGATGACCTGTCCGTCGCGGTCGCGAACCGGCGCGGCCATGGCGTGCAGGCCGAGCTCCAGCTCCTCCAGGGTCCACGCGTAGCCGCGCTCGCGGGCCTCTGCGAGGTTCTTCTCGAGCTTCGTCTTCGCGGTGATGGTGCGCGGGGTGACCTTTTTCATCCCGGCCTCGGCCAGCAGCGCGGCGCGCTCCTTGGCGGGCATGTGGGCCAGCAGGATCTTGCCGCTGGACGTCGCGTGCAGGGGGGTCAGCTGCCCGACCCAGTTGTGCGCGGTGACAGCACCCGGGCCGCGCACCTGGTAGAGGTTGATCGCGTACTGCTCCTGCATGACGGCGATGTTGACCGTCTCGCCGATCTCCTCGGCGAGTCGCTCGCAGACCGGGCGGCCCTGCTGGGTGATGTCGATGCGTCCCGTGACCGCACCGGCCAGGCGTACGATGCCGAACCCGAGGCGGTACTTGCCCCGCTCGCCCGCCTGCTCCACCAGGCCGCGTGCCTCCAAGGCCCCGAGCAGCCGGAACGCGGTCGACTTGTGCACATCGATCTCGGCCGCCACCTCGCTGACTCCCGCTTCGCCGCGCTGGGCCAGGATCTCCAGGACGCTGATGGCGCGGTCGACCGACTGCACTCCGCCGGTCTGCGACTGTGACGTTTCGGTGTCTTGACTGTAGTTGCTCATAGCAAAACTATACGCGCAGTAAACAACGCGACTGCAAGCAACGACGGCGAAGCAAAGACCTTACAAGTTGCGCGGTTCGCAACCTGGTGCGCATGGCGCTACCGGTACTAGCATGCCTCGCGTATCTGAGGCGCGAGCGAGACGAGGCATCATGGCTCCTCTGCAGTACGACTTCGTCATCGTCGGTGGCGGATCGGCCGGCAGCGCACTGGCGAACAGACTCTCCGCGGACCCGGCGAACCGGGTGCTGGTACTGGAGGCCGGTCGTTCCGATTACCCGTGGGATGTCTTCATCCACATGCCCGCGGCGTTGACCTACCCGATCGGCAGCCGGTTCTACGACTGGAAGTACGAGTCCGAGCCCGAGCCCCACATGGGGGGCCGGCGCGTCTACCATGCGCGCGGCAAGGTGCTGGGCGGTTCCAGCAGCATCAACGGCATGATCTTCCAGCGCGGCAACCCGATGGACTACGAGCGCTGGGCGGCCGACCCCGGGATGGAGACCTGGGACTACGCGCACTGTCTGCCGTACTTCCGGCGGATGGAGAACTGTCTCGCGGCCGACCCGGACGACGAGTTCCGCGGCCATGACGGCCCCCTCGTCCTCGAACGAGGTCCCGCGACCAACCCGCTCTTCGGTGCCTTCCTCAAGGCCACCGAGGAGGCGGGCTACGCTCCCACGGACGATGTCAACGGCTTTCGGCAGGAGGGTTTCGCCAGGTTCGACCGAAACGTCCACCGCGGACGTCGGCTCTCGGCCTCGAAGGCGTACCTCAAGCCCGTCAGGAAGCGACCCAACCTCACGGTCAAGACCCGCGCCCTCGTCACGCGCGTGCTCTTCGAGGGCAAGCGGGCCGTCGGCGTCGAGTACCGGCGCGGCAGGGGAGCGCCCCAACAGGTGCGCGCCAGGGAAGTCATCCTGTGCGGCGGCGCCATCAACTCCCCGCAGCTGCTGCAGCTCTCCGGTGTCGGCAACGCCGAGGAGCTGCGCGCCCTCGGCATCGACGTCGTCCACGACCTGCCCGGCGTCGGCGAGAACATGCAGGACCACCTGGAGGTCTACGTCCAGTACGCCTGCAAGCAGCCCGTCTCCATGCAGCCGTACATGGCGAAGTGGCGTGCCCCCTTCATCGGACTGCAGTGGCTCTTCCGCAAGGGGCCCGCCGCGACCAACCACTTCGAGGCCGGCGGCTTCGCCCGCAGCAACGAGGACGTGGACTACCCCAACCTGATGTTCCACTTCCTGCCCATCGCGGTCCGCTACGACGGCTCGTCGCCGGCCGGCGGCCACGGCTACCAGGTGCACGTGGGCCCCATGTACTCCGACGCCATCGGCTCGGTGAAGATCAAGAGCAAGGACCCGCGCGAGCACCCGGCGCTGCGCTTCAACTACCTCTCCACCGAGCAGGACCGCCGCGAATGGGTCGAGGCGATCCGCGTGGCCCGCAAGCTCCTCGACCAGCCCGCACTCGCCCCCTACAACGGCGGGGAGATCTCGCCCGGGCCGAAGGTGGAGACGGACGAGGAGATCCTCGCCTGGGTCGCGAAGGAGGGGGAGACCGCCCTGCACCCGTCCTGCACCTGCAAGATGGGCACCGACGAGATGTCCGTCGTCGACCCCACCAGCATGCGGGTGCACGGCGTGGAGGGCCTGCGCGTGGTGGACGCGTCGGTGATGCCGTACGTCACCAACGGCAACATCTACGCGCCGGTGATGATGATCGCCGAGAAGGCCGCCGACCTGATCCTCGGCAAGGAGCCGGAGGCGCCGTCGAAGGCCGCGTACTACCGCCACCGTGACGCCCGGACGCAGGCGGCGGGGTAGACCTTGAGTACCCCAGGGCTGAGGGCGCTGCTCGACAGCGTCCGCTACGAGGTGCTGCCCGCGAAGGCGACCGTGGACAAGGTCCTCGCCCATGTCCCGCGGGACGTCGTCGTCACCGTGACGGCGTCGCCGGTCAAGGGCCTGGAGCCGACCCTCGCTCTCACCACCCGGCTCGCGGCGCACGGCTACCGCGTCGTCCCGCACGTGCCCGCGCGGCTGCTGCGGGACGAGGTGCACCTGAAAGAGGTCGTCGAGCGGCTGCGCGATGCGGGCGTGGACGACGTCTTCGTCCCGGCGGGCGACGCAGACCCGCCGGCCGGAGCCTACGACGGGGCGCTGCCGGTGCTGCGCGGGCTGAGCGAGCTGGGCAGGCCCTTCGCCCGCGTCGGCGTCACCGGCTACCCCGAGAGCCATCCGCTCATCCACGACGACGTCACCGTCCAGGCCATGTGGGACAAGCGCGAGCACGCCACGTACATCGTGAGCAACCTCTGCTTCGACCCGCGGGTGCTGGGGGAGTGGATCGCCCGCATACGGCGCCGGGACATCACCCTGCCCGTCCACCTGGGCGTCGCGGGTCCCGTGCAGCGAGCGAAGCTGCTGGCGATGGCGACGAAGATCGGCGTGGGGGAGTCGACGCGCTTCCTGACCAAGCACGCCTCGTGGTTCGTGCGGTTCGCGGCGCCCGGCGGGTACTCGCCCGACAGGTTGCTGGCGCGTACCGAGGAGGCGCTCACCGCGCCGTCTGCGGGAGTGGCGGGGTTGCACGTGTTCACGTTCAACCAGATCGCCGAGACGGAACGGTGGCGCCGCGCTCTGCTCGACCGGCTCGGAAACTGAACTCGTATACGGAAGGGGGGCGGGGCTGGAAGTCCAGCGCCGCCCCCCTCGTGCCGTACCGCTCAGCGGAAGACGACCGTGCGGTTGCCGTGCACCATGACGCGGCTCTCGCTGTGCCACTTCACCGCGTGCGCGAGTACCTGTGCCTCCACGTCCCGCCCGACCGTGACCAGGTCCCCGGGACCGAGCGAGTGGTCCACCCTGACCACGTCCTGCTCGATGATCTGCCCCTCGTCCAGGTCCGGGGTCACGTAGTGCGCCGTCGCGCCGACGAGCTTCACGCCGCGGGCGTGGGCCTGCTCGTACGGGCGCGCGCCCTTGAAGCTGGGGAGGAAGGAGTGGTGGATGTTGATGGCGCGGCCCTCGAGCTGCTTGCACAGGTCGTCGGAGAGGATCTGCATGTAGCGGGCCAGCACGACCAGGTCGATGTCCAGCTCGCGTACCAGCTCCATCAGGCGCGCCTCGGCCTCGGCCTTGGTGTCCTTGGTGACCGGGATGTGGTGGAAGGGGATGCCGTAGGTCTCCGCCAGTCCCTCGAAGTCCCGGTGGTTGGAGACGATCGCGGGGATCTCGATGTTGAGGGCGCCGGTGCGCCGGCGAAAGAGCAGATCGTTGAGGCAGTGGCCGAACTTGGACACCATGATGAGCGTCCGGGTCGGCGTCGACGCCTCGCTCAGGGTCCAGGCGATGCGGTACGCCTCGGCGACGGGACCGAATCGGTAACGCAGTGTTCGCACGTTCGTGTCCGGATCGGAGACGTCGAAGTGAACCCTCATGAAGAAACGGCCCTGGAGCCGATCATCGAACTGCTGGCTTTCCAGGATGTTGCCCGAGTTCCTGACCAGGAAGCCGCTCACTGCGTGGACCAGTCCGGCGCTGTCGGGACACGAGAGGGTGAGGACGTACTCACGGCCGGGTTGCGTTCGAGGGGACTCAGGGGACACAGCGACCTCCGTCGGTGCGTATTGCACAACATGGTGAGCGATACGCAACATGGTCGGCCCGCCGCCGCTTGCGGTCAAGGGCGGCAGCACAAGTGCCCCATGGTGAAATCGTCATCCGCCAACCTCTTGACGCAGGTCTGTGGCGTTCGTCATGGTGTTCCACCACAAGCAATTGAATGCATGATGCGCAACGCATTTCGGCTGGAGGGCTTGGCGCGTGGCAGACCTGTATGTGGCTGGGGAATGGCGGGATCCGGTGGCCGGCGGGCGCCGGGAGATCCGCTGTCCCGCTGACGGCTCGCTCACCGCGACGGTCTCGGAAGGGACGCGTCCCGACACCGAGGCAGCGATCTCCGCGGCCCGCCGCGCCTTCGACGAGGGACCCTGGCCGCGCACCTCCGAGCGGGAGCGCGGCGCGCTGCTGCTGCGCACCGCCGACCTCATCGAGCGCGACGCCAAGGAGTTCGCCCGCGCCGAGTCGCTGGACACCGGCAAACGGCTGGTGGAGAGCGAGTACGACATCGCCGACGTCGTCGCCTGCTTCCGCTATTACGGCGGCATCGGCGGCACCGACGCCGGGCGTGTGATCGACACCGGTCGCGACGACGCCGTCAGTCGCGTCGTCTATGAGCCGATCGGGGTGTGCGCGCTGATCACCCCCTGGAACTACCCGCTGCTGCAGGCGAGTTGGAAGGTGGCCCCGGCCCTCCTCGCGGGCAACACGATCGTCCTCAAGCCCAGTGAGCTCACCCCCTCCACCTCCATCCTGCTGATGAAGGCGCTGGAGGAGGCCGGGCTCCCGGCCGGTGCCGCCAACCTCGTCCTGGGCGCCGGGCCCGAGGTGGGCGCCCCGCTCTCCGAGGACCCGGCCGTCGACATGGTCTCCTTCACCGGCGGCCTGGAGACGGGCAGGAGAATCATGGCCACCGCCGCGGCGACCGTGAAGAAGGTGGCACTGGAGCTCGGTGGCAAGAACCCCAACGTGATCTTCGCCGACGCCGACTTCGAGACGGCCGTGGACTTCGCGCTCACCGCCGTCTTCCTGCATTCCGGGCAGGTCTGCTCGGCCGGTGCCCGGCTGATCGTCGAGGACTCGCTGCACGACCGGCTCGTCGACGAGGTCGTCCGGCGCGCCCGGCAGATCCGCCTCGGCGGGCCCTTCGACCCCGAGGCCGAGACCGGAGCGCTGATCTCCGCGCAGCACCTGACGAAGGTCGAGGCGTATGTCGCGGCAGGTCTCGCCGAGGGCGCGGTACTGCGCTGCGGCGGTGAACGCCCCGACGACCCGGCCCTCGGAGGCGGCCACTACTACCCGCCGACCGTCCTCGACGAGTGCCGGCAGGACATGCGGGTGGTGCACGAGGAGTCCTTCGGCCCCGTGCTCACCGTGGAGCGGTTCACCGACGAGGACGACGCCGTACGCATCGCCAACGACACCGAGTACGGGCTCGCGGGAGCCGTCTGGACGCAGGACGCGGGCAAGGCCCAGCGGGTCGCCCGGCGGCTGCGCCACGGCACGGTGTGGATCAACGACTACCACCCCTACGTGCCGCAAGCGGAATGGGGTGGCTTCGGGCACTCGGGCGTGGGGCGCGAGCTGGGACCGACCGGCCTGAACGAGTACCGAGAGCCCAAGCACATCTGGCAGAACATCCAACCCCGGCCGCAGCACTGGTTCCGCGGCTGAACGCCGAAGAGAGGTCGATCATGACCCCCACACAGACCGAGGTGCCGCAGCGGCGCGGCACGCTCCAGGATTCGGACGGTACTCCTGTCATATCCGTGCGCAGGCTGTGGAAGGTGTTCGGACCGAAGGCCGACCGAGTGCCGGAGTCCGAGGAGTTGTGCGGCCTCACCCGCCGTGAGCTCATGGACCGTACCGGCTGCACCGCCGCCGTACGCGACGTCAACTTCGACGTCCGCAAAGGTGAGGTGTTCGTCGTCATGGGACTGTCCGGCTCCGGTAAGTCCACATTGGTGCGATGTCTGACCCGTCTGATCGAACCCACCGCCGGTGAGCTCGTCTTCGAGGGTGAGGACATCCGCGAAGCGGATGCCAAACGCCTGCGCGAGCTGCGCCGCCGCAAGTTCTCCATGGTCTTCCAGCACTTCGGGCTGCTGCCCCACCGCCGGGTCGTCGACAACGTGGGCTTCGGCCTGGAGATCCGCGGCATGAGCAGGGCCGAACGCACCAAGCGCGCCCTGGAGGTCGTCGAACTGGTCGGCCTCGCCGGCTACGAGAACTCCTACCCCGACCAGCTCTCCGGCGGTATGCAGCAGCGCGTCGGCCTCGCCCGGGCGCTGGCCGGCAACCCGGACGTGCTCTTCTTCGACGAGCCGTTCTCCGCGCTCGACCCGATGATCCGCCGCGACATGCAGAACGAGGTCATCCGCCTGCACCACGAGGTCGGCAAGACGATGGTGTTCATCACCCACGACCTCTCCGAGGCACTCAAGCTGGGCGACCGCATCCTGATCATGCGCGACGGGAAGATGGTCCAGTGCGGCACCGGCGACGAGCTGGTGGGCGCCCCGGCCGACGACTACGTCCGCGAGTTCGTCAAGGACGTGCCGCGAGGCGACGTGCTCACCCTGCGGTGGATCATGCGCCCGGCGAAGCCCGATGACGCCCTGGACGGTCCCGAGCTGGGCCCGGACGTCGTGGTGAAGGAGGCCACCCGGGCGGTACTGGCGGCCGACAGGCCGGTCAAGGTCGTGGAGGACGGCAGGCTGCTCGGCATCGTCGGCGACGAGGAGATCCTCGCGGTGGTCGCCGGGCAGGAAGGCGACGCGTGATGGCCGTCGCCCTGGAGAAGTCCGCACCCCTGGCCGGCGCACGCAAGATCGGCCGGCGCACGGTGGTGGCCGCGATCCTGGCCGCCTGGCTGGTGCTCTTCGTGGTCTTCCGCGGACAGCAGACCCTGACCCTGGCGGCGGCGGACCTCACTGACCTGCACCGGTGGTTCAACGACGTCAACGACTCGATCGGCGCGGGCCGCAACTCCAACCCGCTCTTCCTCTACTTCTTCAACGAGATCCGCCTGGTCATCGACAACCTGGTGACCTTCATCCAGCAGCTGATCTCACAGCCCTCCGCCGGCCGACCCGTCCCGCAGATCGGATGGCTCGGCGTCGTCGGCATCGTGGGCTACGTCTCCTGGGCCATGGGCAACTGGCGGGTCGCCCTCCTGGCCGTGGCGGGCTTCACCTTCCTGGGGCTGCAGGGTCTGTGGCAGGAGAGCATGGACACCCTGTCGCTCACCCTCTCCGCGGTTCTCGTGGCGCTGCTGTTCGCGATCCCGCTGGGCGTGTGGGCGGGGCTGTCCGACCGGGTCAACCGGATCGTGACGCCCTTCCTGGACTTCATGCAGACCATGCCGACCTTCGTCTACCTCGCCCCACTGACGCTCTTCTTCCTCATCGGCGGGGCCTCCGCCACGATCGCCACCGTGATCTACGCGGCACCGCCCGCGATCCGCATCACCGCGCACGCCATCCGCTCCGTGCCGGAGACCACCGTCGAGGCCGCCGACTCGCTGGGCGCGACACGACGGCAGGCCCTGCTGAAGGTCCTGCTGCCCATGTCCAAGCGGACCGTGGTGATGGGCGTCAACCAGTCGATCATGGCCGCCCTGGCCATGGTGACGATCGCGGCCCTGATCGACGCGCCCGGCCTCGGCAAGACCGTCGTCCAGGCCCTTCAGTCGCTGGACGTGGGAACGGCCTTCAACGCGGGACTCGCCATCGTCGTCATGGCGATCGTCCTCGATCGGGTCACCACCGCGGCCAGCGCCCGCGAGGAGGCGGCCCGGCGTTCGAAGAACCGCTTCCTTTGGTGGCGCAAACCCCTGCTCGGCGCGGGTGCGGCGGTCACAGCGGTCCTCGTTTACCTGTCGCACACCTATGTATGGGCAGCGGAGTTCCCCGGCGAAGGCGGCATCGGCAGCTCCGTCGCGAGCGCGGCGGACACCGCGACCACCTGGGCGCAGGACAACCTCTCGGGCCTCACCAACGCCTTCCGCGACGGCATCACCAACGGTCTGCTCAACCCGTTCCAGACGCTGCTCACCGACTCCCCGTGGTGGCTCGTCGGCGCGGTGTTGATCGCACTGGGCGCTGTGCTCGGCGGCCGGCGCGCCGGAATCACCACGGTCGTGTGCGTGAGCCTGCTGGTCGGCACCGGCCTGTGGTCGGACGCCATGACGACGTTGGCGTCGACCCTCGTGGCGACGGTGCTGGTCATGCTGCTCGGCATCGTCTTCGGGGTGTGGATGGGGCGCAGCATGGTCGTGGACCGGGTGCTGCGGCCCTCCCTGGACGCGGCACAGGTCATGCCGCCGTTCGTCTACCTCGTGCCGTTCCTGGCGCTGTTCGGCGCGACACGCTTCACGGCCATCGTCGCCGCGATCGTCTACGCGGTGCCGGTCGCCATCAAGATCATCGCGGATGGTGTGCGGGCCGTGCCCGGGACCACCGTCGAGGCGGCCACGTCCGCCGGGTGCAACACCTGGCAGATCATCGCCAAGGTTCAACTGCCGATGTCACGCAGTGCCCTGACTCTTGCGACCAACCAGGGCCTGATCTACGTGCTGTCGATGGTTGTGGTGGGCGGCCTGGTAGGAGCGGGCGCCCTCGGCTACGACGTCGTGGCCGGATTCTCCCAGGGGCAGCTGTACGGGAAGGGACTGGCGGCGGGGCTCGCCATCGTCCTGCTCGGAGTCATGTTCGACCGGATCACTCAGGCAGCGGCGCGACGCGCGAGCGCGTAAGGAGCACCATCATGGCAACACGAGTACGACAGTGGAGAATCGGCCCGGCTGGCACAGCCGTCGCGACCGTCATCGGGCTGACCCTCACCGCCTGCGGCGGCGCGAAGGTCGGTGACGACTCCGCGGGTTCGGGCAGCTCGGGCAAGTGTGGCACCTTCAACCTCGCGGTCAACCCGTGGGTGGGGTACGAGGCGGACGCGGCGGTCGTCGCCTACGTCGCGCAGAACGACCTCGGCTGCAAGGTGGTCAAGAAGGACCTGAAGGAAGAGATCGCATGGCAGGGCTTCGGGACCGGCGAGGTCGACGCCGTCATCGAGAACTGGGGGCACGACGATCTGAAGAAGAAGTACATCACCGACCAGAAGACCGCCGTCGATGCCGGCCCGACCGGCAACAAGGGCGTCATCGGCTGGTACGTACCGCCGTGGCTGGCCAAGGAACACCCCGACATCAAGGACTGGAAGAACCTGAACAAGTACGCGTCCAGGTTCAAGACCTCCGAGTCGGGCGGCAAGGGCCAGCTCCTCGACGGCGACCCGTCGTTCGTCACCAACGACGAGGCGTTGGTGAAGAACCTGAAGCTGGACTTCAAGGTGGTGTACGCGGGCAGCGAGACCGCGCTCATCCAGGCATTCCGGAAGGCCGAGAAGAACAAGGAATGGGTGATCGGCTACTTCTACGAGCCGCAGTGGTTCCTGTCCGAGGTGCCGTTGGTCAAGGTTGATCTGCCCCCTTACACGACGGGATGCGACGCCGACGCGGCGAAGATCGCCTGCGACTATCCCGTCTACGACCTCGACAAGATCGTCAGCGCGAAGTTCGCGAAGTCCGGCAGTCCGGCCTACGGCCTGGTGAAGAACTTCAACTGGACGAACGACGACCAGAACACCGTGGCGAAGTACATCACGGTGGACAAGATGTCGCCCGAGGCGGCGGCCAAGAAGTGGGTGGAGGCCAACCGCGACAAGGTCGACGCCTGGATCAAGTAGCCCACGTCGAGAAGACCTTCCGAGATGCCCGGCGGGCGGTGTGCACCTGTGTGCGCCGCCCGCCGGGCATTGCCGCGTTCCGGGCTGTTCCCCGACGTCACCGACCCCTTGACACCCCTCCCCGCGTACAGGCACATTGAGTTGCGCAACCTGAATCATGTTGCGCAGAAAGCAACTCGACTGGTTTTGAATCCGGAGGTGCGGCGATGGCGGGACCCCGAGTGGTGATCATCGGAGCGGGGGTCGTGGGAGCGGCGCTCGCGGACGAGATCTCCGCGCGCGGCTGGACCGAAGTGACCGTGGTCGATCAGGGCCCGCTCCCCGCGACCGGGGGCTCCACGTCACACGCCCCGGGCCTGGTCTTCCAGACGAACTCCTCGAAGACCATGACCGAGCTGGCCCGCTACACCGTCGAGAAGTTCTGCTCCCTCGACGTGGACGGCAAGCCCTGCTTCCTGCAGGTCGGCGGCCTCGAAGTGGCGACCACCCCCGAGCGCCTCGCCGAACTGCAGCGCCGCCACGGCTGGATCAGCGCCTGGGGCATCGAGGGCCGGCTGCTGAGCGCCGACGAGTGCGTCGAGCAGCACCCGCTGGTCAACCGGGACAGGGTCCTCGGCGGCCTCCTGATACCGACGGACGGCCTCGCGAAGGCCGTTCTCGCGGTCGAGGCGCAGATCCGCCGGGCCACCGAGCGCGGCGTCACCTTCCTGGCCCGCCACGAAGTGCTCGACGTCCAGCAGAGCGAGGGCCGGGTGACCGGTGTCCTCACCGACCAGGGCGAGATCGCGGCCGACATCGTGGTGTGCTGCGCCGGCATCTGGGGCCCGAAGATCGCCCGCATGGTCGGCATGAACCTCCCGCTGACCCCGCTCGCCCACCAGCTCGCCTGGACCGGCCCGGTCCCGGCGCTCGCGGGCCAGACGGAGGAGGCCGTGCGGCCGATCCTGCGCCACCAGGACGCCGACCTCTACTACCGCGACCGCTTCGACGGCATCGGCATCGGCTTCTACGGCCACCGCCCGATGCCCATCTCGGCCGACGACATCCTCTCCTTCGACGAGGCCGACCAGATGCCGTCGGTCCTGAAGTTCACCGAGGAGGACTTCGAGGACGCCTGGACCGAGACCCGGTCGCTGCTCCCCGCGACGGCGGAGGCCAAGGTCGAGGAGGGCATCAACGGCCTGTTCTCCTTCACCACCGACAACTTCCCGCTGATGGGCGAGTCCCCGGACGTCAAGGGCTTCTGGGTGGCCGAGGCGGTGTGGGTCACCCACTCCGCGGGCGTGGGCCGCGCCATGGCCGAATGGCTCGTCGACGGCCACTGCTCGTCCTTCGACCTGCACGAGTGCGACGTCAACCGCTTCGAGCCGCACCAGCTGTCCCCGGAGTACGTTCTGGCCCGCGACTGCCAGAACTTCGTCGAGGTCTACGACATCCTCCACCCCCTCCAGCCGTCGGGGGACCCGCGGCCGATCCGCACCAGCCCCTTCCACGCCCGCCAGCAGGAGCACGGCGCGTTCTTCCTGGAGGCGAGCGGCTGGGAGCGCCCCCAGTGGTACGAGGCCAACGCGGGGCTGGTCGAGGGCCGCAGCATTCCCACCCCCAACGACTGGGCGGCGCAGTTCTGGTCACCCATCGTCGGTGCCGAGGCACAGGCCACCCGTGAGACCGTCGCGATGTACGACATGACGGCCCTCAAGCGACTCGAGGTCAGCGGCCCGGGTGCCGCGGACTTCCTGGAGAGGCTGACCACCGGCAAGGTCGCCAAGTCGGTCGGCTCGGTGACGTACACCCTGCTTCTGGACCACGACGGCGGCATCCGCAGCGACGTCACCGTCGCCCGCCTGGCCCGTGACCTCTTCCAGGTCGGCGCCAACGGCAACCTGGACCTCGACTGGTTCACCCGACACCTTCCCGCCGACGGCACGGTTCAGGTGCGCGACATCACCCCCGGCACGTGCTGCATCGGCCTGTGGGGCCCCCTGGCCCGCAAGGTCCTGCAGCCGCTGACGGACGAGGACTTCTCCAACGACGGCCTGAAGTACTTCCGCGCCAAGCGCGCCCACATCGGCTCGGTGCCCGTCATCGCGATGCGACTGTCGTACGTCGGCGAGCTCGGCTGGGAGCTGTACACCACCGCCGACCAGGGCCTGAAGCTCTGGGACACCCTGTGGCAGGCGGCGGGGCCCCTCGGCGGCGTCATCGCCGGCCGCGGCTCCTTCAACAGCCTCCGCCTGGAGAAGGGCTACCGCTCCTTCGGCACCGACATGACCTACGAACACGATCCCTACGAGGCCGGCGTCGGCTTCGCCGTCAAGCTCGACAAGGGCGACTTCATCGGCAAGGCCGCCCTGGAGCGCCGCAAGGAAGACGTACGGCGCAAGCTGACCTGCCTCACCATCGACGACCCGCGGTCGGTCGTCCTGGGCAAGGAGCCCGTCTACGACGGCGACCGAGCCGTCGGCTACGTCACCAGCGCCGCCTACGGCTACACGATCGGCAAGGGCATCGCCTACGCCTGGCTCCCGGCGGAACTCACCACCCCCGGTACCACCCTGCACATCGGCTACTTCGACCAGCGCGTCGAGGCGGTCGTCGCCGAGGAGCCCCTGTTCGACCCGACCATGTCCCGCCTCCGTGGCTGACCGTGAGGAAGAGGTACCGCCGGTGACCGCACACGTCCTCGACGGCAAGGCGACCGCCGCCGACATCCGCCACGAACTCGCCGAGCGCGTAGCCAAGTTGACCGCGACAGGCGGACGCCCGCCAGGGCTCGGCACCGTACTCGTCGGCGACGACCCGGGCAGCCACGCCTACGTCGCCGGCAAGCACCGCGACTGCGCCCAGGTGGGCATCGCCTCCCTGCGCCGCGAACTGCCCGCCGACGCCACCCAGCAGCAGGTCGAGGCCGTCATCGACGAACTCAACGCCGACCCGGCCTGCACCGGCTACATCGTCCAGCTCCCGCTCCCACGACACCTGGATGCCAACGCCGTACTGGAACGCATGGACCCGGCCAAGGACGCCGACGGCCTGCACCCCGTCAACCTCGGCCGGCTGGCCCTGGGAGTCGACGCCCCACTGCCGTGCACCCCGCGCGGCATCGTCGAGCTGCTCCGCCGGTACGAGGTGCCGATCGCCGGAGCACGCGTGTGCGTGGTCGGGCGCGGCATCACCGTCGGACGGCCCATCGGACTGCTGCTCACCCGCAGGTCCGAGAACGCCACCGTCACCCTGTGCCACACCGGAACCAAGGGCCTGGCCTGGCACGTCCGCGAGGCGGACATCGTCGTCGCGGCCGCCGGCTCGCCCGGACTGATCACCAAGGACATGCTGCGCCCCGGCGCGGCGGTCCTGGACGTCGGCATCACCCGCACCGACCACGGGCTGGCCGGCGACGTACATCCGGACGCCGCGCTGGTCGCCGGATGGCTCGCGCCGATGCCCGGAGGAGTGGGACCCATGACCCGAGCGATGCTGCTCGCCAACGTCGTCGAGGCCGCCGAAAGGAACGCGAACACCGTATGAACGCGCTGAACACCCCCCTGGCGGAACTGGACCCCGAGGTCCACGCCGCCCTCGCCGCCGAGCTGCACCGCCAGCAGTCCACCCTGGAGATGATCGCCTCCGAGAACTTCGCGCCCTCCGCGGTGATGGAGGCCCAGGGGTCGGTCGCGACCAACAAGTACGCCGAGGGCTACCCCGGCCGCCGCTACTACGGCGGCTGCGAACACGTCGACGTCACCGAGCGCCTGGCCATCGAACGCGTCAAGTCCCTCTTCGGCGCGGGATTCGCCAACGTCCAGCCGCACTCGGGCGCCCAGGCGAACACCGCCGTCTTCTTCGCCCTCCTCCAGCCCGGCGACACCATCCTCGGCCTCGACCTCGCGCACGGCGGCCACCTCACCCACGGCATGCGCCTCAACTACAGCGGCAAGATGCTGGGCGTCGTCCCGTACCACGTCTCCGAGGCGGACAACCTCGTCGACATGGACGAGGTCGAGCAACTCGCCAAGGCACACCGCCCCAAGATGATCATCGCGGGCTGGTCGGCGTACCCGAGGCAGCTGGACTTCGCGGCCTTCCGCCGCATCGCCGACGAGGTCGGTGCCCTCCTCATGGTCGACATGGCGCACTTCGCGGGCCTGGTCGCCGCCGGACTGCACCCCAGCCCCGTCCCGCACGCGCACGTGGTCACCACCACGACGCACAAGACGCTCGGCGGTCCCCGCGGCGGAGTCATCCTCACCAACGACGCCGACCTCGCCAAGAAGATCAACTCGGCCGTGTTCCCCGGGATGCAGGGCGGCCCGCTGGAGCACGTCATCGCCGCGAAGGCCGTCTCCTTCAAGGTGGCGGCATCACCCGAGTTCGCCGAACGCCAGGCCCGCACCCTGGCCGGGGCCCGCATCCTCGCCGAGCGCCTCACGCGGCCCGACGCGGCCGCGGCCGGAGTGAAGGTCCTGACGGGCGGCACGGACGTCCACCTCGTCCTCGTCGACCTCCGTGACTCCGAACTCGACGGAAGGCGCGCCGAAGACCTGCTGCACGAGATCGGCATCACCGTCAACCGCAACGCCGTCCCCTTCGATCCCCGCCCGCCCATGGTCACCTCCGGCCTGCGCATCGGCACCCCGGCACTGGCCACCCGAGGCTTCACCGAGGAGGACTTCGCCGAAGTCGCCGACGTGATCGCGGCGGCCCTCAAGACCGAGCCGGACGTCGCCGCACTGCGCGCCCGCACGGAGGCACTCGCGGCCAAGCACCCGCTCTACCCGCACCTCTCGCAGGACGGAGACGTCCGATGAGCCCCATCGCCCCAGGCGCCGACCTCCCCGACCACCCCGACTGGCTCTGGCGCAATCCCGAGCCCAAGCGGTCGTACGACGTGGTGATCGTGGGGGGCGGCGGGCACGGCCTGGCCACCGCCCACTATCTGGCGAAGAACCACGGCATCACCAACGTCGCGGTCCTGGAGAAGGGCTGGCTTGCCGGCGGCAACATGGCCCGCAACACCACGATCATCCGCTCCAACTACCTCTGGGACGAGAGCGCCGGCATCTACGAGCACGCCCTCACACTGTGGGAAGGGCTGGCGGAGGAGCTCGACTATCCGATCCTCTTCTCCCAGCGCGGCGTGCTGAACCTGGCCCACAGCCTGCAGGACGTCCGCGACAGCGTGCGCCGTGTCGAGGCCAACCGGCTCAACGGCGTCGACGCCGAGTGGCTCGACGCCGAGCAGGTCAAAGAGGTCTGCCCGATCGTCAACATCTCACCCGACGTGCGCTACCCGGTCCTCGGCGGCACCTACCAGCCGCGCGCCGGCATCGCCAAGCACGACTACGTGGCCTGGGGCTTCGCCCGCTCCGCGGACGCCGCCGGCATCGACATCATCCAGAACTGCGAGGTCACCGGCCTGGACGTGGTCGGCGGCCGGGTGGTCGGCGTCCAGACCACGCAAGGTCCCATCGCCGCGGGCAAGGTGGCCCTGTGCTCGGCCGGCCACACCTCGGTCCTCGCCGCCATGGCAGGCATCGAACTCCCGATCCAGAGCCACCCGTTGCAGGCCCTGGTCTCCGAACTCCTGGAGCCGGTCCACCCCACGGTGGTCATGTCCAACGCCGTCCACGTGTACGTCAGCCAGGCGCACAAGGGCGAGCTGGTGATGGGCGCCGGCATCGACGCGTACAACTCCTACACCCAGCGCGGCGCCTTTCACATCATCGAAGAGCAGATGTCCGCCGCGCTGGAACTCTTCCCCGTCTTCGCCCGCGCCCACGTGCTGCGCACCTGGGGCGGCATCGTCGACGTCAGCCCGGACGCCTCGCCGATCGTCGGCCTCAGCCCGGTCGACAACCTCTACCTCAACTGCGGGTGGGGCACGGGCGGTTTCAAGGCCACCCCGGGCGTCGGCTCGGTCTACGCCCACACCATCGCCCACGACACCCCCCACCCCCTGAACGCCCCCTTCTCGCTCGACCGTTTCACCACCGGCGCGCTCGTCGACGAGCACGGCGCGGCCGCGGTGGCCCACTAGGGAGCCGAACCCATGCTGCTCATCCCCTGCCCGTGGTGCGGGCCCCGCGACGAGGCCGAGTTCCATTACGGCGGCCAGGCGCACGTGCCCTACCCCGAGGATTCCGCCGCCCTCACCGACGAGGAGTGGGCGCGCTACCTCTTCTTCCGCGACAACCCGAAGGGCCCGTTCGCCGAGCGGTGGAGCCACGCGGCGGGCTGCCGCAAGTGGTTCAACGCGGTGCGCGACACGTCGACGAACGAGATTCTGGCGGTGTACAGGGCGGGGGAGGCGCGCCCGGAGACGCTCGAACGGCGTCCGGTCACGTCTCAGCCGCGTCCGGCACAACCAGCACCTGTGGGGAAGCTTGCGGACGAGGCCCGGCCAGGGCCGATCGCGGGTCCGGGGGCGATCGCGGGTCCGGGGGCGGAGCCCCCCGTACGCCTCGCGGGCCAACCGCAGCGCCTGGCCACAGGTGGCCGAGTCGACCGCGGCCACCCCCTCACCTTCACCTTCGACGGCACCGCGTACCAAGGCTACCGCGGCGACACCCTCGCCTCCGCCCTCCTCGCCAACGGCGTGATCGCGGCAGCGACCAGCATCAGACTCGGCCGCCCCCGCGGCATCTTCTCGGCCGGCGTGGAAGAACCCAACGCGGTGGTCCAGATCGAGGCCCCCTTCCCCGAGCCCATGCTCCCCGCCCCGACGGTCGAGCTCTACGACGGCCTGGTCGCGAGCAGCCTCCCGGGCCAAGGACGCCTCGCCACCGAACCGGACCCCGCCCGCTACGACGCCGTCCATGCCCACTGCGACCTGCTGGTCGTCGGCGCGGGCCCCGCCGGCCTCGCGGCCGCGGCGGCGGCAGCGCGGAGCGGCGCACGCGTCATCGTCGCCGACGACCAGCCGGAACTCGGCGGCAGCCTGCTCGGCACCGGCGAACACCTCGACTGGGTGGAGTCGACGCGCGCACAGCTCGAAGCCGCCCCCGAGGTACGCGTCCTGCGGCGCACCACCGTCTTCGGCCACTACGACGACAACCACCTCCTCGCCGTCGAGCGCCGCACCAACCACCTCGGCGCCGAAGCCCCGGACCACGTCTCCCGCGAGCGCGTCTGGCGGATCCGCGCCCGGCGGGTGGTCCTCGCGACCGGCGCCCACGAGCGCTCCCTGGCGTTCGGCGACAACGACCGCCCCGGCGTGATGCTGGCGTCGTCGGCCCGGACGTACCTGCACCGGTACGCCGTCGTGCCCGGTCGGCACGCGGTCGTGTTCACCACCAACGACAGCGCCTACGCCGCCGCACTCGACCTGGCGGCGGCGGGAGTGGACATCGCGGCGATCGTCGACACCCGGTCCGAGCCGGGGGAGTGGGCCGAGCGTGCCCGGTCCGCCGGGATCGAGGTGCTGGCCGGACACGCGGTCACGGACGCGGAGGGCGGGGCCCGCCTCACCGCCGTGACGGTCGCCCCGTACGGGGAGTCCGCAGGACAGCGGGAGTTCGCCGTCGATCTGCTCCTGGTCTCGGGCGGCTGGAACCCGGTCGCGCATCTGTTCAGCCAGGCGGGCGGCAAGCTCCGCCACGACGACGTGCTCGGCACGTTCGTTCCCAGCAGCTGCCGTCAGGCGGTGGAGGTCGCGGGCAGTGCGAACGGGGCCTTCGATCTCGCCACGACCCTCGCGCAGGGCGCGGCGGCCGGCGCCCGCGCGGTCGAGGCGGAGGGCTACACCGCCGAGACACCGGCCCTCCCGGCCGTCGCCGCCCAGCCGCACACCCCGCCCATGCAGGTGTTCGCCGTCCCCACCTCCACCGGTGCCCCCCGGTTCGTCGACCTCCAACGCGATGTCACCGTCGACGACCTGGCGCGGGCGACCGGGGCCGGTCTGCGCTCGGTGGAGCACACCAAGCGCTACACCACGGCTGGTACCGGGGGCGACCAGGGCAGGACGGCCGGTGTCCTGGCGAGCGGGGTCGTCGCCGAACTCCTCGGCGTGGACATCTCGGCGCTGGGCCTGCCCACGTTCCGGCCGCCGTACACCCCCGTCTCCTTCGCCACCCTCGCCGGCCGCGACCGCGGCGCGCTGCACGACCCGATCCGCACGACCGCCGTCCACGAGTGGCATGTCGAGCACGGCGCCCTGTTCGAGAACGTCGGCCAGTGGAAGCGGCCCTGGTACTACCCGCAGGACGGCGAGGACATGGAGACCGCCGTGCTGCGCGAGTGCCGCGCCGCCCGCGAAGGTGTGGCCTTCATGGACGCCTCCACGCTTGGCAAGATCGACGTGCAGGGCCCGGACGCCGCGCTCTTCCTCGACCGGCTCTACACCAACATGATGAGCACCCTGAAGGTCGGCATGATCCGCTATGGCGTCATGAGCCGCCTGGACGGCATGATCTTCGACGACGGCACGGTCATCCGCGTCGCGCAGGACCGCTTCCTGGTCACCACCACGACCGGCAACGCCGCAGCCGTCCTGGACTGGATGGAGGAGTGGCTGCAGACCGAGTGGCCCGAACTCCGCGTCCACTGCACTTCGGTGACCGAGCAGTGGGCCACCGTCGCCCTGGTCGGCCCGCGTTCCCGGGAGGTCCTCGGCTCGCTGGCGCCCCGGCTGGCCGTGGCCAACGACGACTTCCCGTTCATGGCCTGGCGGGAGACGGCCGTCGCCGGCATCGACGCGCGCGTGTGCCGGATCAGCTTCTCCGGTGAACTCGCCTACGAGATCAACGTGTCGCCCTGGGACGCCCTCGCCCTGTGGGAGGCGCTGTACGAGGCCGGCGCCCCGTACGGCATCACCCCGTACGGCACCGAGACCATGCACGTCCTGCGCGCCGAGAAGGGCTACCCGATCATCGGCCAGGACACCGACGGCACGGTCACCCCGCACGACCTCGGCATGAGCTGGGCAGTGTCGAAGAAGAAGCCCGACTTCATCGGCAAGCGTTCCTACGCCCGCGCCGACGCCGTCCGCCCCGACCGCAAGCACCTTGTCGGCCTCCTCCCCGAGGACCCGGCCGCCTTCCTCCCCGAGGGCACCCACCTGGTCGCCGACAGCGAACTGCCCGCCCCGCCCGTCCCGATGCTCGGTCACGTCACCTCCAGCTATCGCAGTGCGGCGCTCGGCCGGACCTTCGCGCTCGCCCTGATCAAGGGCGGCCGGGGCCGCATCGGCGAACGCCTCTACGCATCTGTCGGCGACCGGCTGCTCCCGGTGACCGTCGCAAGCCCCGTCCTCTACGACCCCGAGGGAGCCCGCCGCGATGGCTGACACCGCCCCGACCGCACGGCAGCGCAGCCCTCTGGCGCATGCCGCCGACCGCCTGGCCGCCGCGACGCGCTCCTCCGGGGGCGCGGTCCGCCTGGCCGAAGTCCCCTTCCTGGCCCAGTTGAACGTCCGACTCGACGCCAAGAGTCCGGCGGCGGATGCCGTAGGACTCGCCCTGGGGCTCCCGCTGCCCCTGGAACCCGACACCGTCGTGCGCGCGGGGGAGCTGACCGCGGTGTGGCTCGGCCCCGACGAATGGCTGGTGGTGGGCCGGCCCGGCGTCCAGCGGGACCTGGAGAGCCGGATCCGCTCGGCGGCCGGGGACGACCCCGTCTCCGTCACCGACGTCTCCGCCCAGCGCACCACCCTCCTGGTCGGCGGACCGCGAGCCCGCGACCTGCTGTCCCACGGCTGCCGGTTGGATCTGCACCCGCGCGCCTTCGGCCCCGGCCGCTCGGCCCAGACCACCCTGGCCCGCACCCAGGTCGTCCTGGTGGCCCGCGACGAGCCCAGGGCCGGTTTCTGGGTGCTGGTGCGCTCCTCCTTCGCCGGCTACCTGACGGACTGGCTGCTGGACGCGGCCGTGGAATACGGGTGAACGGCTAGGTATGGCGGGCGCACCCCTCGCCTGGGTGAGCCGAGGGTCGATCAGTCCTGGCCCATGGCCGGTGTCATGGGCGAGGAACATCCCGGCCCCGCTGCCCGCCCGTTCGGACAATGAGCACGAGAGACGCCCGCAGCCGTGCGACCTTGCCCCCTGGCCCGCTTCGGCGCCGCGTCATGACCGTGGACCTGGTCCGCAACGACATCGGCGGAGGAGGCGGCCCCGGCGCAGAGGGCCGGGGCCCGGTGACCAAGACGGCCCACGCCACCACCCCGCCGTGCCCGGGAATGCCGGAGCTCCATCCGCAGGGGCTTCCGCGGCCCGGCCGGACGCTGGTCATGGGCGTCGTGAACGTCACGCCGGACTCGTTCTCCGACGGCGGGCGGTCCTTCGCTCCGGAAGCGGCCGACGATGCGGCCTCGACGCTCGACGCGGCACGGGTGACTGCCCGTTGGGGCGTCGATGCAGCGGCCTCGGCGCAGGCGTCACCGCACTGAGCCGTTGTCGCGCATCGCGCGCCCGACATTTTCGTGACAGCAGTCCCATCGATGAGGAGAGGCACACATGGCACGCAAGGCGCCGCGCGAGGACCCCGGCGAGGACGCCCTGGAGGTGACCGCGCCCAAGAACTGGGCGGCCGGGATCCCCGCGGTGACCCATGCGCTGCGCATGGGATACGACCAGATGGGCGTACGGCGCACCGCGCTGACCCTGCTCAAGGTCAACCAGAAGGACGGCTTCGACTGCCCCGGCTGCGCCTGGCCCGAGGGCGACCACCGCAGCAGGGCCGAGTTCTGCGAGAACGGCGCCAAGGCCGTCGCCGAGGAAGCCACCGTACGCCGGGTGACGCGGGAGTTCTTCGCCGCGCACCCGGTGGGCGAGCTCGCGGGCCGCAGCGAATACTGGCTGGGCCGGCAGGGCCGCCTCACCGAGCCGATGTACAAACCGGCCGACTCGGAGACGTATGTGCCGGTCACCTGGGAGACGGCCTTCGACATCGTCGCCCGGGAGCTCAAGGGACTGCGCAGCCCCGACGAGGCCGCCTTCTACACCTCGGGCCGTACCTCCAACGAGGCGGCGTACCTCTACCAGCTCCTCGTACGGCAGTTCGGCACCAACAACCTGCCGGACTGCTCGAACATGTGCCACGAGTCGAGCGGCTCGGCGCTCACCGAGACGATCGGTATCGGCAAGGGCAGCGTCCACCTCGACGATCTGTACTGCGCCGACCTGATCTTCGTCGTCGGACAGAACCCCGGCACGAACCACCCGCGGATGCTGTCCGCGCTGGAGAAGGCCAAGCGGCGCGGTGCGCGCATCGTCGCGGTGAATCCGCTGCCCGAGGCCGGGCTGCTGCGCTTCAAGAACCCGCAGAACGCCCGCGGTGTCGCAGGTGCCGGCACATCCCTCTCGGACCGGTTCCTGCAGATACGGCTCGGGGGCGACCTGGCGCTCTTCCAGGCGCTGTCACAGCTGTTGCTGGAGGCCGAGGACGCGGCGCCCGGTACGGTCCTCGACCGCGACTTCATCGCCGCGCACACCGACGGCTTCGAGGGATACGCCGAAGGCTTGCGCAAGCTCGACCGGGGCGATGTGTCCGAGGCGACCGGGCTTTCGCGCGATGCCATCGAGGCCACCGCCCGCGACGTCATGTCCGCCCGGTCGATCGTGGTGTGCTGGGCCATGGGACTGACCCAGCACAAGCACTCCGTGCCCACCATCCGCGAGGTGGTGAACTTCCTGCTGCTGCGTGGCAACATCGGGCGCCCCGGCGCCGGAGTGTGCCCCGTGCGCGGTCACTCCAACGTGCAGGGCGACCGCACGATGGGCATCTACGAGAAGCCGGCGCCGGAGTTCCTCGACGCGCTGCGGAACGAGTTCGGATTCGACCCGCCCCGCCACCACGGGTTCGACGCGGTGGAGACGATCCGGGCGATGGGCGCCGGTGAGGTGAAGGTCTTCTTCGCCATGGGCGGCAACTTCGTCTCCGCCGCCCCGGACACGGCCGCCACCGAGCGGGCCCTGCGGAACTGCCGGCTGACCGTCCAGGTCTCCACCAAGCTCAACCGCTCCCACGCGGTCTGCGGACGCGAGGCCCTCATCCTTCCCACCCTGGGCCGCACCGAGCGGGACCGGGGACCGGACGGGGCGGACCGGTTCGTCACCGTCGAGGACTCGATGGGGATCGTGCACGCCTCCCGGGGCGGCCTGCGACCCGCCTCCCCGCATCTGCTCTCCGAGCCGGCCATCGTCGGCGGGCTGGCCCAGAGCCTGTTCGGTCCGGGCGGCGATGTTCCGTGGGCGGCCTTCGAGGCCGACTACGACGCCGTCCGCGACAGCATCGCCCGGGTCGTGCCCGGCTTCGCCGACTTCAACACGCGGGTACGGCGTCCCGGCGGCTTCACCCTGCCGCACGCCCCCCGCGACGAGCGGCGCTTCCCCACCAGTACGGGCAAGGCCAACTTCACGGTCAACCCGGTGGAAGTGCTGAGCGTCCCGCCCGGCCGTCTGCTGCTGCAGACACTGCGCAGCCACGACCAGTACAACACCACGATCTACGGACTCGACGACCGCTACCGCGGCATCCACCAGGGACGCCGGGTGGTCTTCGTCCACCCCGACGACCTCGCGGAGCGCGGGATCGCCGACGGCGGTCTTGTGGACATCGTCAGCGAGTGGCCGGACGGCCTGGAACGGCGGGCCGAGGCATTCCGCACGGTCGCGTACGACACGCCCCGTGGATGCTGCGCGGCCTACTTCCCCGAGGCCAACGTGCTCGTTCCGCTCGACTCCGTTGCCGATACCTCCAACACGCCGACGTCCAAGAGCGTCGTGGTACGCCTGGAGCGCGGTGGCGCCCCCTCCACGTCGAACGGGGGAGCTCAGCTCACGTAGCCCATCCGGTGGCTGATCTCCTCAGCGCCCTTGATCAGCAGGGATGCGAGCTCGTGGATGCGCTCCTCGGTGAAGCGGTACGCGGGGCCGGAGGCGCTGAGGGCGGCGATGGCCTCGCCGTGGTGGGAACGGATCGGGGCCGCGACGGCGTGCAGTCCGATCTCGAGTTCCTCCAGCGTGACCGCGTACCCGCGCTCCCGCGCCTCGGCGAGGTTCTTCTCCAGCGTGGTCCTGGCGGTCAGGGTGTGCGGCGTCAGCTTCTGCAGCCCGGATGCCGCGAGTACCGCGGCGCGCTCCTTCGCCGGCAGGTGGGCGAGGAGGATCTTGCCGCTGGAGGTCGCGTGCACCGGGGTGAGCTGCCCGACCCAGTTGTGCGTGCCCGACCGCGCCCGGGCCGCGCACCTGGTAGAGGTTGACCGCGTAGTGCTCCTGCAGGACGGCGATGTTGACGGTCTCGCCGATCTCCTCGCTGAGTCGTTCGCACACCGGCCGGCCCTGCTGTGTGATGTCGAGACGGCCCGTGACCGCCCCCGCCAGGCGTACGATCCCGAAGCCCAGCCGGTACTTGCCCCGCTCGGCCGCCTGCTCGACCAGACCGCGCGCCTCCAGCGCCCCGAGCAGGCGGAACGCGGTCGACTTGTGGACGTCGATCTCGGCGGCAACCTCGCTGACGCCCGCCTCACCGCGCTGGGCGAGGATCTCCAGGACGCTGACGGCACGGTCGACGGACTGCACCCCGTTCACCGCGGGAGCAGGCGTTTCGCCATCTGCCGTGTAGTTGCTCATAGCGCAACTATACGCAAGGGGGTCGTGTTGCGGGAGTGGTGAGCAGCAGGCAGCGAGCGGGTACGACAAGCCGGTATACCACAGTCAGCGGAAGACGACCGTGCAGTTGCCATGGACGAGCACACGGCTCTCGCTGTGCCACTGCACGGCGCGGGCGAGTGCCCGGGCCTCGACGTCACGGGGGGCGTGCGAGTGGTCCACGCGGACGACGTCCTGTTCGATGATCGGGCCTTCGTCGAGGCCGGACGTGACGTAGTGCGCCGTGGCCCCGACGAGCTTGACGCCGCGCTCATGCGCCACGAGGTCGATGTCGAGCTCGTCGACGAAGCGGTCCTGCCGGTCGTCGAACTGTTGGCTCTGCAGGATGTTGCCCGAGTGGCTCACGCTCACTGCTGATCGGAGCCGGCATCACCTTGGTGGGCTTGTTGGTGTCCCTGGCATGGGCCGAGGAGACGCGGGGCCGCACTCTTGCGGAGACCAGTGCCCTCCCCGGCCGCTCCCGACGGCCCTCGGTGGCCGACGGGAATCCCCGCGACAGCGTGCGGGAGAGCGACCTCGAACGATCCTGACGGCGCAGGGACGCCGAAGCGGGTGACACGCAGCCGGCCGGCCCCTCCGGGGGGCGGCCGGCTGCGTATTGCCGGGACGTCGTCCGGTGGTGGCCGGGGTTTCGTAAGTTCGCTCGACCACCACCCTTGACAGTGGCCGCCCGCGGGCAAGACAGTTTGACTGTTGCTCATCCCGAAGTTCATCGCGTATTACGCAACAGTAGGGAAGGCTCGATCTCGGCCCTCTCCAGGCCCCGGGCTCGTCGGTCCGGAATCGGTTCGCAGAGCCGTCACGTACGTCTCCGTCGCTCGTGCGGACCTTCGCGAACAGTGAAGTCCACCCTCTTCCGCCTCGATCGCTCCGGTGGAGCGACCCGAACGCCCCGCCAGCCAGAACGTCCGGCCGAAGCGTGCATTCGGCCGTCCCTCAGCAAGGAGATCGGCAGTGACACACGAAGTACGCGCCGTCGTCGCGCGGAAGAAGGGCGCCCCGGTCTCGGTGGAGACCATCCTGGTGCCGGACCCCGGGCCGGGTGAGGCGCTGGTCCGGGTGCAGGCCTGCGGCGTCTGCCACACCGACCTGCACTACCGGGAGGGCGCGATCTCCGACGAGTTCCCGTTCCTGCTCGGCCATGAGGCCGCGGGTGTGGTGGAGGCGGTCGGTGAGGGCGTCACCGACGTCGAGCCCGGCGACTTCGTCGTACTCAACTGGCGTGCGGTCTGCGGCCGGTGCCGGGCCTGTAGCAAGGGCAAGCCGTGGTACTGCTTCGCCACCCACAACGCCACCCGGCAGATGACGCTGACTGGGGGCACCTCCCGGACGAAGTCTGGGGGAGGCACCCGGCTGTCCCCGGCCCTGGGCATCGGCGCCTTCGCCGAGAAGACCCTGGTCGCCGCCGGCCAGTGCACCAAGGTGGACGCGACCGCCTCGGCCGCCGCGGCGGGGCTGCTCGGCTGCGGTGTGATGGCCGGGTTCGGCGCCGCGGTCAACACCGGCGGAGTCGGCCGCGGCGACTCGATCGCGGTGATCGGCTGCGGCGGCGTGGGCATGGCCGCCATCGCGGGCGCCAAGGTGGCGGGTGCCGGCCGCATCATCGCCGTCGACGTCGACGAGCGGAAGCTGAAGTGGGCCGAGCAGTTCGGTGCCACCGACACCGTCGACTCCTCCAAGACCGACGCCGTCGAGGCCATCCGTAGCCTCACCGGCGGCTTCGGCGCCGACGTCGTCGTGGACGCGGTGGGCCGTCCCGAGACCTACAAGCAGGCCTTCTACGCCCGCGACCTGGCCGGCACCGCCGTCCTGGTGGGTGTTCCCAGCCCGGAGTCGACCGTCGACCTGCCCCTGCTGGACGTCTTCGGCCGCGGCGGGGCACTGAAGTCCTCCTGGTACGGCGACTGCCTGCCCTCCCGGGACTTCCCCGCCCTGATCGACCTCTATCTGCAAGGCCGCTTCGATCTGAAGGAATTCGTCAGCGAGACGATCTCCCTGGACGAGGTGGAGTCGGCGTTCGCCAAGATGCACCGCGGCGAGATCCTGCGCTCGGTGGTGGTCCTGTGACGGCGCGGATCGAGCATCTGGTCACCTCGGGAACCTTCCAACTGGACGTGGGTAGCTGGGAGGTGGACAACAACGTCTGGCTGATCGGCAACGACGACGAGGTCCTGGTGATCGACGCCGCGCACGACGCCGAGGCGATCGCCGCCGCCGTCGGAACCCGGCGCCTGACGGCCATGGTGTGCACCCACGCCCCACAACGACCATGTGAACGCCGCTCCGGCTCTGGCCCGCACCGGGGTGCCCATCCTGCTGCACCCGGCCGACGAGGTGCTGTGGAAACGGCGCACGCCCCGAGGGAGCCTGACTACTGGGCCCTCTGTTCTCCGGCGACACCCTTTTCCAGGGCGGTCCCGGAGCCATCGGCCGGTCCTACTCCGACTTCGACACGATCATCTCCTCCATCCGCGAGCGGCTGCTCACACTCCCCGCCGACACCACCGTTCACACCGGTCATGGCGCCGGCAAGGCCGCAGATCTACGGCTTCCCCTCGCTCGACGGCCCCGACGGCGGGGCCAAGGTCGCCTTCTTCCGCAAGGGCGTACCCAGCGACCCCGACACCCTCGACCGCAGCATCCACCCGGACGAGATCGCGGGGAGGGCCGAAGGCGTCACCGACCATCCCATCGCCCTGTTCGACCCCGCCGCGTGCGCGTCTGACATCTTCCGAAGGTGACACGATGACCCTCACGAATCTGCCGCCCAGCCTGATCCCCACGCTGTCCGGCGAGTACTACACCGACCCCGAGGTCTTCGCCCAGGAGCAGGAGCGGGTCTTCGAGGCCATGTGGTTCTGTGTGGCCCGCGCCGCCGAGCTGGCCAAGCCCGGCGCCTTCCGCACCTACCAGGTAGGACGCGAGAGCGTGCTGATCTCCCGCTCCCGGGACGGTTCGATCAGGGCGTTCCTGAACATCTGCCGGCACCGCGGGGCCAAGCTGTGCACGGAGGAGTCCGGCGAGGTCAAGCGCGCCTTCCAGTGCCCGTACCACGCCTGGACCTATGGGCTGGACGGCAAGCTGGTGGCCGCGCCGAACCTGACGTCGATGCCGGACATCGACCGGACCGAGTTCGGCCTGATCAACGTCCATGTGCGGGAGTGGCTCGGGTATGTGTGGGTGTGCCTGGGCGACAACCCGCCCTCCTTCGAGGCGGACGTGATGGGCGCGGTCGTCGAGCGGCTCGGCGACCTCGAGTCGATCGAGCGCTACGGGATCGATGACCTGAAGGTGGGCCGCCGTATCACCTACGACGTGAAGGCGAACTGGAAGCTCATCATCGAGAACTTCATGGAGTGCTATCACTGTGCCACGATCCACCCCGAACTCACCGAGGTGCTCCCTGAGTTCGCGGACGGCTACGCCGCTCAGTACTACGTCGGCCACGGTGCCGAGTTCGGCGAGGGTGTCGAGGGTTTCACCGTCGACGGCTCCGAGGGCCTGGACCGCATTCTCGGGGTGGCGGAGGGACAGGACCGTCGCTACTACGCGATCACCGTCCGGCCGCAGGTGTTCATCAACCTCGTCCCCGACCATGTGATCTTCCATCGGATGTACCCGGTGGCAGCCGACCGCACGATCGTCGAGTGCGACTGGCTCTATCTGCGCCACGTCGTCGAGAGCGGCAAGGACGTCAGCCGGTCCGTGGAGCTCTTCGACCGGGTCAACCGGCAGGACTTCGACGCCTGTGAACGCACCCAGCCCGGAATGAGCTCCCGGATGTATGCCAAGGGCGGTGTGCTGGTGCCCAGCGAGCACCACATCGGCGAATTCCACACCTGGCTGCAGAACAAGCTCGAGGTGCGGCCCGCGCACTGACCCCCACCCCCAATACGCCGTCGTACGACACGGAGGCGCTGAAGGCCCGCGTCACCGCCCTCGCGGAGAAGCCCCCGCTCCACCCAGGCCCGTAACCGACAACCCTCCCGCAGGGGCGTGCCCGTGACATGCGCGGCTCGCCTCTCCCATCCCACGGAGTATGGCGTGGCAATCAGCGTCTTCGACCTGTTCTCCATCGGCATCGGCCCGTCCAGCTCGCACACTGTCGGACCGATGCGCGCCGCCGCGATGTTCGCCGCCCGGCTGAAGAAGGATGGCCTGCTCGCCCAGACCGCCGCGGTGCGGGCGGAGCTGTTCGGCTCCCTCGGCGCCACCGGGCACGGCCACGGCACCCCCAAGGCCGTGCTGCTCGGCCTGGAGGGCAACGTGCCGCACACGGTCGACGTCGCCCAGGCCGAGCTGGACGTCGAGCGGATCCGCACCCATGGGCGCATCCGCCTCCTCGGTGCCGAGATCGGCCCGGCCCACGAGATCGACTTCGACATCTCGACCCAGTTGGTCCTGCACCGTCGGCGCTCCCTGCCGTACCACGCCAACGGCATGACCCTCTTCGCGTACGACGCCCACGGTCTGCCGCTGCTGGAGAAGACGTACTACTCGGTCGGCGGCGGCTTCGTCGTCGACGAGGACGCCGTCGGGGCGGACCGGATCAAGGTCGACGACACGGTGCCGGCCTACCCGTTCCGCACGGGTGACGAGCTGCTGCAGCTCGCCCGGGAGACCGGACTGTCGATCTCCGCGCTGATGCTGGAGAACGAGAAGGCCTGGCGCACCGAGGAGGAGATCCGCGCGGGTCTGCTGGAGATCTGGCGGGTCATGGAGGGCTGCGTGTCGCGCGGGCTGTCCCGCGAGGGCATCCTCCCCGGCGGCCTGAAGGTCCGCCGCCGGGCCGCGGCGGCGGCCCGCCAGTTGCGCTCCGAGGGCGACCCGGTGGGCCGCGCCATGGAGTGGGTGACCCTCTACGCGATGGCGGTGAACGAGGAGAACGCCGCCGGCGGCCGGGTCGTCACCGCCCCGACGAACGGCGCGGCGGGCATCATCCCCGCCGTTCTGCGCTACTACCTCGACTTCGTACCGGGCGCCGACGAGGAGGGCATCGTCCGCTTCATGCTCGTGGCGGGCGCCATCGGCCTGCTCTTCAAGGAGAACGCGTCGATCTCCGGCGCCGAGGTCGGCTGTCAGGGCGAGGTCGGCTCGGCCTGCTCGATGGCCGCCGGCGGCCTCGCCGAGGTGCTGGGCGGCAGCCCGGAGCAGGTGGAGAACGCGGCCGAGATCGGCATGGAGCACAACCTCGGCCTGACCTGCGATCCGGTCGGCGGACTGGTCCAGATCCCGTGCATCGAGCGTAACGGCATGGCCGCGGTCAAGGCCGTGACCGCCGCCCGGATGGCCCTGCGCGGCGACGGCCGCCACCACGTCTCCCTCGACAAGGTCATCAAGACCATGAAGGAGACCGGCGCCGACATGAAGGTCAAGTACAAGGAGACCGCCCGCGGCGGACTCGCCGTCAATGTCATCGAGTGCTGAGGAAGTGGCCGGAGCCGTGCTCATCGACACGTTGGGCCGCGCACCCACCGACCTGAGTTCGGCTACCAGCACCTACAGAACCGGGAGTGAGGCCATGGGACGGGTTACCGAGCGACGGCGCGTGCTGCGGATCCGGGACGGAGCGGTGAGCATACGGCCGGACACACTGGTGGCCGAGGAGCCGCTGGAGATCCGGCTGAGCGGCAGGCCGCTGGCGATCACCATGCGCACGCCCGGTGACGACTTCGCGTTGGCCGCCGGGTTCCTGGTGAGCGAGGGCGTCGTTCGCCGGGCCGAGGATGTGGCGAACATCGTGTACTGCGCGGGCGCCACCGAGGACGGCTCGAACACGTACAACATCGTCGACGTCCAGCTCGCGCCCGGCGTGCCGCTGCCCGACATCACGCTCGAACGGAACGTATACACCACCTCCTCCTGCGGGCTGTGCGGGAAGGCCGGCCTGGAGGCCGTGCGGACCACCGCCGGGTGGCCGATCTCCGACAGGCCCCCGGTCAGAGTCGCCCCCGAGCTCTTGGCCGCCCTGCCCGACCGGCTGCGGGCCGCGCAACGGGTGTTCGACCGGACCGGGGGCCTGCACGCCGCCGGGCTGTTCTCGCCCGAGGGTGAACTGCTGGATCTGCGGGAGGACGTGGGCCGGCACAACGCCGTGGACAAGTTGATCGGCCGCGCGCTCCAGTCCGGCGAACTGCCGCTGTCCCAGAGGATTCTGCTGGTATCCGGGCGGGCGTCCTTCGAGTTGGCACAGAAGGCGGTCATGGCAGGCATCCCGATGCTGGCGGCGGTCTCGGCACCGTCCTCCCTGGCGGTGGACCTGGCGGCGGAGACCGGGCTCACGCTCGTCGGCTTCCTGCGCGGCGGCTCCATGAACGTGTACGCGGGCGAGCAGCGCCTCGACCTCCAAGGAGGACTCGCGAGGTGAGCCAGTACGTGCCCCGGCTCGGAGGGCTCCGCAGCCGTCCCCCCGGCAGCACCCTTGTCGTCCCGCCCAGGTTGCGGCCATCTGGCGCCCGCAGCCGCCCTCGCCGCATCGCCATGATCAGCGTGCACACCTCACCGTTGCACCAGCCCGGCACCGGCGACGCCGGTGGGATGAACGTCTACATCGTCGAGCTCGCCAAGCGCCTCGCCGCCATCGACATAGAGGTGGAGATCTTCACCCGGACCACCTCTGCCGCGCTCCCGCCCAGCGTCGAACTCGCGCCCGGAGTTCTGGTTCGGCACGTGGACGCCGGCCCCTACGAGGGCCTGACCAAGGAAAGTCTGCCCGCGCAACTGTGCGCCTTTACGCGTGGCGTGACGCAGGCCTGGGCCGGCCACCGTCCCGGCCACTACGACCTGCTCCACTCGCACTACTGGCTCTCAGGCCACGTCGGCCGCCTCGCTGCCGAGCGCTGGGGCGTCCCGCTCGTCCATGCCATGCACACCATGGCCAAGGTCAAGAACGCCTCCCTCGCCGAGGGCGACACGCCTGAGCCCGTGACCCGCGTGCTCGGCGAGACACACGTCGTATGGGCGGCCGACCGGTTGATAGCGAACACCGAAAAGGAAGCGGAGGAGCTCCTCCGCCACTACGACGCCGACACCGGCCGGATCGCCGTCGTCCACCCGGGGGTCGATCTGGAGCGATTCCGGCCCGACACATCCGGCGTCGCGGCCGGCCGGGCCGCGGCCCGGGCCCGCCTCGGGCTGCCGCAGGACGCGCTCATTCCGCTGTTCGCGGGTCGCATACAGCCGCTGAAAGGGCCGGACATCCTGTTGCGCTCGGTGGCCCGGCTGCTGGAGGAGCGGCCGCAGCTACGTGAGCGAATCACGGTGCCGGTTGTGGGCGGGCCCAGCGGCAGCGGTATGTCCAAGCCGGAGGGACTGCAGAAGCTGGCGGCCTGGCTCGGTATCTCCGACGTCGTGCGGTTCCGGCCGCCGGTCGGCCAGGATCAACTCGCCGACTGGTACCGGGCGGCGTCCGTCCTGGTCATGCCGTCCTACAGCGAGTCCTTCGGCCTGGTGGCCGTCGAGGCTCAGGCCTGCGGCACCCCGGTGATCGCTGCCGAGGTCGGCGGCCTGTCGGTGGCAGTAAGACATGGCGTGAGCGGCGTGCTCGTACCGGGCCACGACCCGGACGACTACGCGCGGGCACTGTGCGGCTTTGCCGACGACCCGGCACTCTCCGCCCGGATGGGCGCAGCCGCGGCTCGGCACGCCCGGTCCTTCGGCTGGGACGCGGCTGCAGTGGCGACGGCGGACGTGTACGCGGCGGCGATGCACGAGCGCAGTCTCCGCTCGCTGTACGGCGGCCTGGACGGCCTGCAGGCCGGCAACCGCACCCCCGGGAACGACCTCGCCCCCTAAAGCCAATCCCTGCGCTTGAAAATCACGTACAAACTGACGCAGACCATCCCCATCAAGCCGATCGCGAAGGGGTATCCGAAGCGCCAACTCAACTCAGGCATGGAGTCGAAGTTCATGCCGTAGATAGTTCCAACGAGTGTGGGTGCAAAGAGAATTGCGGCCCAGGCAGAAATCTTCTTGATTTCCTCGTTCTGTTCGAAGCCCGCCTCCGCCAACGCGCGCATCTCCGCGTTCTGTTGCTGGGTCACCAGGGTCGCGTTCACCGTCAGGATTTCCGTCAGGGCCTGGCGGAAGCCGTCCACGCGTTCGCTGGTGTGGGTGACGTGGTCCGCCACGTCGCGGAGGTAGCGCTGGAGTTCCTCGTCCGTGCCGTACTTCGCGAAGCCTGCCATCAGGCCGTGCAGCATGCCCACCAGGGGGCGGGTGGCGCGTTGGAACTCGACCATTTCGCGGGAGAGTTCGTAGATGCGGCGGGAGACCGCCGGGTCGCCGCCGAAGACCTCGGTCTCGATCTCGTCGATGTCGTTCTGGACGCCCGCCACCACGGGGGCGTAGCCGTCCACGACCGCGTCGAGGATCGCGTACAGGACCGCCTCCGGGCCCAGGGCCAGGAGGTCCGGGTTCTCCTCCATGCGGTGGCGGACCGCCGAGAGGTCCGGGGCCGCGCCGTGGCGGACCGTGATCACGAAGTCCTGGCCCACGAAGATGTGGAGTTCCCCGAAGTCGACCTCCTCCTGGGCGTCCAGGTAGCGGGCCGCGCGCAGGACGACGAAGAGGGTGTCTCCGTACCGTTCCAGCTTCGGGCGCTGATGCGCCTCCAGCGCGTCCTCGACCGCCAGCTCGTGAAGGTCGAACTCGCCTGCCAGTGAGTGGAGTTCGGCCTCGGTCGGCCGGTGCAGGCCGATCCAGGCCATGCCGTACGGGTGTTCACGCAGCTGACGGAGCGTCTCAGCCAGCGAATCGGGCGAGGCCACCTTGCGGCCGTCCCGATAGAGCGTGGCCTGCACCACGCTCGCCGAGCCGGGCCCGGACGGCTCCGGCTCCTGGCGCGGCGCGGCCGGCGGCTCCGGCTGGCGGCGCCAGGCTGCGCGGGGGCGACGGTCCGACATCGTGGGTCCATCTCCGTATACGTGATCGGGGCCAGGGTCTCCCGGGCAGGATATACGGGGTGAATTACGGCAGCGCGGCGGCTTCGGGGCCCCGCCCATCCCAGGCGCCGAGGCGGCTCCGGGCCCGTCCATCCCGGCCCGTCGCCTCCCGGGCCGTCGGCTCCAAGCCCGGCGGCTCCTGGGCCGGCCCGGCGGCTTCGGGCCCGCCCCCGCCCGGAGGCTCCAGTCCCGTCCACCCCCGCCCGCCCGCATCATCGCGGACCGTAACTGTCCGCAAGCCCGAGTAGCGTGCCTCCCATGGCCTCCACGACGACCCACCCGGTTCTCTCCACCCGCGCCCTGGGCCGCGCCACGCTCGCCCGCCAGCTCCTCCTGGAGCCTGCCGCGATGTCCGCCAAGGGTGCCGTCTCCCATCTCCTCGGGCTCCAGGCGCAGAACACCAAGCCGCCGTACTACGCACTCGCCGCCCGCCTCGCCGGCTTCCGGCCCGAGCACCTCTCCGACCTCATGGAATCCCGGGAGGCCGCCCGGATCGTCACCATGCGCTCCACCATCCACACCCACACCGCCGACGACGTCCTCACCCTCCGCCCCCTCGTCCAGGCAGCCCGCGACCGCGAGCTCAAGATCTTCCGCAAGGGCCTCGACGGCGTCGACCTCGACCGCCTCGCCGCCCTCTCCCGCGAGCTCGTCGAGGAGGAGCCCCGCACCCCCAAGGAGATCCGCGAGGCACTCCTCCTCCACTGGCCCCACGCCGACCCGCAGGCCCTCTCCGTCGCCGCGCGCTGCCTCCTCCCGCTCGTCCAGGTCACCCCGCGCGGCCTCTGGCGCCGGAGCGGGCAGGTCCGGCTCACCACCGCCGAGATCTGGCTCGGCCGCCCCGCCGAACCCGCCCCGGCCCCCGACGACACCGTCCTCCGGTACCTCGCCGCCTTCGGGCCCGCCTCCGTCAAGGACATGCAGACCTGGAGCGGCCTCACCCGCCTCCGTGACGCCTTCGAGCGCCTGCGACCCCGGCTCGTCACCTTCCAGGACGAGCACGGCGTCGAACTCTTCGACCTCCCCGACGCCCCGCGCCCCGACGCCGACACCCCGGCCCCGCCGCGCTTCCTCCCCGAGTACGACAACCTCCTCCTCTCGCACGCCGACCGCACCCGCCTCGTCCCCGCCGAGGCCAGGAACCGCACCTGGAAGGGGAACCAGGCCCACTGCGTCTTCCTCCTCGACGGCTTCCTCGCCGGGCTGTGGCGCCTGGACGAGACCAAGGAGCGCTCGACGATGACCATCCAGCCCTTCGGCCGTACGACCAAGGCCCAGCGCGCCGCGCTGACGGAGGAGGCGGAGCGGACGGTACGGGTGATGGCCGTGGAAGGAGTCCCGTACGAGGTGGGATTCGGCGTCGTCGACGAGTAGTCCTGCCGAACTACGGGCCTCGCGGTTCGGCCGCCCCCCTACGGCAACACCCCCGCCCTCCGCGCCGCCACCACCGCCTCCAGCCGCGTGTGCGCGCCCAGCTTGCGCATCGTCGAGCGGAGGTAGCCCTTCACCGTCTCCGGGCGCAGCCCCAGCCGTTCCGCCGCCGTCGCGTTCGTCGCCCCCGACGCCACCGCCGCCAGGACGTCCAGCTCGCGCGGCGTCAGGATCACTCCCGGCGCGCGTTCCGGCCCGGCCGCGGCCGTCTCCAGGCGGCCGCACACCGCCAGGAGCCGGGCCCGGAGGCGGGGGTCCGCGATCTGCGGGGCCAGTTCGCGGAGCTCCCCGTGCGCCTCGCGGACCTCCTCCCATGAGGGGCCCGGCGCCGGCACCTCCCGTACCGCCAGTGCCTGCTCCACGTCCCTGGCCGCCGCCACCGCCGCGTCGAAGACGCGCTCGCCCAGCGGCAGCGCGTCCCGCAGCGCGCCGTACAGCACCCCCCGCACCTTCCGCCGTACGACGACGGGCACCGCGATCACCGAGCGCAGACCCTCCGCCGACACCGGACCGTCGTACTCGTGCGTGATGTGCCGCGCCGACGGATAGTCGACGACCGCGCAGGGCCGCGACAACGCCAGACACCTTCCGCCCAGGCCGCTGCCCGCCGAGACCGCGAGGCCCTGGAGGGCGGGGGTGAGCGCTCCGTTCAGCTCCGCGATCCTCAGCCGGCGGCCGTCGTGCAGCAGACCGCCGAAGACGACCTGAAGGCCGGTGGCGCGGCGCATCCGCAGCAGCGCCGCACGCAGCTCCACCGATTCGATCCGCTCGGGCACGCGACCACTCCTTCACCCCCGAACGGGGGTAGTGAGACCTGGGTCACTGATTACACGATGTCCGTGACCGGTCCCGCAACGAGGAGGACACATGACGTCTACCACCGCGACGGAGAGGTTCCGGGCCGCCCGCGACTTCCTGCTCCAGCACCGGGAGGACTACGAGACGGCGTACGAGGGGTTCGCCTGGCCCCGCCCCGACCGGTTCAACTGGGCCCTCGAATGGTTCGACGTCATCGCGACCGGCAACGACAGGACCGCGCTGCACATCGTCGAGGAGGACGGCACCGAGACCCGCCTCAGCTTCGCCGAGATGTCCGGGCGCTCCGATCAGGCCGCCAACTGGCTGCGCGCCCAGGGCGTGCGGGCCGGTGACCGGATCATCGTCATGCTCGGCAACCAGGCCGAGCTGTGGGAGACCGCGCTCGCCGCGATGAAGCTGCGGGCCGTCGTCATCCCCGCCACCCCGCTCCTCGGCCCCGCCGACCTGCGCGACCGCGTCGAGCGCGGCCGGGCCCGGCACGTGATCGTCCGCGCCGAGGACACCGCCAAGTTCGACGACGTGCCGGGGGAGTACACCCGGATCGTCGTCGGCGGGGAGCGGAGCGGCTGGCTCCCGTACGAGGAGGCCTACCGCGCGTCCGGCGCGTTCGAGGCCGACGGCGTCACCCGCTCCGACGACCCGCTGATGCTGTACTTCACCTCCGGCACGACCGCCCGCCCCAAGCTGGTCGAGCACACCCACACCTCGTACCCCGTCGGCCATCTCGCCACCATGTACTGGATCGGGCTCAAGCCCGGCGACGTGCATCTGAACATCTCCTCGCCCGGCTGGGCCAAGCACGCCTGGTCCAACCTCTTCGCCCCGTGGAACGCCGAGGCGACCGTCTTCATCCACAACTACACGCGCTTCGACCCGGCCCGGCTGATGGCCGAGATGGAGCGGAACGGCGTCACCAGCTTCTGTGCGCCGCCCACCGTGTGGCGCATGCTGATCCAGGCCGACCTCACGCAGCTGAAGCACCCGCCGCGCGAGGTCGTCGCGGCCGGCGAGCCGCTCAACCCCGAGGTCATCGAGTCCGTGCGCCGCGCCTGGGGCGTCACCATCCGCGACGGATTCGGGCAGACCGAGACCGCCGTCCAGGTCTCCAACAGCCCCGGCCAGCGCCTCAAGGAGGGCTCCATGGGGCGGCCCAGCCCCGGCTTCCGCGTCACCCTCGTCGACCCGGTGAGCGGCAAGGCGGACGTGGAGGAGGGCGAGATCTGCCTCGACCTGTCCACCGACCCGGTCGGCCTGATGACCGGCTACCACGGCGACCCGGAGCGTACGGCCGAGGCGATGGCGGGCGGCTACTACCGCACCGGCGACATCGGCTCCCGTGACGCCGAGGGCTACATCACCTACATCGGGCGGGCCGACGACGTCTTCAAGGCCTCCGACTACAAGATCTCGCCGTTCGAGCTGGAGAGCGCGCTCCTGGAGCACGAGGCGGTGGCCGAGGCGGCCGTCGTCCCGGCCCCCGACCCGCTGCGGCTCGCCGTCCCGAAGGCGTACGTCGTCCTCGCGGACGGCTGGGAGCCGAACGAGGACACGGCGCAGGCGCTCTTCGCCCACTCGCGCGCGGTCCTCGCCCCGTACAAGCGGCTGCGGCGCATCGAGTTCGCCGAGCTGCCGAAGACGGTCTCGGGGAAGATCCGCCGGATCGAGCTGCGGGAGCGTACGGCGAAGGGCGAGGGCACGGAGTACGCGGAGGGGGAGCGGGCGTGAGTCTGTCCTACGCACACGGCGCGAGCTCCACCGAGCTCCTCGGCGACACCATCGGCGCCAACCTCGACCGGGCGGTCGCGGCCTGGCCGGAGCGCGAGGCCCTCGTCGACGTTCCCTCCGGCCGCCGCTGGACGTACGCCGAATTCGGCGCGGACGTCGAGAAGTTGGCCGACGCCCTGCTCGGCAGCGGGGTCGCGAAGGGCGACCGGGTCGGGATCTGGGCGGTCAACTGCGCCGAGTGGGTACTCGTCCAGTACGCCACCGCCCGCATCGGCGCCGTCATGGTGAACATCAACCCGGCCTACCGCGCCCATGAGGTCGAGTACGTGCTGCGGCAGGCGGGCATCTCTCTGCTCTTCGCCTCCCTCGCGCACAAGACGAGCGACTACCGGGCCATGGTTGATCAAGTGCGCGGCAACTGCCCGGAGTTGCGGGAGGCCGTCTACTTCGGTGACGTGAGCTGGGACGAACTGCTCTCCCGTACGGCGGGGGAGCTGCGCCCCGCCGCGCTGTCCTGCGACGAGCCCGTCAACATCCAGTACACCTCGGGCACCACGGGCTTCCCCAAGGGAGCGACCCTCTCCCACCACAACATCCTCAACAATGGTTACTTCGTGGGCGAGATGATCGCCTACACCGAGCAGGACCGGATCTGTATCCCCGTCCCCTTCTACCACTGCTTCGGCATGGTGATGGGCAACCTCGCGGCGACCTCGCACGGCGCCTGCATGGTCATCCCCGCGCCGTCCTTCGACCCCGCGGCCACCCTCCGCGCGGTCCAGGAGGAGCGGTGCACCTCGCTGTACGGCGTCCCGACCATGTTCATCGCCGAGCTGAACCTCCCCGACTTCGCCTCGTACGACCTCTCCACCCTCCGCACCGGGATCATGGCGGGCTCGCCCTGCCCGGTGGAGGTCATGAAGCGGGTCGTCGCCGAGATGAACATGGCCGAGGTGTCGATCTGTTACGGCATGACCGAGACCTCGCCCGTCTCCACGCAGACCCGGCGCGACGACGACCTGGAGCGCCGGACGGGCACGGTCGGCCGGGTCATGCCGCACGTCGAGGTGAAGATCGTCGACCCGGCGAACGGACTCACCGTGGAGCGCGGGACGGCGGGCGAGCTGTGCACCCGCGGCTACAGCGTCATGCTCGGCTACTGGAACGAGCCCGGGAAGACCGCCGAGGCCGTCGACGCCGGCCGCTGGATGCACACCGGCGACCTGGCCGTGATGCGTGAGGACGGCTACGTCCAGATCGTCGGGCGCATCAAGGACATGATCATCCGCGGCGGGGAGAACGTGTACCCGCGCGAGATCGAGGAGTTCCTCTACGGGTACGAGAAGATCGCCGACGTCCAGGTCGTCGGCGTCCCCGACGTCCGCTACGGCGAGGAGATCCTGGCCTGCGTGATCCCGCGCGACCCCGCGGACCCGCCGAGCCTGGACGACATCACCGCGTACTGCCGCGACCGTCTCGCGCACTACAAGATCCCGCGCCGGGTCGAGATCCTCGCCGAGTTCCCGATGACGGTGAGCGGGAAGGTGCGGAAGGTGGAGCTGCGCGAGCGTTACGGGGACGGGTAGGAGGCCCCCGCCAGGAGGTCGCGGCGCATGCAGACCCGGGGCCAGGTCGCCAGGCCGTGGGCGGCCTCGGCCCGCTGGATGGCGCGGAGGCCGGTGGTCAGCTGCGGATCGGACTCCGCGAGGGGGCGGAAGCCGAGGCGGGTGTAGTACGGCGCGTTCCAGGGGACCTCGGTGAAGGTCGTCAGGGTCAGCGCCGTCAGCCCCCGCTCGGCCGCCTCCGCCGCGAGGTGCTCGATGAGCGAGCGGCCGATGCCCCGGCGGGCGGCGGCCGGGTGCACGGAGACCTGTTCGATGTGGGCGGCCCCGTCGACGGTGTCCGTCAGCAGATACGCGACCGGGTCGTCGGCCTCGTCGGCGGCCACCCAGGCGCGACCGGCCCGCCGGTAGGAGTCCAGGACGTCCAGCGGAAGCGGCTCGTCGTCGGCGATGACCGCCATGCCGAGGGAGCGGAAGGGTTCGCCCGCGGCCCGCTCGATGTCCTGGAGCAGCGGGAGTTCGGCCGGTGCGGCCGCTCGGATGCGCATGGGACGAGTATGGCGCGCGCCCTCAGTCCGAGCCGCCGCCCCCGCCTCCTCCGCCGCCCTCGCCGCCGGTCCCGCCGGTCCCGCTGGTCCAGCTTCTGTCGCCTCCGCCGAACCAGCCGCGTCCGGTGGCGTAGCCGTCCGTCCCGCCGCCCCGGCCGAGGAGACCGCCGTCGCGCGAGAAGCGGGGGAGGAAGAGGGCGAGCGCGGGGTCGCCGTAGAGGGCGACGTACAGCAGGACCAGATTGCCGTCCGTCACCTCGCGGCGGTGCGCGGGCAGCGGGTACCGCGCGCGGAGCCCGGCCAGTTGTCGGCGGGCGGCGCGGGTCGTCGGCGGCAGGAAGAGGAGGGCGAGCCCGGCGACGGCCGGTACGGCTCCGAGGCCGAGCGCGAGCGCCAGCTCCACGCCGGACGGGTGCGTGACGAGCAGGCCCGCCGCGACCGTGGCGACCGTGGCGACGAGCAGCAGGCGGGCGACGCGCAGCCGTCCGTACGGACGGAGCAGCCCGGCCCGGCCGAGCTCGGCCCGCAGCGCGTCGACGGCCTGCCGCGCTCGGGGCTGGGCGGCGAGCACCCGCAGGCCCAGCGCGCGGCGCAGCGAACTGTGCACGCCCAGCTGAACCGGGTCACGGGTCCGGCCGGGACCGCCGTTGGCCCGAATCGTTCCCCTGCGACCCGCCGCGACCGCGCCGCGCTGGTGCAGCGCGACAAGCGCCACGACGACCGCGGCCCGCCGCCCGCCCCGCAGCAACGCCAGTGCCTGCGGGGCGAGTTCGGTCCGCTGCGGGCTGCGCGTTCGCAACAGGACGAGCGCGACCAGCAGTTGTGCGCAGGACGCACCGATGAACCACCACGTGTCCGCCCCCATGACGACCCACCCCCCGAGGGTGTTGTGCCCGGGGGAGTGTGATCGTCACGCGTGAATGGCCGAATTCTGAGGTTCTTTTGAGCTGCGGGGGCGTCCGCGGTGGTGGCGCCGAGGCTGACGAGCCTAGGCTCCCGTGGTGATCAGTTCGTCCGCCGGGGTGTTGACGGGCTGGGGCGTGCCGGTGAGGTCCAGGACGAAGAGCGGAATGCCGAGTTCGTCGGCGCGGGACCGGGCGTCCGGGGTGTAGCCGGCGAGGGAGAAGAAGACGCTCACGGCGGAGTTGCTCAGGCCGTTGAGCCAGAGGCACTCGACGGCCCGCAGGGCGGCGGGTCGGGTGCTCGGGTCGACCTGGGCGACGAGGCCGGGCGCCCGCAGGTCGATGCCGGACGCCGACCGCTCCTCGGGCTGGACGACGTCCCGGAACCCCAGCCAGCGCAGATAGCCGGCCGACGCGGCGACGGCGTCACGGGCGGTACGGATCGTCACGGGCCGGAACGAGGGCCTCGGGGGCGCGGGGTGCGGCGCGGTGGGCGGTGGCGGGATGTGCGCGGGGTAGCGCTCGGCGAAGGTCCGGTGCCCGCCGTTGCCGGGGACGGCGCGCGCACGACCGGGCTCCGCCTCGGGGTTCGTCGGGTCAGGCCACCAGCCGGTGTCGGGGCCCCCGGCAGGGGCCGGCCGGCCGTCGGGCAGGGCGCCAGGGCCTGCGGGGGCGGTCGACATGTCCGTACCGGAGCCCGATCCGGGCCCACCGGCTACTGGTCCCTGGCCGGGGTCCGTACCGGCGGGGCGGGAGCCCGACGCGGCCCCACCGGCCGCGTGCCCCTGCCCCCGATCTGCGGACCCCGCGGCGCCGGGTCCCTGAGCCATCCGGGAGGCTGCGTCCGCGCCGGGTCCCTGAGCCGTCCGGGAGGCTGCGTCCGCGCCGGGTCCCTGAGCCGTCCGGGAGGCTGCGTCCGGACCGGGTCCCGGGGCCGTTCGGGAGGGTGCGTCCGGACCAGGTCCCTGAGCCATTCGGGAGGGTGCGTCTGCGCCGGGCCTGGTGCCCGCCGTGGCGTCCGAATCCGGACCGGGACCGGCCTGCCGCCCCACCGGGCCCTGGCCGTGGGCCGCTCGGGGGCCGCCTGCGGCTCGGGCGTCGCCTTCTGCGCTCGGGTTGCCTCCTGCGCTGGGGTCCGCTCCCGGCCCGGGGTCGCCTCCTGCGCCGGGGGCGGCGTCTGTGCTGGGGTCCGTTCCCGGCCCGGGCTCGGCCCCCACACGGGGGCCCGCGCCTGCGCCGGGGTGGCCTCCTGCCTGGGGCTCGGTCTCCACGCGTGGGCCCGTGCCTACGCCGGGATGGCCTCCCGCCCCTTGGTCGGTCCCCATGCGGGGGTCCGTGCCTGCGCCGGGGTGGCTTCCCGCCCCGGGGTCGGTTCCCCAGCGGGGGTCCCTTCCCGCCCGGGGTTCGGCTCCTGTCCGGGGGTCGGTTCCTGCCCCGGGGGCGGTCCCCATACGGGGGTCAGGGCCCGCCCAGGGGTCGATCCCCATACGGGGGTCCGTGCCTGTCCCAGGGGCGTCTCCTGCTCCGGGGGCGGTCCCCATACCGGGGGCCGTGTCTGCCCGGGCGTCGGTTCCTGCCCCGGGGGCGGTCCCCATGCGGGAATCCGTTCCCGTACCGGGGGCCGTGGTGCGCCAGGGGCCGGTGCTCACCTCGGCGGTGCCCGGAACCCGTGCCGTACCGCCCGCACCCCGTCCCGTACCGCCCCCGTCGTCCCCCGGCGGGCGGACCGGGACGCGGAGGACTGTGCCGCACTGGCAGCCCAGCTCCGGGTGGGGCCATTCGTCCTCGCGGCCGCAGGCGACGCAGCGGATCGCGACCCACTCGTCCGTCCAGTTGCGGTGCGTGACCGGCTCTCCCGTCGCCCCCGCGATCACCGGCGGCACGACCGGCGTCCCGCACGCGCACGGGAAGACCGGTGCCGCGTACGGCTGCGTACGGAGGCATTCCGGGCATCGCACCGGAACCGAGTCACCCACACCGAACCCCACGCCGGACCCCCTGTCTTCCCGCCCCCATCGTCCACCAATCCGCCACGCGAGGGGAGGGAGTTCGGCCAACGTCCGAGCCCCCTCCCTTGACGGCCCTCGACCCCCCGACCTACATTGCTTCCGTATAGCAGAACAATACTTCCGCAATACGGAAACGGCCCGCCGAGAAGGTGGCGGACCCGCTTCCGCCTGGCCGAAGCAGGAGCCCTCCATGCCCCGTATGACCGCCGCCGCAGCGGCCGTTGAGATCCTCAAGCGCGAAGGCGTCACCAACGCGTTCGGCGTGCCCGGCGCGGCGATCAACCCCTTCTACCGCGAGCTCAAGAACGTGGGCGGCATCGCCCACACCCTCGCCCGCCACGTCGAGGGCGCGTCCCACATGGCCGAGGGCTACACCCGTGCCAAGGCCGGCAACATCGGTGTCTGCATCGGTACCTCCGGCCCCGCCGGCACCGACATGATCACCGGCCTGTACTCGGCGATCGCCGACTCGATCCCGATCCTGTGCATCACGGGCCAGGCCCCGGTCTCGAAGCTCCACAAGGAGGACTTCCAGGCCGTCGACATCGCCACGATCGCCAAGCCCGTCACCAAGGCCGCCACCACGGTCCTGGAGGCCGCGCAGGTCCCCGGCGTCTTCCAGCAGGCCTTCCACCTGATGCGCTCCGGCCGCCCCGGCCCGGTCCTCATCGACCTGCCGATCGACGTCCAGCTGACCGAGATCGAGTTCGACCCGGAGACCTACGAGCCCCTGCCGGTCTACCAGCCGCGGGCCACCCGCGCGCAGGCCGCGAAGGCCCTGAACTTCCTCCTGGAGTCCGAGCGGCCCCTGATCGTCGCCGGTGGCGGCATCATCAACGCCGACGCCTCCGACCTGCTCGTCGAGTTCGCCGAGCTCACCAACATCCCGGTCATCTCCACCCTCATGGGCTGGGGCACCATCCCGGACGACCACGAGCTCGCCGCCGGCATGGTCGGCGTCCAGACCGCGCACCGCTACGGCAACGCGACCTTCCTGGAGTCGGACTTCGTCCTCGGCATCGGCAACCGCTGGGCCAACCGCCACACGGGTTACAACCTGGAGGCGTACACCAAGGGCCGGAAGTTCGTCCACGTCGACATCGAGCCCACCCAGCTCGGCAAGATCTTCGCCCCCGACTACGGCATCGCCTCCGACGCCAAGGTCGCGCTCGAGCTCTTCATCGAGATCGCCAAGGAGCTGAAGGCCGCGGGCAAGCTGCCCGACTTCTCCGCCTGGGCCGCCTCCGCGCAGGAGCGCAAGGCCACCCTCCAGCGCCGTACGCACTTCGACAACATCCCGATGAAGCCGCAGCGCGTGTACGAGGAGATGAACAAGGTCTTCGGCCAGGACACGCGCTACGTCACCACCATCGGCCTCTCCCAGATCGCCGCGGCCCAGTTCCTGCACGTCTACAAGCCGCGCCACTGGATCAACTGCGGCCAGGCCGGTCCGCTCGGCTGGACCATCCCGGCCGCGATCGGCGCCGCCACCGCCGACCCGGAGACCCCGGTCGTCGCGCTCTCCGGCGACTACGACTTCCAGTTCATGATCGAGGAGCTGGCGGTCGCCGCCCAGCACAAGGTCCCCTACGTCCACGTCCTCGTGAACAACGCCTACCTGGGTCTGATCCGTCAGGCGCAGGGCGGCCTGGGGATCAACTTCGAGGTCAACCTCGAGTTCGAGAACATCAACACCCCGGAGATCGGCGTCTACGGCGTCGACCACGTCAAGGTCGCCGAGGGCCTGGGCGTCAAGGCGATCCGCGTCGAGGACCCGAACAAGCTGGGCGAGGCGCTGGAGCAGGCCAAGAAGATGGCCGTCGAGTTCCAGGTTCCGGTCGTCGTCGAGGCGATCCTGGAGCGCATCACGAACATCGCGATGAGCAAGACGGTCGACATGAGCGACGTCACCGAGTTCGAGGAGCTGGCCACCGAGCCCGGCCACGCGCCGACCGCGATCAAGCCGCTGAAGGTCTGATCTCGCGGATCACCGATCGGCCCCCGCCCCGAGAGCACCGGAGCGGGGGCCGCTCTGTGCCCGTACCAGGGCCGCTCCCGCCTCCGTCCAGTCGTAGAGCACCGACCGCCCGGCCCGCCTCCGCCGTACGAGCCGGGCGTCGAGCAGCACCTTCAGATGCCGGCCCACCGACCCGAGCCCCTGACCCGTCAGCGCCACCAACTGGCTGGTGGACAGCGGCGATTCCAGCCGTACGAGCACTCCGGCCCGCGCGCTCCCGAGCAGCGCCCCCAGTGCCTCCGGTACGGCCGGCCCCTCCGCGTCGGCCAGCGCGCCCGCACACGGGTAGACGATCGCGTACCGCTCCGTACCCTCCCACGACACCCACCCCCGGCTCGGCGTCACCGGCACGAACAGCAGCCGCCCTCCGGCGACCGATCTCGGCGGATAGTCACGGGTGTTGATCTGGAGTCGCCCGTCGCCCAGCCAGCGCGTGCGGCCCGGACTCAGCTCGTCGAGGGCCGCCGCCCACCCGCCCCGGGTCAACCGCGCCGTGCGCGCCAGTACGTCGGCCTCCAGGATCCGGCGGCGTCGCGGCCAGGTCGGAAGGACGGTCTCCCGCCATACCCAGGTGAGCAACTCGGCCATCCGGTACGGGAGATCGGTCGCCGAGGCGAGCGGCTCGGGCACCGGGCCGCCCAGTGACACCGCCAGATCGGCGACGGCCGCCGCGGGCGGGGTCGCGCGCATCCGGGTCAGCTCCTCCTCGAAGCTCCGCTCGCCGTCGCCCAGCGGCGTGGGCGTGACGAAGTCGGCGTTCCACGACGTCCCGAGCGCGGCCCGGACGAGCAGGGCGTCGAGCGGTTCGTCCGCCAACCGGGCCCGGTAGGCGGGCAGATGGGCCTCCAGCCATGCCCGCTCGCCCGGGTGGGCGGTCTTCCTCAGGTCCAGGGTCTGGAGCGCGGCGGTGGCCTCGGCCAGCGGGGAGATCAGAAACCGCCCACCCGCAAGCGCGTCCGCGTCGACCTGCCACCAGCCCATATCCGCCCCGCCCCCGCCGCTGTCACGCTCTCATGGACGCGCCCACCGCACGCCTGCCCCCACCCGCGCCCACCCATGCGCCCGCCGTCACACCGCCAGCCGCCACGCCGGCCCGCGCCCCGGCGCCCTCCGTCCGTTGCCGGTCGCCCGGCCGCCGCCCACCGCACGCCTGCCCCCCACCCATGCGCCTGCCGTCCGTTGCCGGTCGCGCCGCCCTCCGCCCGCCGTCCGTTGCCGGTCGCGCCGCCCGCCTGCCCTCACCCGCGCCCGCCCATGCGCCCGCCGCCCCTCCGTCCGTTGCCAGTCACGCCGCCCGCCGTCGCGCCGCCCTCCGCCCGCCCTCGCCGCCCGCCCCCACGCGCCCCTCGTTTCGCCTCCGCGCGAAACACTACCGGCCGTGCCGCCCGCCCTCGCAGACTCCGCCGCATGCGCAGCTACCGCGAGCTCCTCCGTACGCCCGAGTTCATCCCGCTCTTCCTCACCTGCTCCGTCCAGGTCGCCGCCCAGACGGTGTCCGGGCTCGGCCTCGCCGTCCTCGTCTTTCGGCAGACCGGTTCCCCGCTCCTCTCCTCCCTCGCGCTCTTCGGGCCCTCGCTCGCCCAGCTCGTCGGTGCCGCCACGCTCCTCTCGGCCGCCGACCGGCTCCCGCCGCGCGCGGCGCTCGCCGGCATGGCGCTGTTCTTCGCCGTGGGTACCGCCGCGACAGCCGTCCCCGGCCTGCCGGTCGGGGCTGTCTTCGCCATCCTGTTCGCGCACGGCCTCGTCGGATCGGTGGGCGGCGGGGTGCGGTACGGACTCCTCGGGGAGATTCTGCCCAAGGACGGTTATCTGCTGGGCCGTTCGGTGCTGAACATGGCGGTCGGCTGCTGCCAGATCGCCGGGTTCGCGGCCGGCGGCCTGCTCGTCGCCCTGCTCTCGCCGCGCGGAACCCTGCTGACCGGTGCCGCCCTGTACCTCGCCGCGGCCCTCCTGGCCCGCTCCGGACTGTCGCGGCGCGCCCCGCGCGCCACCGGCCGGGCCTCGGCCGCCGAGACCTGGCGGACGAACGCACGGCTCTGGTCCTCCCGCGCCCGCCGGCGGGTGTACGTCGCGCTGTGGGTGCCCAACGGGCTGATCGTGGGCTGCGAGTCGCTGTTCGTGCCGTACGACCCCGAGCACGCCGGGCTGCTCTTCGCGTGCAGCGCGTTCGGGATGTTCGCGGGCGACACCGTCCTCGGCCGGTTCGTACCGAAGGGGGTCCGCGGCCGGCTCGCCGCCCCGCTGCAGGCCCTGCTCGCAGCCCCGTTCCTGCTGTTCGCGCTGGATCCGGGGCTGCCCTTCGCCCTCGCGGCCGTCACCGTCGCCGCGGTCGGCTTCGGCGCGAGCCTGCTGTACCAGGAGCGGCTGATGGCCCTCGTACCGGACGAGCTGAGCGGTCACGCCCTCGGGCTGCACACCTCGGGCATGCTCGCCCTCCAGGGCCTGAGCGCGGCGCTGGCCGGCGCCGTCGCCCAGTACACCTCGCCGCGTACGGCGATCGTCGTGCTCGCCGTCGCCTCGCTCGCCGTGACGCTGACGCTCACCCTCACCGAGGGGCCTTCGAGCGGACGACGACCGTCTCCTCGCAGGGCCCGTCAGCGAACAGCTTGAGCGCCTCCACCTCGTCCTTGTCGGCGCTCAGGCCCCAGCGCAGCTTGGTCCCCACCCACTCGGCGACGTAGCGGCAGTACTGGGTGGAGGCCGAGGGCACCCAGTCGGCAGGGTCGCGGCCGGCCTTGTCCTTCTGGCTGCGGGCGGTGACGGCGACGAGCGTGCCGGGCGAGCCCTGGTCGTTGGCGTACTGCTCTCGCCGGGCCGCCGTCCAGCCCGAAGCACCCGACTCCCAGGCCTCGTTGAGGGAGACGACGTGGTCGACGCGGAGCGCGGCGGGGTCGGTGACGGTCTGGCCGTCGTAGTACGAGGTCCACTTCCCGCCCGCGAGCATGCAGCCCTTGCTGGTCTTCGGGGCGTCGACGGCCTCCTCCAGGAGGACCTCGGCGCGGGTGTCGCAGCCGTCGGCCGGGTCGAGCCCGTCGTTCCAGTGCCGGAAGGCGGAGGCCTTGTAGCCGTCCGGGTCCTCGGTCGCCTCGGTGAGGTCGGCGAGGGCGTCGGGGAAGAGGACGACGCTCGCCGACAGGGCCGGGGAGGGCGCGGCGAGCGGGGACAGGATCAGCGCGAGCGGGGTCAGGCCCCGCACCAGGTTCTTGATCATGTACGAGTGGATAGCCGCGGCAGAGGGGCGCACAGGGGCGAATCGCGGTGCGCTCGCCCGAGCGGGTGTGGATCTTCACCGCAGAAACGATGCGCTCAGTGACGTGCCTCGACGCCGTACGCAGAAGAGCGCGGAACCAGGGACCGTAAACCTGGTTCCGCGCTCTCGTTGTGCCCGCCCGACGGTGCGAGGCTGGCGCGACAGGACGTTCGCGCCGCCGGGCGGAGTCATGGGGTTCCCCTGAAGGGGGCGTTGGGACCGCGGCGGCGACGACGGGTGGACCGGAGATCCCTTCCTTCAGGTCAAGAAGGGGCCTGGTCCGCCCTTACCACCGCACTGGCTCGTGCGCCGCCGCGGTCCTCACGCTGTCCGTTCCGCCGGCCACCCCTCATCCGGGCCGTCGGTCCGGACGGCGTACGACATCTGACCTCCCGTCCTATGCCGTACGCGGTCTGGATACCGCCGTGGATCAGTCCTCGCGCAGGGCGCGGACCGCCTCGGCCACGCGCTTGCCGTAGTCCGCGTCGGCGGCGGCGAAGTGCGCGATGTTCTTCTCGATGATGTCCTCGCGGGACACCTGGGACAGGCCACCGGCGATGTTGGCGACCAGACGCTTCTTCTCGTCCTCGGACATCAGGCGGTAGAGCTCACCGGCCTGGAAGAAGTGGTCGTCCTTGGCGTGCTCGGGCGCCGCGTGGGTGCCGGTCCAGCCGTGGATCGCGAGCGGGGCGGAGAGCGCCTCGTCGGTCTGCGAGGGACCGGCGTACGAGTTGGGCTCGTAGTTCTTGTCCGTGCGGCGGCCGTTGCGGGTGGCCATGAAGCCGTCGCGGCCGTAGTTGTCGGCGACGGTCGCCTTCGGGGCGTTCACCGGCAGCTGGGTGTGGTTGACGCCGAGGCGGTAGCGGTGGGCGTCCGCGTAGGCGAAGAGGCGGCCCTGGAGCATCTTGTCCGGCGACGGGCCGATGCCCGGGACGAAGTTGTTCGGGGAGAACGCGGCCTGCTCGACCTCGGCGAAGACGTTGTCCGGGTTGCGGTCGAGGACCAGGCGCCCGACGCGCTGCAGCGGGTAGTCGCTGTGCGGCCACACCTTGGTGAGGTCGAACGGGTTGAAGCGGTAGTCCGCGGCCTCGGCGGCCGGCATGACCTGGACGTACAGGGTCCACGAGGGGTTCACACCGCGCTCGATGGCCTGGAGCAGGTCGGTCTGGTGCGAGTTGGCGTCCTTGCCGACGAGCTCGGCGGCCTGCTCGGCGGAGAGGCTGCGGATGCCCTGGTTCGTCTTGAAGTGGTACTTGACGAAGAAGGCCTCGCCCGCCTCGTTGGTCCACTGGTACGTGTGCGAGCCGTAGCCGTTCATGTGCCGGTACGAGGCCGGGATGCCGCGGTCGCCCATGAGCCAGGTGACCTGGTGGGTCGCCTCGGGGGCGTGCGCCCAGAAGTCCCAGACGTTGTCCGGCTCCTGCTTGCCCGTGAAGGGGTCGCGCTTCTGGGAGTGGATGAAGTCGGGGAACTTGATCGGGTCCTTGATGAAGAACACCGGGGTGTTGTTGCCGACGAGGTCGTAGTTGCCCTCTTCGGTGTAGAACTTCAGCGCGAAGCCGCGCGGGTCGCGGACGGCGTCCGCGCCACCGAGCGAGTCGGCCACGGTGGAGAAGCGGATGAACGTCTCGGTCCGCTTGCCGACCTCGGAGAGGAAGGCGGCCTTGGTGAAGCCGGTGACGTCGTCGGTCACCTCGAAGTAGCCGTACGCGCCGGAGCCGCGGGCGTGGACCACGCGCTCCGGGATCCGCTCACGGTTGAAGCGCGCGAGCTTCTCCAGGAGGTGCTGGTCCTGGAGGAGGATGGGGCCACCGACGCCGGCGGTGGCGGAGTTCTGGTTGTCGGCGACGGGGGCGCCGGACTCGGTCGTAAGCACGCGCTTCGACATCGTGACCTTCCGTACGGGAGCTGCACTGGTGACGGTGTCAGGAGCGTAAGGAGCCGCTGAAGCGAACGTCAACAGTTTGTTGAAAACGAAGGAGGGTGTTCCGGGCAGCGGCGACGCCTGGGCGCGACAGGACAGGTTGTCAGCGCCGCCGCCACCCGGAAATCTGGGGTCAGACCTGCTGGCCGGAGAGGCGCTCGACGGCGCGCAGCAGGGCCGAGTGGTCCAGGCCGCCGTCACCCTGCGCACGCAGGGAGGCGACGAGCTGGGCGACGACGGCACCGACCGGGAGGGCCGCGCCGACGTTACGGGCGGCGTCGGTGACGATGCCCATGTCCTTGTGGTGCAGGTCGATCCGGAAGCCGGGCTTGAAGTCCCGGTTCAGGAAGTTGTCCTTCTTGCGGGTCAGGACCGTGGAGCCGGCCAGACCGCCGTTGAGGACGTCCAGGGCGGCGTTGAGGTCCACGCCGGACTTCTCCAGGAAGACCACGGCCTCGGCGCACGCCTGGATGTTGACGGCGACGATGAGCTGGTTGGCGGCCTTCACCGTCTGGCCGGAGCCGTGCGGGCCGCACAGGACGATGGTCTTGCCGAGGGCCTCGAGGATCGGCAGGGCCTGGTCGAAGTCGGCCTGCTCGCCACCCACCATGATCGAGAGCACGGCCTCGATGGCGCCGGCCTCGCCGCCGGAGACGGGGGCGTCGATGACGCGGATGCCCTTCTCCTTGGCGTTCTTCGCCAGGTCGACGGAGGTCTGCGGGGTGATCGACGACATGTCGATGATCAGCGCGCCCTGCTTGGCGTTCTCCAGGATGCCCTCGGGGCCGTAGGAGATGGCCTCGACGTGCGGGGAGGCGGGCACCATCGTGATGATGACGTCGGCGTCCTTGACGGCCTCGGCGATCGACGCGGCGGCGGTGCCGCCGGCCGCGGCGAGGCGGTCCAGCTTGTCCTGCTCGAGGGTGAAGCCGGTGACGGAGTAGCCCGCCTTGATCAGGTTCTCGGACATGGGGGAGCCCATGATGCCGAGACCGATCCATGCAATCTTGGGAAGGTTGCTCATGAGGGTGCCTCTCAAAAACTGGTGGTGCGGGGAGGAAGTCAGCGGGCCGCGCGGGCCTCGGCCGGGAGCCAGTCGAAGGACGCGGCGGCGTCGGCGGCCTTGTACTCCAGGCCGACCCAGCCGTCGTAACCGGCCTTCTTCAGCTCGTCGAGCAGCTCGGCCAGCGGGAGCTCGCCGGTGCCCGGCGCGCCACGGCCCGGGTTGTCGGCGATCTGGACGTGGCCGGTCTTGTCGGCGTACTGCGCGATGACCTGGCTGACGTCCTCGCCGTTCATCGACAGGTGGTAGATGTCGAGGAGGAACTTGGCGTTGCCGAGCCCGGTGGCCGCGTTGACCTTGTCGACGACCTCGATCGCGGAGGGGGCGCTCACCAGCGGGTAGAGCGGCGACTCCGGCTTGTTCAGGGTCTCGATCAGCAGGATCGCCCCGATCCGGTCGGCCGCGCGGGCCGCCAGGACCAGGTTCTCCAGGGCGAGGGTGTCCTGGACCTGCGGGTCGACGCCCTCGACGCGGTTGCCGTAGAGCGCGTTGAGCGCCTTGCAGCCGACCGAGGCGGCGAAGTCGGCCGCCACCTCGATGTTGGCGCGGAAGCGGTCCGACTCCTCGCCGGGCACGGAGAGCGCGCCGCGGTCGGGCCCCGGCAGCTGCCCGGCGTAGAAGTTCAGGCCCACCAGCTGGGTGCCGGCGTCGTCCAGTGCCTTCTTGAGGGCGTCGAGCTCGCTCTGGGCGGGGGTGGCGGTGTCGATCCAGGGCCACCACAGCTCGACCGCGGTGAAGCCCGCCGCGGCGGCAGCCGCGGGGCGCTCCAGGAGCGGGAGTTCCGTGAAGAGGATCGACAGGTTCACATCGAAGCGCTGGTCCGTGACTGCGCCTTCTGAGAAGCGGGCCATGAGGGGCGGCGCTCCTTCCGTATTGCGGAAGTAACTTTCTGTCTGACGGAATGTTGCAAGCGGAGCGCCTGACTTGTCAAGAGGGCCCGGCAGCTCAGGGCTGCCGTCGGCCCACTTCCGGCCAGTAGCGTGGGGGCATGGTGCGTTTGAGAGTGGAGTTCACGACCGAGCCCTTCGACCTGGACGAGGCGCCGGAGCACGCGGTCGTGGCCCGTGAGGTCATCCAGTCGGCCGAACTGGACGCGGTGGACGTCGGCCCGTTCGGCAATACGGCGGAAGGCGGCGCCGACGAGGTCCTGACCGCCGTCGACGCGCTGCTGCGCAAGTCCCTGGCGGCCGGCGCGACCCGCGTCTCCCTCCAGGTGAACGTCATCGGCGCCCCGGGGGAGGAGTCGTGACCGAGCACCCCCTGATCACCGCGGTCAAGCCGCTCGTCGACGCGATGGGCGCCGAGATACTGGGCCCCGAGCAGGCTCAGCCCGACGACGTGGTGCTCGCCTGGGAGGGCGAGGACGTGCTCGCTGTACGGCTGCCGCAGCTCTCGGACTCGCTGGATCACATTCTGGCCGCCATGGAGCGGCGGCACGGGATGCCACTCGCCGCGCTCGACCGCAAGGCGAAGCAGGAGGCGGTCCGGATGCTGGAGGCGCGCGGCGCCTTCTCGGTGCGCCATGGAGTGGAGACGGTGGCCGGGGCACTGGGTGTCAGCCGCTTCACCGTCTACAACTACCTGAACCGGCAGACCGCCCTGAGCAGGGAAAAGGCAGCCGAGGAAGGCTAGTTGATCATGTACCGCCACAAGCCGTCGTCCAGATGTCGGGACGACGGCTTTTGTGTGGCCGAGTTTTCAACAAAGTGTTGACGTGGTGTTGCGGGAGGGCGTTAGCTATCCGCAGCCCGTCCGACGCACAGCGAAAAACAGCCACGGAGGCTTCCCGTGACTTCAGGTACGACACCGGGCCTCGCCCGGTTCAACACCTCGGCGGACAGCGACGCTCTCGCTGCTCTCCACGAGGTGTGCTCCAGCTCGGCGTGGGGGAGCAAGATCCTCGCCCAGCGCCCGTACACCACCGCCGAAGCCCTCTTCGCCGCCAGCGACGCCGCCATGGCCGAGCTGACCGCCGAGGACCTGGCCGAGGCGATGGCGGGCCACCCGCCGATCGGTCGTCCGAAGGCAGGGGACCCGACCTCCTCCCGCGAGCAGAGCGGGATGGCCGGTGCCTCCGAGGAGCTCAAGGCCGAGATGCTCGAACTCAACCTGGCCTACCAGGAGAGGTTCGGTCATGTCTTCCTGATCTGCGCCACCGGCAGGACCGGCGAGCAGATGCGCGACGCGGTCCGCGAGCGGATCGAGAACACGCCCGAGCAGGAGCGGGAGATCGTCCGCACCGAACTGGGCAAGATCAACCGCATCCGCCTGACCCGCCTCGTAGAAAGCGTTGAGGAAGAGAGCGCATGAGCACCGACACCACCGCCTCGGTGTCCACCCATATCCTGGACACCAGCATCGGCCGCCCCGCCGAGGGCGTGGCCATCACGCTCGCGGCCCGCGGCGGCTCCGACGCGCAGTGGGTCACGCTCGGTGGCTCCGCCACCGACGCGGACGGGCGCTGCAAGGACCTGCCGGCGCTGCCGGAGGGTACGACCCACGTACGTCTCGACTTCGAGACCGAGGCGTACTTCCTGAACCAGAATTCGAAGAAGCAAGCCGAGGCGCAGCAGGACGCCCCCCGCGTAAGGGACAGCGGTGCGTTCTTCCCGGAGGTGGCGATCACGTTCGCCGTCGAGCCGGGGCAGCATTACCACGTACCGCTGCTGCTCAACCCGTTCGGCTACTCCGTTTACCGAGGGAGCTAGCAGACATGCCCACGATTCTCGGCCAGAACCAGTACGGCAAAGCAGAGAACCGCGTCGTCAAGATCACGCGGGACGGCGACACCCATCACATCAAGGACCTGAACGTCTCCGTCGCCCTCTCCGGCGACCTCGACGACGTCCACCTCTCGGGCTCCAACGCCCACTGCCTGCCCACCGACACGACCAAGAACACCGTGTACGCCTTCGCCAAGGAGTACGGGATCGAGTCGGCCGAGCAGTTCGGCATCCACCTGGCGCGTCACTTCGTGACCAGCCAGGAGCCGATCCACCGGGCCCGGATCCGGATCGAGGAGTACGCCTGGGACCGCATCGCGACCTCGGACGCCAGCTCCAAGTTCATCGGCTCCGACGAGGTGAACCACTCCTTCGTCCGCAAGGGCCAGGAGACCCGCGTCACCCAGATCACGTACGACGGTGAGAAGTGGGAGGTCATCTCCGGCCTCAAGGACCTCATCGTCATGAACTCCACCAACTCGGAGTTCTGGGGCTACATCAAGGACAAGTACACGACGCTGCAGGAGGCGTACGACCGCATCCTGGCCACGCAGGTGTCCGGTCGCTGGCGCTTCAACTGGACCGACGACGACCAGCGGATGCCCAACTGGGAGCGCAGCTACGCCGAGACGCGGAAGCACATGCTGCAGGCCTTCGCCGAGACGTACTCCCTCTCGCTCCAGCAGACGCTGTACCAGATGGCCTCGCGCATCATCAACCACCGTTCGGAGATCGACGAGGTCCGCTTCTCGCTCCCGAACAAGCACCACTTCCTCGTGGACCTCGAGCCCTTCGGGCTGAAGAACGACAACGAGGTCTACTACGCCGCCGACCGCATGTACGGCCTCATCGAGGCCACCGTGCTGCGTGACGGAGCCACGGCGCAGATCCCGGTCGACATGACCAACCTCTGAGCGACACCCGCGTGGCCGCCCCCGCCCGCCCGCAGTCGGGCGGGGGCCGCCACCACCGGAGGGACGGTACCCATGGCACAGCCCGCAACGGGGCCGGCATCCGCCGAAGGCCCACGTTCCACCAGTCGCGCTCTGTGCGGGCGCCCGTCGAGGGCGCGCCTCATCCCGCTCGCCGCTCTCCCTCTGTTCTTCCACTCTCTCGGCACCCGGAGCCGTCACGCGGTCCCGGCACTCAAATCCTCCTAGGGTCCTGCCGTGCCCACACCACCCCTGAGGAATGAAGGAAGCACCGCCATGGCAGCACCTTCGGCAATCGAGCGCATCGTCATCGAGAACTGCGCGATCGCGACCGTAGACGCCAACGACACCGAGTACGCCTCCGGCTACCTGGTCGTCGCGGGCAACAAGATCGAGTCCCTCGGTGCCGGCAAGGCCCCCGAGAACCTGGAGAACGTGGTCCGCCGGATCGACGCCACCGGTCATCTGGTGACGCCCGGTCTGATCAACACGCACCACCACTTCTACCAGTGGATCACCCGGGGTCTGGCCACCGACCACAACCTCTTCAACTGGCTGGTCGCGCTCTACCCGACCTGGTCGCGCATCGACGAGTCGATGGTCCGCGTCGCCGCGCAGGGCTCCCTCGCGATGATGGCCCGCGGTGGTGTCACCACCGCGATGGACCACCACTACGTCTACCCGAAGGGCTCGGGCGACCTGTCCGGCGCCATCATCGGCGCCGCCCGGGACATGGGCGTCCGCTTCACCCTCGCCCGTGGCTCGATGGACATGAGCGAGAAGGACGGCTTCCTGCCGCCGGACTTCGCCGTCGAGACCACCGAGGGCGCGCTCGCCGCGACCGAGGAGACCGTCAAGAAGCACCACGACGCCTCCTTCGACGCGATGACCCAGATCGCCGTCGCCCCCTGCTCCCCCTTCTCCATCTCCACCGAGCTGCTCCGCGAGGGCGCGGCGCTCGGCCGCCGCCTCGGTGTGCGCATGCACACCCACGGCTCGGAGACCGTCGAGGAGGAGAAGTTCTGCCACGAGCTGTTCGGCATGGGCCCGACGGCCTACTTCGAGTCCACCGGCTACCTCGGCGAGGACGTGTGGATGGCGCACTGCGTCCACATGAACGACTCCGACATCGCCGCCTTCGCCCGTACAGGTACGGGTGTGGCGCACTGCCCCTCCTCCAACGCGCGTCTCGCCGCCGGCATCGCCCGGGTCCCGGACATGCTCAAGGCGGGCGTCCCGGTCGGCCTCGGCGTCGACGGCACCGCCTCCAACGAGTCCGGCGAGCTCCACACCGAGCTGCGCAACGCGCTCCTGGTCAACCGCCTCGGCGCCCACCGCGAGGCCGCGCTCAACGCCCGTCAGGCCCTGCGCCTCGGTACGTACGGCGGCGCCCAGGTCCTCGGCCGCGCCGACAACATCGGTTCTCTGGAGGCCGGCAAGCTCGCCGACTTCGTCCTCTGGAAGATCGACGGCCTCGGCCACTCCTCGATCGCCGACCCGGTCACCGCGATCGTGTTCGGCGCTGCCGCCCCGGTGACGGCCTCGTTCGTCAACGGCAAGCAGATCGTCGAGAACAACCGCCTGCTCTTCGCGGACGAGGAGCAGATCGCGCGCGACGCGCGCGCGGAGGCCCAGCGCCTGGCCCGGATCACGGCCCAGGGCTGACCTCCCCAAGGAGTCCGACCGAGGGGGACGGCCCTCGGTCGGTCGCCATGGACCCGAGCGGGGCCCATGGCCGGCCGGACGGGGGGTGTCCGTACGTAAAGAGGTACGGCACCCCCCGGACGGTCGAATCGCTCCCTTCCTCATGAGCCGCACCCGTGAGGCGCACCACCTGCACCGCTTTGCACCACCTCCATGACACCCACGTTTTCGCCGACGTGTTACCCGACCGGAGGAAACCGCCGTGGCCACCAAGCCCAGGTTTCGCAATGATGCGCACGACGCAGGCGCCGACACCGAAGACCAGAAGCATCCGGTCGACGAGACTCTGCCGCCCCTGAAGATGTTCACCAGCGGCCTCCAGCACGTGGCCGCCATGTACGCGGGGGTGGTGGCCCCGCCCCTGATCGTCGGAGCGGCCGTCGGACTCTCCGGCGCCGAACTGACCTTCCTCACCGGAGCCAGCCTCTTCACCGCGGGACTCGCCACCTTCCTCCAGACGCTCGGCATCTGGAAGATCGGCGCCCGGCTGCCGTTCGTCAACGGCGTCACCTTCGCCGGCGTCGCGCCGATGCTCGCCATTGTCGACACCACGGACGACAAGGCCGACGCTCTGCCGATCATCTTCGGCGCGATCATCGTCGCGGGTCTCCTCGGCTTCATAGCCGCCCCGTACTTCTCCAAGCTCGTCCGCTTCTTCCCGCCGGTCGTCACCGGCACGGTGATCACCCTCATCGGTGTCTCGCTCCTGCCGGTCGCCTTCGGCTGGGCCCAAGGGCCCAATCCGACGGCGAAGGACTACGGTTCGACGACCTATCTCACCCTCGCCGCGATCACGCTCGTGGTGGTTCTGGTGCTGCGGCGCTTCACCCGCGGCTTCCTGAAGCAGATCGCGGTCCTGGTCGGTCTGGTCATCGGCACGCTCATCGCGATCCCGTTCGGTGTCACGGACTTCAGCCCGGTGGCGGAGGCGTCCGTGATCGGCTTCCCGACGCCGTTCCACTTCGGAGCCCCGCAGTTCGCGCTCGCCGCCATCGTCTCCATGATCGTGGTCATGCTCGTCTCGATGACCGAGTCGACCGCCGACATGCTGGCGCTCGGCGAGATCGTCGAGCGGCCCGCCGACGAGAAGACCATCGCGGCCGGTCTGCGCGCCGACACCCTCGGCTCGGCCCTCAGCCCGCTCTTCAACGGCTTCATGTGCAGCGCCTTCGCCCAGAACATCGGGCTTGTCGCCATGACGAAGATCCGCAGCCGGTTCGTGGTCGCCTGCGGCGGTGCCTTCCTGGTCCTGATGGGCCTCTCGCCCATCGCCGCCTCGCTGATCTCGGTCGTCCCGCGGCCGGTGCTCGGCGGCGCGGGTGTGGTCCTCTTCGGATCGGTCGCGGCGAGCGGCATCCAGACCCTGGTCAAGGCCGGTCTGGAGAAGGACAACAACGTGCTGATCGTGGCGGTCTCGCTGGCCGTCGGCATCATCCCGATCACGGCGCCGGGGTTCTACCACGCCTTCCCGGAGACCGCGAAGATCATCCTGGACTCGGGCATCTCGACCGGCTGCGTCGCGGCGGTCCTGCTGAACCTGGTCTTCAACCACCTGGGCGGGCGCCGGGACGAGGACACGGTCACCGCACCCATGGAACCGGGCGAGGAGATCTCCGAGACCCGTACGCCGAAGACGGCGCACGTCCACTGAGCGCGTCCCCGTCAGCCGTCGAGCCGGTCCCCGCGTCTGACGCGGGGACCGGCCGCGGGCGTTCGGCGGCACGTTCGGTGGTGCTGATCAACCCCAACACCTGCGCGGACACGACGGCGATGATGACCGCGATCGCCCGCCGGACCCTGACCCTGGGCGCGGTACGGGGTGTGACGGTACGTCACGGGCCTCCGATGCTGCTCGACGAGGAGGCCCTGAGGGGCGCCGTACCCGAGGTGGTCGCGGCGGCGCGCCGCGCGCTGGCGGCCGGCGACTGCGCGGGGCTTGTGGTGGGAGCCTTCGGGGACCCGGGCGTGGCGGAGCTGCGGGCCTTCGCCGGGGTCCCGGTCGTGGGCCTCGCGGAGGCGGCCTGCGCGGAGGCGGCGGCCGGGGGAGCGCGGTTCGGCGTGGCGACGACGACCCCGGGCCTGGCGGACGCGATCGCCCGGAGGATCGGAGCGCTCGGCCTCGCGGACCGGTACACGGGCATTCGGCTGACGCGGAGCGATCCCGGGCTGCTCCGCCAACACCCCGAGGCGCTGCGGGAGGAGTTGGCGGAGGCGGTGCGTGCGTGTGTCGTACGGGACGGGGCGCGGGCGGTCGTGATCGGCGGAGGCCCGCTGGCCGAGGCGGCGGACGAGCTGCGGGAGCGCTTCGACGTCCCCGTCGTGGCCCCCGTCCCGGCCGCGTGCCGCCGGATCGCACGCGTATTGGCGCAGCGCGATCCGGCGGCGTCATGGCACCGGCCCTGAGTACGGGCCGGCGGTGACGGGGGGGGCTGACGGGGCTGACGGGGGCGACGGCGGTAACGACGGTGACGGCGGGTGTCGGCGGTGAGGGTCAGCCGATGTGGAAGCTGTCCCCGTACACCTTCCAGTCGAGCGGCGGGTCGAGGTTCAGGTTCCCCTTGCGCAGGAACACCCGCTGGGCCGTGTCGACCCGGCTGGTGTCGCTGTGCGCCTCCTCCTGCTTCATCGCCCACACGCGGGCGTCGAGGAAGGCGTTGAGGAACGTGGTCTCGTCCCCGCCCTGGGCCGGGGACTTGGCCTTCGCGAGGGCCTTCTTGCGGATGTTGCGGAAGCTGGTCGAGTCGGTGCCGTCGCCGTGCATGACGATGGCGTCGTAGTAGACGAACTGCCCGAGCACGCCGACGCCGTCGCTCTTGCCCTGCTTCACGGCCGGCTTGAAGTACACCCGGTCGCGCTCGTCGTTCTGGGCCTTCTTGAAGTCGGAGTCCTGGGCGGCCTTCGCCCAGTCGCGCTCGAACGCCGAGCCGAGGCCCGCGTGCGAGTCCGTCCCGTTCACCCTGCGCAGGGCGGGCAGGTACTTCGCGAGGACGTTGCCGGGCTCGCGCGCGGTGTAGAGCTCGACGAGGTCGAGCATGTCGCCGGTCCCGGAACAGAAGCCGATGATGCCGGCCGTGTAGCCGCGGCCGTCGCCGATGTCCTCGATGTATTTGTACTGCGCCTTCCAGTCCAGCGAGGAGTTCTCCGCGCTGGACACCAGCTTCATGGCGATCTCCTTCTTCGCCGGGTCGTCGAGCCCGACCGCCGCCGGGGCGACGGGGGCGGCCGCGCTCGACCGGGTGTGAGCGCCGGTGTCGCCGTCCGACGTGGCCGCGACGGCGGTCGTCGGCGCGGCGACGATGGCGAGTCCGAGCAGGACGTGAATCGCGGTGCGCTTATGGGGGTTGGGCACCGGGGCCTCCACTGGAGAAAGGGCGGTTGTTAGGAAGCTTTCCTATCAGCACTTCCCGCGCCCGTACACCCCTTCCGCGCAAAGGAGTTGACCCCCGCCGCCCCCCGGCCGCCCGATGTGCCGGCTACTCCGGGCGCCAGCCCGGGTCGCGTCCGCTGAGCCCGATCACCCGGTCCAGGAGCGGAGCGCCCGCCGGCACGGGGACGATGGGACCGAAGAAGCCGTCACCACTTGCAGCGTCCTCCGGAGTCAGGAGGGCCTCGGCGACCGTCAGTTCCTCCTCGCTCGCCTCGTACTCCTGGCCCGTCGCGCGGGCCAGGTCCCAGCCGTGGACGAGGAGTTCGTCGAGGGCGACGCGTCCCATCACGGCGGCCGGGAGCGTGACCCCGCCCGCCTCGGTCTCGCCCTCCCAGGCGCCGGGCTCGCGCCAGGCGGCGGCCAGCTCGGCGAGGGCCTTCGGCAGGGCGGCGCGCCAGTCGTCCTCCAGGGCGGGCATCGTCGGGCCGGGCGGGGTGTTCGTCGTGGGTCCGAGGTCCTTGCGTGCCGCGTCGCGGAAGGCCAGGCTCAGCCCGGCGACGTGCGCGATCAGATCCCGTACCGCGTACGCGGGGCAGGGTGTCGGGCCGTCGAGCTGCTCGTCGCCGACGGCCGCGACGATCCGCGTCATCCGCTCCGCCGCCGCACCCAGGTCGACGGGAGTGGCTGCGGGCTCGTCCTGTGTCCTGTTCTCCATGCATCAGTGACCCCCGCGTCCGTCGGAACTCATCGGTCCCGCGCGGCCGGATTCGGCCGCGGCCCTCCGTGCGCACTCCTCGGCCAGTGCCGGATAGGCCCGCCCGATCGCCTCGTAGAGCCTCGTCCGCAGCAGCCGTTCGGCCTCCGCTCGCCCCGTCGTTCCGTACAGGCCGTCGAGCAGCGTCTCGTACCGCGACAGGGCGTGCCGCAGATAGCTCACCTGCCACCGCACGAGCGCCCCGGCCGCCACCCCGCCGGGGCTGCGGGCCCCGAGCAGGTGCCGGTGCCGCACCGCGCGCCGCTCCAGCTCCGCCGCCGGGAGCCGGGGGACCTCGATGGGCTGCGCCCGGATCGCGGCGAGCACCGCCCGCCGTCGCCGCTCGGCCCCCGCCTCCGCGGCGGAGGAGCGCCGCCCCGAGTCGGCCGCGCAGCGGGTGAACTCCGGTGTCCGCTCGACCGCCTCCACCCGCGCCACCAGGTACAGCCGCACGGGCGCGATCGACCACCGCCGCGGATCCCGCCCCTGCACATCGGGCTCGCCCAGAAGGTCACGCACCATCGCGTCGGTCCAGCCGCGCGCACGGAGTCCGGCGAGCGTCACAAAGGTCGTACGGTCCGTCATGTTTCCCCCACTTCTGATCACGGAGAGTGACGAATCCAGTGAAGCGCACGCCACTGACAATCGCCCTCTTGCCGTGGCCGCCGCCCCGTGCCATACAGGTCTGGACCAAGTCGACGGACGGAGGCATTCCTGTGCAACGCCCGCTCGCCACGAGCGTGTTGACCGCCGTCGCACTCGCCCTCACGGCCTGCTCGCCGGGCCCCGCCAAGGACACCCGCGGCCCCACCGCCCCCACGGGCGTCACCGCCGCCTCCGGCAGCGCCCACACGGTCCACGTGATGTGGAACGCGGCCACCGACGACCGCGCGGTCACCGGCTACGAGGTCTACCAGCAGGGGCGCAAGGTCAAGGACGTCCCCGCCACCACGCTCATGGCCGACATCGTGAACCTCACGCCCGCGACCCCGTACGCCTTCACGGTCCGCGCCCGCGACGCCGCCGGAAACCGCTCCGCGCACAGCACGACCGTCCCCGCCACCACCCTCGCCGCGACGGCCGATGACCGCACACCCCCGACGGCCCCGCGAGCCCTGCGTGCCACCCCCGAGGGAAGCCACGCGGCCACCCTGACCTGGCAGGCGGCCCGCGACGACACCAAGGTCACCGCGTACGACGTCTACCAGGCCGACGCCCGCATCCACACCGTCCCCGGCACGGCCACCACCGCCCGCCTCACCGGCCTGCGCCCCGGCACCGTCTACTCCTTCACGGTCCGCGCCCGCGACGCCGCCGAGAACTCCTCCCCGGACAGCACCCCCGCCGACCTCACCACCACCCCGGCCCCGGGCGCCGCCCCCAACACAGCCCCCACGAACCTGAAGGCCAAGGCCACGAAGGGCGAGATCACCCTCACCTGGACTCCACCGAACACGGGAGCCCCGGTGAAGGAACACCAGCTCTACCTGAACGGAGCCTTCACCACCACGATCATCTGGGGCACCGACCCCCCACGCGCCGACGCCGCCTACACCTTCACGGTCCCCACCACCCCCGGCACCCGCTACAGCGTCACACTCCGCGCCCGCCTCCCCGACGGCACCTGGGGTGACTTCTCGGCCCAGCGGACCGTTGTCGTCCCATGACGGCGCCGCCACGCGCCTCGTCGTCCGGCGCGTGCCGGAACTACCCTGGGAAAGGTGGCAGGGACCGTGCTCACCAACACCGGGCTCGACGCGTTCCTCGACGGAACACCGGAGTCCCGCGACCCCTCGTTCGTGCGCGCCGCGGACGCCATGCTCTCGTTGCTGTCCCTGCGCGGGGCCGACCGGCGGAGCGGGCTGCCCGAACCGAGCGTGGAGCTGGTGCGGCGGCTGCTCGTCGAGGACGCCCCCGCCTTCGTGTACGCGACGCCCGAGGAGCTGGCGGCCTATCCCGCCGTGCTCGTGGCCCTCACGCAGCGCGTGCGGGAGGCAGGGCGGCTCAACGCGAAGCGGCAGGCGCGGATCGTGGCCGCGATCGAGGACATCGTCCCCGACTTCGAACGGGCCATGAACGACCCCGCCAACTACACCTGGCAGCGCTGGTACGCCTCCCTGCTGCGCGCCGACGGGACCGACCCCGGCGACCCCGCCGCCGTACGGGCCTGGCTCGCCGGACACGACGGAGTGCGGCCGCCCGACGGGCTCAACCGGGCCGACCTGATGTACCGCAGCGAGTTCGCGGACACGCTGCTCGCCGACGCGCTCACCGCCGCGTACGTGTGGGACGCGGAGTCGCCCTCGCCCGCAGGGCCGCTGCTGGCCGACGGGGACGTCTCGCACGGGGTGGGCAAGATCGGGGGCCTGCTGGTCGACCGGTGGACCGCCGCAGGGCTCTCCGGCGCGCTCGCGGGACCGTACGCCCATCTCGCGCCCGGGCCCGAGGCCTTCCCGCACCTCGTCCTCGCCGACACCCTCCTCGACGAACACCTGAACTACTACGGCGACTCCTCCATCCCCGTGCCGCCTCCGCGCATGGAGGCGCACGAACCCCAGCGGTCCGTCGAGGCGGGCGCCGATCTGCTCGCCGCGGCCGTCGAGGAGATGAAGGCGGAGGACGGCGGACTGTACGACGGCGAGGCCGCGCACCTGCTGTACGCGCTCTACCAGCGGGGCGCCTGCGCCGAGTCGATCGCGCGCCGGGCGGCCGAGTTCGAGGACTGGCCGGTCGATCCCCGTCTGGAGGACGCGCCCGTCCTCGTACCGGCGCAGGCCCCTGAGGAGTATCAGGTCCCGCCCGTCGCGGAGCTGTCCCGGCTCACCGGGAGCGAGGTCACGGACGAGCAGCGGGCCGCCCTCGAACCGGCCGCGCGGGCCATGGCCGCCACCGTCGACCGGCTGGCCGCCACCGGCATGGTCTTCCGCGCCGGCGACGCCTTCGGCCTCACCCCCTGGGGTGTCGAGGTCCTCCACTATCTGCTGCGGGTGCGCTGGGTCGCGGCGCCCGACGCCAAGGAGGCCGCGGCCTGGGACGCTCCGACCGTGATCGCCGCCGCCGAGGGCTGGTCCGCCTCCGCCGCCACCCGGGTCCTCGCCGAGTGGCTGCACGCGCACGGCGACACCGTCGAAGCCTGGTCCGCGCTGCTCGACGCGCTCGGCACCGTCAACGCCGGCACCTTCGAGGCCGCCGACACCCGCGCCCTGTTCGGCTTCCTGGACCCCGCGGCCGCCCCCGTCGAGGCGCTGCGCGGCGCCCTCGACGACCCGGTGATGGGCGCGTACGCGTACGGGGTCCTGCGCGCCCGGGGCGAGCCGGCGGACGAGACGCGCGTGCCGCTGTCCGCCCGGGCCGTGCTGATCCTGGACCGGCTCTCCCGCCGTCGGACAGAGGGGCGTACGGTCCTCGACTCGGCCGCCGAGAGCTGGCCGGGCGGCCTCGACGCCCTGGTCAGGGAGATGGCGGAGGCCGACCCGTACCGCGCGGAGCGGACGCTCGGTGCGCTCCACATCCCGATGCCGGCGACGAAGCGGTCGAAGGAACGGGCGAAGGAGCGGGCGCGGCGCCGCGGCCGGAGCGGCCGCCGCACCCGCTGATCCCCGTGGGGGGTCGGACACGGCCGTCAGGAGACGGCCGTCAGAACACGGGTCAGGAGACGGCCGTCAGTTCGCGGCCGTCAGGTACATCCCGGAGGCTCCGGACCCCGCGGTGTTGCGGCAGGAGAAGTTCCCGCTCGGCTGGGCGTGGATCAGCGCGAGACAGCGGCCCAGCGCCAACTGGCCGTAGTGGTTGGGGTGTACGTTCTCCTGGATCGGCCCCTGGGTCTCGTTCTGGTCGATCCAGCGCACCCACTCGCTGCTCGTGGCCGAGGCCGGCACCGTCGAACTGACCTGCTTGCTGGCCTTCGCGCACACCTCGCGCCCCTGGAGCATGTCGCGCAGATCCATGAACTGCACGCCCTTGCTCGCCGCGACCGCCTTGAGCCGGTTGGCGACCTGCGGGACCAGCGAGTCGCGCGCCCAGTCGGAGTCCAGGTCCCAGAACGGGCAGCCGCCCGTGTTCGTCCGCGTCCAGCCGCTCTCGCCGTAACGGTTCTCCGCGGCCCGCGGGATGGGGGAGGGGTACGACTGGAGCACGATCCGGTACGAGGAGGCGGCGTACCCGGCGCCGGACATCACCGCGCGGATCTCGTCGACGGACTTTCCGACGTTCGCCATCACGGTGTCGATCTTCGCGTCGACCTCGGCCTGCTGGTCGTCGTGGCAGTACGAGTACCAGACGATGTAGTCGGTCGCGCAGGTCCTGATGATGTCGGCGAAGCCCAGGTCGTTGCCGCCGATCGACAGCACGACCGTCTGGACGTCGTGGGAGGCGGCGACGGCCGCCAGTTGGTCGGCCTGCGGCGCCTCGCCCTTGTACGCCACGCCGCCGTTCGACGCGCGGAAGACGTTCTGGGTCGTCGCCCCGGAGCAGGCCAGGTTGATCAGCGTCGAGGCGATCGCGCCCGCGCTCTTCACCTCGGCCGAGTCGGAGCGGTGGCAGCCGTTCGCCGCCGTCGTGCCGTACACCCGGGAGGGGTCGTACGTGCTGCCCGTCCACGCCCGGTCGGTGCCGTTCCGGCTGCCGCTCGTGGTCAGGCTGTTGCCCTGCCAGCGTCCGGCCTCGCCGGAGATGTAGCTGTCGCCCATCGACACGACGGCGGTGGGCCCGGACCCGTCGGAGGCGGCGGTGGGGGCCGCCCCGGCGGCCAGGAGTCCGCCCACGGCGAGGGCGACGGTGGCGAGTCTTCGGACCGTGCGGTGCGGGGTTCTGGGCATGGCTGCGTTCTCCTGCGTCGGTGCAGAGGAGTGGGGGACAGCCGCCGGCCGGTGGCATGCGGAATCTGGCACGCCGTGGCTTGTTACCGCTAGGTAGCGGCGGGTTTCGGTTGCGTCACGGGCCCTGTGAAACGCACCGGAGCGAAAATGGCTCCGCCCCCGGTGCTGTGCGTTCACCAGGGGCGGAGCCGTTTTTTCGGGGTAACCGCGAGTTCGCGGATACCGCGTGCCGATCGGCCGCTGTGCGGGTCAGCCGATCAGCTGGTCGTATGCCGGGAGGGTCAGGAAGTCGGCGTAGTCGGCGTCGAGGGAGACGTGGAGCAGGAGGTCGTGGGCCTGCTGCCACTTGCCGGCCGCGAAGGCCTCCTCGCCGATCTCCTCGCGGATCGCGGCCAGTTCCTCCGCCGCGACCTTGCGGGCCAGCTCCGGCGTGGCCTTCTCGCCGTTCTCGAAGACGACGCCAGCGTTGATCCACTGCCAGATCTGCGAGCGCGAGATCTCGGCCGTGGCGGCGTCCTCCATCAGGTTGAAGATGGCGACGGCGCCGAGGCCGCGGAGCCAGGCCTCGATGTAGCGGATGCCGACCTGGACGGCGTTGCGCAGACCGTCGTACGTCGGCTTCGCGTCGAGCGAGTCGATGGCGATCAGGTCGCCGGGCGCCACGGAGACGTCCTCGCGGAGCCGGTCCTTCTGGTTCGGCCTCTCGCCGAGCACCGCGTCGAAGGAGGCCATCGCGATCGGGACGAGGTCCGGGTGGGCGACCCAGGAGCCGTCGAAGCCGTCGCCCGCCTCGCGGTCCTTGTCGGCCTTGACCTTCTCGAAGGCGACCTTGTTGACCTCGGGGTCCTTGCGGGACGGGATGAAGGCCGCCATGCCGCCGATCGCGTGCGCGCCGCGCTTGTGGCAGGTGCGGACGAGGAGTTCGGTGTACGCCCGCATGAACGGGGCCGTCATCGTGACCGCGTTGCGGTCCGGGAGGACGAACTTCGGCCCGCCGTCACGGAAGTTCTTGACGATGGAGAAGAGGTAGTCCCAGCGGCCCGCGTTGAGGCCCGCCGCGTGGTCGCGGAGCTCGTAGAGGATCTCCTCCATCTCGTACGCAGCCGTGATCGTCTCGATGAGGACGGTGGCGCGGACGGTGCCCTGCGGGATGCCGACGTAGTTCTGCGCGTAGACGAAGATGTCGTTCCAGAGGCGGGCCTCCAGGTGCGACTCCGTCTTCGGGAGGTAGAAGTACGGGCCCTTGCCCAGCTCGATCAGGCGCTTGGCGTTGTGGAAGAAGTACAGGCCGAAGTCGACGAGCGCGCCGGGGACCGGGCGGCCCTCGAAGGTCAGGTGGCGCTCCTCCAGGTGCCAGCCGCGGGGCCGCATCACGACGGTGGCGAGCTCCTCGGCGGGCTTGAGGGCGTAGGTCTTGCCCGAGCGCGGGTCCGTGAAGTCGATGTTCCGGTTGTACGCGTCGATCAGGTTGACCTGGCCGAGGACGACGTTCTCCCAGGTCGGGGCCGAGGCGTCCTCGAAGTCCGCGAGCCAGACCTTGGCGCCCGAGTTCAGCGCGTTGATCGTCATCTTCCGGTCGGTCGGGCCGGTGATCTCGACGCGGCGGTCGTTCAGGGCCGCCGGGGCCGGCGCGACCCGCCAGGAGTCGTCCGCGCGGATCGCGGCGGTCTCCGGCAGGAAGTCGAGGGTCGAGGTACGGACGATCTCGGCGCGACGCTCCGCCCGGCGGGCGAGGAGCTCGTCCCGGCGCGGGGTGAACCGCCGGTGCAGCTCCGCCACGAAGGCGAGGGCCGCGTCGGTCAGCACCTCCTCCTGCCTCGGCAGGGGCTCGGCTTCGACGACGGCCAGGGGGGACGGCGCTGGTGCGGACATGAACTGTCACTTCCTTCAGCGGGCTTCACGGGCGGTGCTGGGCGGTGCCTTTACGGCCGCCGGGCGTCACGGATCGGCACGGAGTGCCGCAGGCGCCGAGATACGGCCGCGGAGCGCCGTCAGGGGGATCAGGCGCTTCTGAACAGTGGATACTAGTTTCCTCATAGTGGAAGTTCAATCGTTTGTTGATATCGAGATTCTCTGGATCGACAGAACATGGCGCTCAGTGCCACACCCTTCACTCAAGGTGCGCCAGGTCGGCCTCCGTGTCGATGTCATAGGGCTCGGCCACATCCGAACAGTCCACGAGGGTGATCGCATCCCGATGCTCCGCCAGGTAGTCCCGCGCCCCCTGATCACCGACCGCCCCCGCCGCGATCCCCGCCCAGCGGTCCGCGCCGAACAGCACCGGATGGCCGCGCTTCCCGTCGTACGAAGCCGCCGCGAGGGAGTCGCGCGAGCGGTACGCCTCCCGGACCCGCGCCACCGCCTCCGCGCCGATCCCCGGCTGGTCCACCAGCGACACCAGCGCCGCGTCCACCGGCAGCGCCTCCGCGGCCAGCGAGGCGAGCCCCACCCGCAGCGAGGACCCCATGCCCTCGGCCCACTCCGGGTTGTCGACCAGCACGCAACCGGGGAGCTGCGCCCGCTCCCGTACGAGCTCGGCCGAGGCCCCGAGGACGACATGGATCACCTCGCAGCCCCCCTCGCGCAGCACGCGCACCGCGTGCTCGACCAGCGGCCGGCCGCGATGGGTCAGGAGCGCCTTGGGGCGGCCGCCGAGGCGCCGTCCGCCGCCCGCCGCGAGGAGCAGACCGGCCACCAGGGGGGAGGAGTGCTGTGTGTTCGTCATACCGACTGCATACCGCATGACACGGAGGCCTGAATTGTTCCCGCGATATGGCGCGCCGGGCGCGCGATGGCGTTAACTTGCTCGCGACTCCGGGCGCCCGACCATCGTTCGACGGGTCGGGTGGGTCGGTGGAGTTCGGCGCACAGTGTCGTGCGAGGGGGAGAAGTTTGTTGCGGAGCGTTGGGCAGAGGCGTGTGACGACCGGCGGCGGCGAGGACCCGAGAGTGGCGGAGCTGCGTGCCGCCGTCTCCCGGCTCCGCCGCGAACTCGCGGGCCACCGCGTCGATTTCGCCGACCGGGGCATCGCCGAGGACGAGCTCGCCGCCCTTGACGCGATGGCCGTCAGCGGCGTCCCGGAGGTACGGCGGCTGCGCTGCTCGCTGCTCCTGATCGCCGGCGCGATCGGCTCGGTCAGCGCCCTGTCGAACGGTCTGACGGGAGTCCGCCAGGCCGTCGAACTCTTCGGAGAGCCCCCGCGTGAGGCGTGACCCCCTCCGGCCTCTACCGCCGGATCAGGCGCCGTGAGGTTGCCGTCGCCACCGCCGCCGTACGGGAGTCGACGCCCAGCTTGGCGAAGATGTGCACCAGATGGGACTTCACCGTCGCCTGGCTCAGGAACAGCGCCTTGCTGATCTGCTGGTTCGACAGACCCTCGCCGACCAGCTGCAACACCTCCAGCTCCCGCTTCGTCAGCGCCTCCGCGGGCGTCCGCATCCGGTCCATCAGCCGGTGCGCCACCGCCGGGGCCAGTGCCGACTGGCCCGCCGCCGCCGTGCGGACCGCCGCCGCCAGTTCCTCCGGCGGCGCGTCCTTCAGCAGATAGCCCGAGGCCCCCGCCTCTACCGCGGCAAGAATGTCCGCATCCGTGTCGTACGTGGTCAGGACCAGGACCCTCGGCCCACCGGTACGCGCGGTGATCGCCGCCGTGGCCTCCGAGCCGTGCATCCCGGACCCGAACTGGAGGTCCATCAGGACCACGTCCACCTCCTCGGCGGCGGCTAGCTCCACGGCCCGCTCGGCCGTGGCCGCCTCGGCGACCACCGTGAAGTCCGGCTCCGTGTCGAGGACCGCGCGTAGCCCGGCCCGTACGACCGGATGGTCGTCGGCCAGGAGAAGACGGATGGTCATGCGGAGACTCCAGCGGGTGTTCCGGCGGGAAGGGGGAGGGACACGGCGACGGCCGTGCCCTGACCGGGCGCGGACTCCACCGTGAACGTGCCGCCCAGCGACTCCGCCCGCGAGCGCATTGCCAGCAGCCCGAAGCCCCCGTCCGAGGACGGGCGTACGGACGCGATGTCGAAGCCCTTGCCGTCGTCGACCACGTCCAGAGTGACCGAGGCGTCCATGAACGACAGCGTGATCTCCGCGCGCGCGGCGGAGGCGTGCCGCACCGTGTTCGCCAGCGCCGACTGCGCGATCCGCAGCAGCGCCACCTCGTACGGCGTCGGCAGCTCCACCGGCGTCCCGCTCACCGAGAAGCGCACCCGCGGCCCGGTCCCCGTCGGCTCGCACAGCCGCTCCAGGGCCGCCGCCAGCGAGCCGTGCTCCAGGTCCGGCGGTGACAGCGCCCGTACGAACCGCCGCGCCTCCGCCAGGTTGTCCTGCGCCGCCCGCCTGGCTGCCTCGATGTGCCCGGCGGCCGGCGAACTCTCCGGCAGCGCCCGCTCGGCGGCCCGCAGCAGCAACTGGATCGAGGAGAGCCCCTGCGCCAACGTGTCGTGGATCTCCCGCGCCAGGCGCTCGCGCTCCGCGAGCGTGCCCGCGTGCCGCTCGGCCGCCGCCAGCTCCGCCCGGGTCGCGATCAGCTCCTCCACCATCCGCCTGCGCCGCTCGCTCTCCCGGTACAGCGCCTGGTAGCCGAGGACCGTCGCCACGGCCACGGCCGCGCCGAGCAGGGGCCCGATGAAGACCCCGGGATTGAGGGGCGCCCCATGGCGTACGTACGACAGGATCGCCGCGCCCGCCGTCAGGGCGACCGAGGGCAGCGCCCAGCGCACGGGCAGCAGATGCAGCTGGAGGAAGTACAGCGGGAACGCCACCCACAGCCCGTCGGGGGTCGCCCAGAGGAGCGCCAGCCAGGACGCGCCCAGCACGGCCAGCCACACCGCGGCGGCCCGCTGGGAGTCCCGTACGGAGGGCAGGAAGGCCCCGGCCGCGTACACCGCGCCCGTCACCGCCGCGAGCGCGACCCCGGCCCCGGAGTCCGCCCGTACCGCCGCGAGTGCAAGCAGCCCCGCCACCAGCAGGTGCAGACAGAGGCGCAGCGCACGCAGGGCGGGGGTGAGGGAACGCGGATCCATGATCTGCCCAGCGTAGGCCGGAGCCGGCGATCCGGACCTCAACCGAAAGTTTGATAGCGGAGCCATCCGTGGCGCGATGCCGGGGGCCGGGGGAGCCGGGAAAGCTGGGCGGCATGTTCGTGGCATGGAGAGACCTGAGATTCGCCAAGGGGCGATTCACCCTGATGGGCACGGTGATCGTGCTGATCACGCTGCTCGTCGGACTGCTGTCCGGGCTGACCGCCGGACTCGCCCGCGAGAACGTCTCGGCGATCACCGGGCTGTCGGCGGACCGGCTCGCGTTCGCCGCCCCGCCTTCCGGCCAGTCCGTGTCCTTCACCAACTCGACGGTGACGGAGGGCCAGTGGCGGCGGTGGGCGGAGCGGCCCGGCGTCACGAGCGCGGAGCCGCTCGGCATCCGTACGCTGGGCGGCGCCGCCGGGGACCGTACGGTCGCCGTATCCGCGTTCGGTACGGAGCCGTCGGCCGCCCTCGCGCCGGAGAGCGGGAAGCTCGGGCCGGGGCGGGTCGTCCTCTCCGAGTCCGCGGCCGCGGAGCTCGGCGTCGGCGTGGGCGGGGCCGTACGCCTCGGTCCGCTGGAGGCCCGCGTCGCGGCCGTCGCCGGCGACGCCTCGTACAGCCACACGCCCGTCGTCTGGACCTCGCTTGACGACTGGCAGAAGCTCGGGCACAACGGCACGACGCCGGAGGAGCAGGCCACGGTCGTCGCGCTGCGTCTCTCCGGGGACGTGGACCTGGGGGCCGTGGACGAGGCGCTGGGCACGGAGTCGCGGACGATCGACGAGGCGCTCACCGCCATAGGGTCCTACCAGGCCGAGAACGGCTCGCTGCAGCTGATGCGGGGATTCCTCTTCGTCATCTCCGCGCTGGTCATAGGGGCCTTCTTCACGGTCTGGACGATCCAGCGGAGCGGTGACGTGGCGGTACTGAAGGCGCTCGGCGCCTCCACCCCGTACCTGCTGAAGGACGCGCTCGGGCAGGCGGTGCTGATGCTCGGCGCCGGCACGCTGCTCGGTACCGGTCTCGCGGTCGGCGCGGGGGTGCTGATCAGCGGCGGGGACGTGCCGTTCGTCCTGGAGCCGCTGACCGTGCTCGGCCCGGCCGCCGTGATGATCGTGCTCGGTGTCCTCGGCGCCGCCCTGTCCATCCGGCGGATCACCGCCGTCGACCCCCTGACCGCGCTCGGGAGCGCCCGATGACTCTGCTGCTGGACGACGTGACCCTGACGTACCCCGACGGCGACGGGCGGCTGACCGCTCTCGACGCGGTCTCCCTGGAGGTGCCGGCCGGTCACCTCACTGCGGTCGTGGGACCCTCCGGCTCCGGCAAGTCCAGCCTGCTGGCGGTCGCGGCGACGCTGGTGACGCCGGACCGGGGGCGGGTCGTGGTGGCCGGCACGGACACCGGGCCGCTGGATCCGGCGGCCCGGGCGGCGCTGCGGCGGGAGCGGATCGGGATCGTGTTCCAGCAGCCGAACCTGCTGCCGTCGCTGACGGCGGTGGAGCAGGTGCAGGTGATGGCGCATCTGTCGGGGGCGAAGCCGAAGGCGGTACGGGATCGGGCCCTGGGCCTCCTGGACGCGGTCGGCCTCGCGGACCAGGCGACCCGCCGCCCGCACCAGCTCTCCGGCGGCCAGCGCCAGCGGGTCAACATCGCGCGCGCCCTGATGAACGAGCCGTCGGTCCTCCTCGTCGACGAACCCACGAGCGCGCTGGACCACGAGCGGGGCGCGGCGATCGTGAACCTCCTGGCGACCCTGACGCGGGAGCGGTCCACGGCGACGATCCTGGTGACGCACGACCACACCCACTTGTCGCAGGCGAACACGACGGTCTTGGTCCAGGACGGCCGCGTGACGGAACGCGCGGCGGTGTGACCCCGCGGGTTGTGGGCCTTCGCCCCGCGGGCGGTGCCCACCCTCCCCTCCCCGGGTTGTGGGCAATCGTTCCGCCCCAGCGGAACGACTGCCCACAACGGGGGGGACTACGCCCCGCCGTTGGCCGACGTGTTGGCGAGGGCCGTCGAGAGTTCCTTGGCGACTTCCTGGAGGATCGGGACGATCTTCTCCGTTGCCGCTTCCGTCACACGGCCCGCCGGGCCCGAGATGGAGATGGCCGCCGCGGTGGGGGAGTCGGGGACCGGCACCGCGAGGCAGCGGACTCCTACCTCCTGCTCGCTGTCGTCGACCGCGTACCCGGCGTCCCGTACGGCCGCGAGCGCGTCCAGGAAGCCCTCCGGCGTGGTGATCGTCTTCTCGGTCGCGGCCGGCATGCCCGTACGGGCCAGCAGCGCGCGCACCTCGTCCGCCGGGGTGTAGGCGAGGAGCGCCTTGCCCACGCCCGTGGAGTGCGGCAGCACGCGCCGGCCGACCTCGGTGAACATGCGCATCGAGTGCTTGGACGGCACCTGGGCGACGTACACGATCTCGTCGCCGTCGAGGAGCGCCATGTTCGCCGTCTCGCCCGTCTCCTCGACGAGCCGCGCGAGGTACGGGCGCGCCCAGGTGCCGAGCAGCCGGGAGGCCGACTCGCCCAGGCGGATGAGGCGGGGGCCGAGCGCGTACCGGCGGTTGGACTGCTGCCGTACGTAGCCGCAGGCCACCAGCGTGCGCATCAGCCGGTGGATGGTGGGCAGCGGCAGCCCGCTGCTGGCGGAGAGCTCGCTCAGCCCGACCTCGCCCCCGGCGTCGGCCATCCGCTCCAGGAGGTCGAAGGCGCGCTCAAGGGACTGGACGCCACCGCTCGCGGCGGCGGGCTTGGCGGCGTCGGTGGTGCTGGCGCTGGACGTCGGCACGTCAAGGTCCTTTCGGGGCAGGCGGGCAAGGCTGCAGCCTACCGGGCCGTCTGTTCGGACACACGGTCCCGGTCCGGGCGTACGGGCCGGTCAGGGGGGTGTTTGTCCGGTGTCGGCGGCTGCCCGGTGGCATCCGCCTCCTCCCGCATGTACGGAGCTACGTTCTACTGTACGAAATTTCCATTCCACTTCATGGAAACGTCCAATCGGTGCGGCATGCTGAAAGTGTGCCCTTGACGACATGTCGTCCTGAGTGAAGACTCCTTCAACAGTTCGTTGAAATTTCTGCTGGAAGGGGTACGGGTGGACGTCAACCTGGTACTGCGCTCGACTCGCGTGATCACCCCGGAGGGGACGCGGGCCGCGTCGATCGCCGTCTCCGGCGGGACCATCGCCGGTGTCCTGCCGTACGACGCCGAGGTACCGGCCGGGGCCCGGCTGGAGGACGTCGGCGACGACGTCGTACTCCCCGGGCTCGTCGACACCCACGTACACGTGAACGACCCCGGCCGCACGGAGTGGGAAGGCTTCTGGACCGCCACCCGCGCCGCTGCCGCCGGTGGCATCACCACCCTCCTCGACATGCCGCTGAACTCGCTGCCGCCCACCACCACGGTCGAGCATCTGCGGGTCAAGCAGGACGTCGCCCGTACCAAGGCGCACATCGACGTCGGTTTCTGGGGCGGTGCGCTGCCCGACAACGTCAAGGACCTGCGTCCGCTGTTCGACGCCGGCGTCTTCGGCTTCAAGTGCTTCCTGTCGCCCTCCGGCGTGGACGAGTTCCCCGCACTGGACCAGGAGCAGCTGGCGAACTCGCTCGCGGAGATCGCCGGCTTCGACGGCCTGATGATCGTCCACGCCGAGGACCCCCACCATCTGGCCGCCGCCCCGCAGAGGAAGGGCGTGAAGTACGCCGACTTCCTCGCCTCCCGGCCGCGCGACGCCGAGAACACGGCGATCGAGAACCTGATCAACCAGGCCCGCCGCCTCAACGCCCGCGTCCACGTCCTCCACCTCTCCTCCTCCGACGCGCTGCCCCTGATCCGGGCCGCCAGGGCGGAGGGCGTGCGGATCACGGTCGAGTCGTGCCCGCACTTCCTCACCCTCACCGCCGAGGAGATTCCGGACGGCGCGACGGAGTTCAAGTGCTGCCCGCCGATCCGCGAGGCCTCGAACCAGGACGCGCTGTGGGAGGGGCTCGCCGACGGCACGATCGACTGCATCGTCTCCGACCACTCGCCCTCCACCGCCGACCTCAAGACCCCGGACTTCCTCTCCGCCTGGGGCGGGATCTCCTCCCTCCAGCTCGGCCTGCCGGCGATCTGGACCGAGGCCCGGCGTCGCGGCCACGACCTGACGGACGTCGTCCGCTGGATGTCGACCGCCCCCGCCCGCCTCGCCGGCCTTTCGTCGAAGGGCGCGATCGAGGCCGGCCGCGACGCCGACTTCGCCGTCCTCGACCCGGACGCGACGTTCACCGTCGACCCGGCTGATCTCGAACACCGCAACCGGATCACCGCCTACGCGGGCAAGACCCTGCACGGCGTCGTGACCTCGACCTGGCTGCGCGGTGAGCGCGTCAACGACCGCGGCACCCTCACCGAGCCCACCGGGCGCCTCCTCGAAAGGAACAACTGACGTGTCCGCCATACCCTCCTTCACCGGTGACGCGAGCCCGTACGGCGGCGGTGACCCGTACGCCGACTACCGCACGGCGGACTTCCCCTTCACGCAGTACGCGGACCTCGCCGACCGCCGCCTCGGCGCCGGAGTGATCGCCGCCAACGACGAGTTCTTCGCCGAGCGCGAGAACATGCTCAAGCCCGAGGCCGCCGAGTTCGACCCCGAGCACTTCGGGCACAAGGGCAAGATCATGGACGGCTGGGAGACCCGCCGCCGCCGTGGTGTCTCGGCCCAGCAGCCCCACCCGACCGAGGACGACCACGACTGGGCGCTCGTCCGCCTCGGCGCCCCCGGTGTCGTCCGCGGCATCGTCGTCGACACCGCGCACTTCCGCGGCAACTACCCGCAGGCCGTCTCGGTGGAGGCCACCTCCGTCGCCGGCTCCCCGTCCCCGGAGGAGCTCCTCGCGGACGACGTGAAGTGGACGACGCTCGTCCCGCGCACCGCGATCGGCGGCCACGCGGCCAACGGCTTCGCCGTCGACGTCGAGCAGCGCTTCACGCACCTGCGCGTCAACCAGCACCCCGACGGCGGCATCGCGCGCCTGCGCGTGTACGGAGAGGTCGCCCCGGACCCGAAGTGGCTCGGCGTGCTCGGTACGTTCGACCTCGCCGCGCTCGAGAACGGCGGCCAGGTCGAGGACGCCTCCGACCGCTTCTACTCCCCGGCGACCAACACCATCCAGCCGGGCCGCTCCCGCAAGATGGACGACGGCTGGGAGACGCGGCGCCGCCGCGACAAGGGCAACGACTGGATCCGCTACAGCCTGGCGGCCGAGTCCGAGATCCGCGCGGTCGAGATCGACACGGCGTACCTCAAGGGCAACAGCGCGGGCTGGGCGGCGCTGTCCGTGGCCGCCGAGGGCTCCGAGGACTGGACCGAGATCCTGCCCCGGACCCGGCTCCAGCCGGACACCAACCACCGCTTCGTGCTCGACACCCCGGCGGTCGGCTCCCGCGTCCGGATCGACATCTACCCCGACGGCGGCATCTCCCGCCTCCGCCTCTTCGGTTCGCTCACCGAAGAGGGTGCGGCGCGGCTGACGGCCCGCCACCAGGAACTGGGCGGGTAACGACACCCCGCCCGGCCCGCGAGGGCGCACCGGCCCGACAGCACCGGTGCGCCCTCGCGTACTTCCAGCCCAGGGCCGTTGTGGGCATTCGTTCCGCTGGGGCGGAACGGGTGGGCACAACGGACGGCGCCCTTGCCGGGCCCAGGCTCCCCGTGCCTGCGGTGCCTACGGGTGCGGCGCCGTCGTGGGTTGTGCCCACCCGTTCCGCCCTGCGGAACGATTGCCCACAACCCGCGTGCGGGTGAGGGCGGGCTCCGCCAAGCGGGACGGGTGCCTATCAACCCGCGTGCGGGTGAGGGCGGGCTCCGCCAAGCGGGACGGGTGCTTACAACCCGCGTGCGGGTTGCAGGGTGGGTGCCGCCCAGGGGACGAGCCACAGGCTTTCTACGCCGCGTGGCCGCCGTCCACCGAGAACTCCGCGCCCGTCACGTACCGCCCGTCCGGGCCCGCGAGGAACGCGACCATCGCCGCGACCTCGTCCGCCGTGCCGAAGCGGCCAAGGGCCGTCATGGACGCCTGGCCCTCCGCGTACGGGCCGTCCGCCGGGTTCATGTCGGTGTCGACCGGACCAGGGTGGACGATGTTCGCGGTGATGCCGCGCCCGCCCAGCTCCCGCGCGAGGGCCTTCGTCAGGCCGATCAGCGCCGACTTGCTGGTCGCGTACAGGGTGCCGCCGGGGCCGGGGACGCGCGCCGTCATGCACGTGCCGATCGTGATGATCCGGCCGCCGGACTCCATCCGAGCCGCGGCCGCTTGCGAGGCGAGGAACGCCGCGCGCACGTTCACCGCGAGGATCCGGTCCACATCCGCGAGCGTCAGGGACTCCATCGGACCGAGGATCCCGACGCCCACGTTGTTGACCAGCGCGTCCAGCCGGCCGAGCGCGTCCGCCGCCCACTCCACCGCGCCCGCCGCGTCCCCGGCGTCCGCCGCGTCGGCCCGCAGGGGGAGCGCCTTGCGGCCGGCCGCCTCGATCCCGGCCGCGACCTCGCGCGCCGCCGACTCGCCCCGTACGTACGTGAAGGCCACGTCCGCGCCCTCCCGGGCCAGCCGCAGCGCCGTGGCCGCGCCGATCCCCCGGCTGCCGCCCGTCACCAGAACCGCCTTGCCGCTCATCGTGGACATCCCGAAACCTCCGTAAGCACTGACTGGTTGCGGGTTCAATCAAAGTCGGCGCAGCGGCACAACGCTGGCGGCAATCGGACACCGATGACTTTCGCCGAGCGGTGCGGTCAGAGCTTGTGAGACACGATGGACCGGGGGGAACACCGCACCCGGCAGTCACACCGAAAGGGCACCATCATGGGCAAGCTCTCCCTCACCCAGTTCGTCACGCTCGACGGCGTCTACCAGGCACCCGGCGGGCCCGACGAGGACCGCAGGGGCGGCTTCGAGCACGGCGGCTGGACCGTGCCGTTCGCGGACGAGGACTTCGGCGCCTTCGCCAACGAGAACTTCGAACGGCCCGCCGCCTTCCTGCTCGGCCGCCGGACGTACGAGATCTTCGCGAGCTACTGGCCGCAGCACGACGACCCCGCCGACCCCATCGCCTCCAAGCTGAACGCCCTCCCCAAGTACGTCGTCTCCACCACCCTCGACACCGCCGACTGGGCCGGCACCACCGTCCTCGGCGGCGACGCCGTCAAGGAGGTCACGGCCCTCAAGGACCGCGTCGACGGCGAGATCCAGATGCACGGCAGCGGCAAGCTCGCCCAGTCGCTGATGGCTGCCGACCTCATCGACACGCTCCACCTGCTCGTCTTCCCCGTCGTCCTCGGCACGGGCTTCCGGCTCTTCCCCGACGGCGCCCGGCCCACCTCCTTCCGCAACGTCGGGTCCAGAACCACGAGCACCGGCGTCACCATCAACACCTACGAGCTGGCCGGGCGTCCCGAGTACGGGACCTACGCGTAGGCGAAACATGTAGCCACCACCGGCCCATCCGGGTACGGTGATCGTCCCGCGTGAGAGCCGCCGAAGTCTCCACCTCGTCCGACGTGTTGGAGCAGGCCCACGATGACCGCTACGTCGCCGATCGCCGCTTCCGTACCCCTCCGCGCCCCGCGCCGCGCCTGGCTCACCGACCTTCCGGTGCTCCTCGTCGCCGTCGTCTGGGGCGCCAGCTATCTCGCGGCCAAGGGCATCACCACCACGCACACCGTCGTGGCCGTCCTCGTCCTGCGGTTCGCCGTCGTCCTGCCCGCCCTCGCCGTCGCCGGATGGCGCGGGCTGCGGGCGCTGAGCGCCGCGCAGTGGCGCGGGGCGGGCCTCCTCGGCCTGATCCTCAGTGGGATCTTCCTCCTGGAGACCTACGGTGTCGTCCACACCTCCGCCACCAACGCGGGCCTGATCATCAGCCTCACCATGGTCCTCACCCCGCTCGCCGAGGCCGCCGTCACCCGCATCCGACCGCCCCGCGCCTTCCTGGCCGCCGCCGGGCTCTCGGTCGCCGGTGTGGTGCTGCTGACCCAGGGCGGCGGCTTCACGGCCCCGTCCCTGGGCGATCTCCTGATGCTCCTCGCCGCCCTCGCCCGGACCGCGCACGTGTTGGCGATGTCCCGGCTCAAGGCCGTCCAGGGCGCCGACTCGCTCTCCCTCACCACCGTCCAACTCGGCTCGGCCGTCGCCGTCTTCGCCCTGCTCGCCGCCGCCCCCGGCACCGGCGCGTCGCCCTGGTCGGTGGCGCTCGGCTTCGGCCCGCGCGAATGGGCGGGCCTCCTCTTCCTCTCCGTCTTCTGCACGCTCTTCGCCTTCTTCGTGCAGATGTGGGCCGTCCGCCGCACCTCCCCGTCCCGCGTCAGCCTCCTGCTCGGTACGGAACCGCTGTGGGCCGCCGCCGCCGGCATCGCGATCGCCGGCGACCGGCCCGGCGTGGTCGGCGTCGCCGGCGCCATCCTGGTGCTGGCGGGGACGAGTTGGGGCCGCCGCGCCGCCGACGAGAGCGCCCGGTAGGTTCTTGCGCCATGCGTTCACTGCCGTACGACATAGAATTCCGCGCCCGTGCACGGCGCACCCAGGGCTGGGGACTCGGGCTGCTGGCCGTCGCGGGCCTGATGTGGATCTGGTTCGCGGTGCTGCTCTTCGGGCCGTACTCGCCCGAGGAGTCCAGCCGCGAGTGCCAGTCCCGCTTCACAAGCGAGCACCTCCACAACAGCAGCAGCAGCTGTGTGACCGAGCGCGACTGGCCCGAGCTGCTCGCCGTCCTCGGCGGATCGGTCCCCTTCGCTGTGGTCGGCGGCGTCCTCTACACCAGCGGCTCCGTCTCCCACCGCATGGCCGAACACCTCGCCGAGGTCACCCGCCTCACCGAGGCGAGCGCCTAGGCGCCTAGGCCTTCCGTACGCGGTCCGAGGCGATCAGGATCACCAGGCCCAGTACCGCGATCACGATGTTGGCGAACAGCTCGCGGCCTTGGAGGAACCAGACGTTCTCCGTCAGGAACCGGGTGAACCCCATGAGACGGAACCAGCCGTCGGTCAGCTCGCGGATCACTCCGCAGACGCCCGCGATCAGTACCACCATGCCGACGATCTCCACAAACTTCTTCATGCAGCGAGCATGATCCGTTCCGCCCGGCGCTCGCGTCGGCCGAGAGGACATCGGGGGGCTACCAAAGTCTCGGACCGTGCGACTTTGGTGGCCGACCGGCCTTCACGACCGGCCGCGCGCCCCTGACGTGCGTACGTTGGTCCGTATGACACGTACGGACCGCCACGCCTGGCTGCTTCCCTCGGCCATGGCCGAACCCCCGGCCGACGGCCCGGGGGGACACCGGCCTCGGCGGACCGTCCGCGACTGGGTCGTCGACGCCCTGCTCTTCCTCGGCGCCGTCCTCTTCGGCCTGCTCGCGGCCGAGGCCAGCGGCCAGGCCAACAGCGAGGCCGTCGCCTTCGCCGACCAGATCGCCGGCGCCCTCGCCTGCTGTGCCCTCTGGCTGCGCCGCCGCTGGCCCGTCGGGCTCGCCGTCGCGCTCTCCGTCGTCAGCGTGGTCGCGCCCGTCGCCGGCGGTGCCTTCCTGGTCAGCCTGTTCAGCGTCGCCGTCCGGCGGCCCTTCCGCGAGATCGCCTGGATCGGCGCGCTCGCCGTCGCCTGCACCACCGCCCAGGTCTTCGTGCGCCCCGACCCCGAGACCGGCACCGTCCTCGGGATCGTCATCGGCTTCATCCTGGTCCTGCTGATGACCGCCTGGGGCATGCTCGTACGTGCCCGGCGTCAGCTCGTCGAGGCCCTGCGGGAGCGCGCCCGGCGCGCCGAGGCCGAGGCGGAGCTGCGGGCCGAGCAGGCCCAGCGGCTCGCCCGGGAGGCCATCGCCCGTGAGATGCACGACGTCCTCGCCCACCGGCTCACCCTGCTCAGCGTGCACGCCGGAGCGCTGGAGTTCCGGCCCGACGCCCCGCCCGAGCAGGTCGCCCGTGCCGCCGGAGTCATCCGGGACAGCGCCCACGAGGCGCTCCAGGACCTCCGGCAGATCATCGGCGTGCTGCGTACCCCCGGTGAAGGCGGGGAGGGGGACAGGCCGCAGCCCACCCTCGCCACCCTCGACGCGCTGGTCGCCGAGTCCCGCGAGGCCGGGACGAAGGTCGTCCTCGACTCCACGATCGACGATCCGGACGCGGTCCCGCCCGCCACCGGCCGTACTGTCTACCGCATCGCCCAGGAGGCCCTCACCAACGCCCGCAAGCACGCGCCCGGCGCCGAGGTCACGCTCACCGTGCGCGGCCGCCCCGGCGACGGACTGACCGTCGAGGTCCACAACCCGGCCCCCACCGGACCCGTCCCGCACGTCCCCGGCTCCGGGCAGGGACTCATCGGCCTCGCCGAGCGCGCCACCCTCGCCGGGGGCCGCCTCGACCACGGTCCGGCCCCCGACGGAGGATTCACCCTGCGCGCCTGGCTACCGTGGCCCTCATGACCATCCGGCTGCTCATCGTCGACGACGACCCCCTGGTCCGCGCGGGCCTCACCCTCATGCTCGGCGGCGCCGACGACATCGACATCGTCGGCGAGGGCACCGACGGCCGGGACGTCCCCGAGCTCGTCGCCCGCCTCGCCCCGGACGTCGTCCTCATGGACATCCGGATGCCGCAGGTCGACGGCCTCACCGCCACCGAGCTCCTGCGCGCCCGCCCCGACGCCCCCGAGGTCGTCGTCCTGACCACGTTCCACGCCGACGAACAGGTCCTGCGCGCCCTGCGCGCGGGCGCGGCCGGATTCGTCCTCAAGGACACCCCTCCCGCCGAGATCGTCGCCGCCGTGCGCCGCGTCGCCTCCGGCGACCCCGTGCTCTCCCCGGCCGTCACCCGCCAGCTGATGAGCCATGTCGCGGGCCGTCCGGAGCAGTCGCGGAGCGCGACCGCCGCCGACCGGCTCGCCGAGCTGGCCCAGCGTGAACGCGAGGTCGCGGTCGCCGTCGGCCGCGGGCAGTCCAACGCCGAGATCGCCGCAGCCCTCTACATGAGCGTGCCGACCGTCAAGACCCATGTCTCGCGGATTCTCGCCAAACTCGGCCTCAACAACCGTGTCCAGATCGCGCTCCTCGTCCACGACGCCGGCCTCCTCGACGAGGGGGACGCCTAGGTTCCCTGCGAAGGGGCCGCCTAGGCTGAGACGATGTCGACCATCGAACTGGGGGAGTGGGGCGCGGACTTCACCGCGAATCCGTATCCCTACTACGCCAAGCTCCGCGAGAGCGGTCCCGTCCACCACGTCCGCATGCCCGACGGCTGGGAGTTCTGGCTCGTCGTCGGCCACGAGGAGGGGCGAGCGGCCCTCACCGACCCGCACCTGGTCAAGTCGCCGTCCGTCATCGGCTTCACCGCGGTCGACGAGGAGGTCATCGGCCCCAACCTGCTCGCCGTGGACCCGCCGGACCACACCCGGCTGCGCAAGCTCGTCGCCCGGGAGTTCACCGGGCGGCGGGTGGAGGCCCTGCGCCCCCGGATCCAGGAGCTCGCCGAGGAACTCGCCGACGCCATGGCGCCGGCCGGCCGCGCCGATCTCGTGGACGCCTTCGCGTTCCCGCTGCCCATCACCGTCATCTGCGAACTCCTGGGCGTTCCGACGGCCGACCGCGACTCCTTCCGCCGCTGGTCCAACGAGCTGGTCGCGCCGACCGGTGGAACACCCGAGCGGGAGGTCGTCGAGGGCTTCGGCGCCTACCTCGACGCGCTCATCGAGGACAAGCGCGCCGCCCGGCCCGCCGACGATCTGCTCTCCGCCCTCATCACCACCCGCGCCGAGGACGGCGACCGGCTCTCCCTGCCCGAACTGCGGGCGATGGCCTACCTGTTGCTCATCGCCGGGCACGAGACCACCGTCGGTCTCATCTCCAACACGATGCGGGCCCTGTTCGCCCACCCGGACCAACTCGCCGATCTGCGCGCCGACTTCGGCCTCCTCGACGGGGCGATCGAGGAAGGTCTGCGCTACGACGGGCCGGTGGAGACCACCACCTTCCGGGTCGCCAAGGAGGCGACCACCGTCGGGGACACCCCCATCCCGGCCCACTCGGCGGTCTTCGTCTCCCTCGCGGGGACCGACCGCGACCCGGACCGCTTCCCCGAGCCCGACCGCTTCGACATCCGCCGCGAACCGCGCGGCCATCTGGCCTTCGGACACGGCATCCACTACTGTCTCGGCGCGCCTCTCGCCCGCCTCGAGGGCACCATCGCGATCCGGACCCTCCTGGAGCGATTCCCGCGGCTTGAACTCGACCCCGATGGCGCTCCCTGGGAGTGGATGCCGGGCCTGCTCATTCGCGGCGTGCGCCGCCTTCCCGTCAGGTGGTGACCCGATGACCAAGCCCTCGCAGGACCTCGACCTCGTCCTCGCCCAGAAGGTCCTGGACGCCCAGCCGTTCAGCCGGCTCGTCGGCGCCCGGATCGCCGCCTTCGGCGATGGCGGGGCCACGCTCGAGGTGGACCTCCGCGAGGAGCTCCAGCAGCAGAACGGCTTCGCGCACGGCGGCGTGCTCTCGTACGCCGCCGACAACGCGCTCACCTTCGCGGCCGGCACCGCGCTGGGCGCGGCCGTCCTGACGGCCGGCTTTTCCATCCAGTACGTCCGGCCCGCGCGCGGCCGGACGCTCGTCGCCCGCGCGAGCGTGGTCCACGCGGGGCGACGGCAGGCGGTGGTGCGGTGCGATCTGCTGACGGTGGACGAGGACGGCGGCGAGACGCTGTGCGCGGTGGCGCAGGGGACGGTGCTGTCGGCGGGGGCCTGAAGTTCCCGTGCTCAGAATCTGAGGCTCCCGTGCTCAGAAGCGGGCGGCTCTCCTCCTTCGGGGGCCGAGCAGGACGCCGAGGACCACCATCCCGGCACCGAGGCCGAAGTGGAGCCAGTTGTCGGCGTCGTTGAGCGGGACGAAGTTGGCGTCGCTGTCGAGGTCGATGACCAGTCCGTAGATCCAGAGCGCGAGATACACGACACCGCCGCCGACGAGGAACGTCCGGGCCCCAGAGGCGGTGCGGGCCATGAGGATTCCGGCGACTCCGAACAGGAGGTGCACGAGGTTGTGCAGGATCGACACCTGGAACACGCCCAGGAGCTCGGCCTGAGAGTCACGCTCGGCGAACTCGAGCGCGTCGTGGTTCGTCGTGACCTCCGGGATGAACCCGAGAACCCCGGCCACCAGGAAGACCACTCCCACCAGCAACGCCACCTGCCGCACCAGGGCGCGGGTTCCGGCCATGACGATCGCCTCCTCGACGCGCACGCGCAGGTCGGTTCGCACCGCGTCTACCCGCTCCGCGGCCGATCAGCCGCCCGCTCAGGCAGCCGTCGAGGGAATCTCGGCCAGAGAGACGGGGCGGCGCTCGCGCCGCGAGCGCTCGCACGCCTCGGCGATCCGCAGCGCCTCCAGGGCCTCGCGGCCGTCGCACGGATTGGACGCCTCGCCGCGCACCAGGCGTACGAACGCGTCCAGTTCGGCTTCGTACGCCGGGGCGAACCGCTCCAGGAACCCCGGCCACGGCTTGACCGGGGCGGGCGGCCCTGCGGCCTCCACCGAGGTGAGCGGGGTCCGGTCGTCCAGGCCGACGGCGATCTGGTCCCGCTCGCCCGCCAGCTCCATCCGTACGTCGTAACCGGCGCCGTTGCACCGGGTCGCCGTCGCCGTCGCCAGGGTGCCGTCGTCCAGGGTGAGCAGTGCCGCCGCCGTGTCCACGTCGCCCCCCTCGCGGAACATCGCGGGGCCGGCGTCCGAACCGGTGGCGTACACCTCGACGACCTCCCGCCCGGTCACCCAGCGCAGGATGTCGAAGTCGTGCACCAGGCAGTCCCGGAAGAGCCCGCCGGAGAGCGGCAGATACGCGGCGGGCGGCGGGGCCGGGTCCGAGGTGGTCGCCCGTACGGTGTGCAGCCGGCCGAGCCGCCCGGACCGTACGGCCTCACGGGCCGCCACGTACCCGGCGTCGAAGCGGCGCATGAACCCGAGCTGGAGCTCCGTACCCGCGGACTCGACCGCCCGCAGCGCGCCGAGCGTGCCCGGCACGTCCAGGGCGATGGGCTTCTCGCAGAACGCCGGGAGCCCGGCGCCGGCCACGCGGGCGATCAGCTCGGCATGGGCGGCGGTCGCTGAGGCGATGACGACGGCGTCCAGGGCGTGGTGCTCCAGGAGGGCGTCGACCGTGGGCGCCACCGTGGCCCCGAGCGCCCCGCCGACCCGCGCCGCCCGGGTGGCGTCCGCGTCCGCCACGATCAGCGACTCGACCTCCGGGTGGCGGGCGAGCACGCCCGCGTGGAAGGCCCCGATACGACCTGTTCCGATCAGTCCGATACGCATGGCCCCAAGGTGGTGCCGCACGGTCACCGTGTCAAGGAAATGTCAGGACAATCGGACTTCACCACTTCCTGTCATCATCCCCTCGGGCTACGCTCCCGTCCGTGTCCAAGCAGTCGTCGTCCAAGCCGCCGTCGCCCGCCGAGCCGCCACCGCTCTCCGTGGACCGCACCAGCCCGGTCCCGCTCTACTACCAGCTCGCCCGGCAGCTGGAGGCGGCCATCGAGAACGGGGCCCTGGCCCCCGGCAGCCTGCTCGGCAACGAGATCGACCTCGCCACCCGGCTCGGCCTGTCCCGCCCGACCGTCCGCCAGGCCATCCAGTCCCTCGTCGACAAGGGCCTCCTGGTCCGCCGGCGCGGCGTCGGCACGCAGGTCGTGCACAGCCAGGTCCGGCGCCCGCTGGAGCTGAGCAGCCTCTACGACGACCTGGAAGCGGCCGGCCAGCACCCCGCCACCCGGGTCCTCGTCGACCGCGTCGAACCCGCCGCCGCCCGGGTCGCCGCCGCCCTCGGCGTACCGGAGGGCAGCGACGTGCGCTATGTGGAGCGGCTGCGCACGGCCCACGACGAGCCCATGGCGTACCTGCGCAACCACCTCCCGGCCGGACTGCTCGACCTGGACGCCGGGCGCCTGGAGACGACCGGCCTCTACCGCCTGATGCGCGGCGCCGGTATCACTCTGCACAGCGCCCGCCAGACGGTCGGCGCCCGCGCCGCCACGGCCGCCGAGGCGGAGCTGCTCGACGAGAAGGAGGGAGCACCGCTGCTCACGATGGAGCGCACCACCTTCGACGACACGGGGCGGGCCGTCGAGTTCGGCTCCCACCTCTACCGGGCCTCGCGGTACTCCTTCGACTTCCAGCTGCTGGTCCGCCCGTAGTCGTCCCGTAGTCGTCCTGTAGTCGTACGTATGACCCACTGACGTTCGCCCGATCCCCATGACCGATACTGCAATGCACGCAGAAGGACACAAAGGAGGGCACGGCCTCGTGACCAGGCTTCGGACAGGAGGGGTACGCGCCGCAGTCGGCGCCGTGCTCGCGGTGGCGCTCACCGCCGCACTCGCGGGGTGCAGCAGCACCGGCGGGAAGCGCGCGGAGGACGCCCGCAAGGCGGCCGCGGCCCAGGGGAAGGCGGCCGTGAACACCCCCAAGTGGACCTTCGCGATGGTGACCCACTCCGGTGACGGCGACACCTTCTGGGACATCGTCCAGAACGGCGCCGAGCAGGCCGCCGTCAAGGACAACATCAACTTCCTCTACGCCCACAGCGACGAGGCGCAGCAGCAGGCCCAGCTCATCGACTCGTACATCGCGAAGAACGTCGACGGACTCATCGTCACCCTCGCCAAGCCCGACGCGATGAAGACGGCCGTCGAGAAGGCGGTCAAGGCCGGCATCCCGGTGATCACCGTCAACTCCGGCTCCGAGCAGTCCAAGGCCTTCGGTGCGCTCACCCACATCGGCCAGGACGAGACCGTCGCGGGCGAGGCCGTCGGCGAGGAACTCGACAAGCGCGGGAAGAAGAAGGCCCTGTGCGTCCTGCACGAGCAGGGCAACGTCGGCCACGAGCAGCGCTGCGCGGGCGCGAAGAGCACCTTCGGCGGCGACCTGCAGAACCTGTACGTCGACGGCACCAACATGCCCGACGTCCAGGCGTCCATCGAGGCCAAGCTCCAGTCCGACCCCGCCATCGACTCCGTCGTCACCCTCGGCGCGCCCTTCGCGGACGCAGCCGTGCAGGCGAAGAAGACCGCGGGCTCCGACGCCGAGATCGACACCTTCGACCTCAACGCCAAGGTCGCCACCGCGCTCTCCGCGGGCACCCTCGGCTTCGCCGTGGACCAGCAGCCCTACCTCCAGGGCTACGAGGCCGTCGACCTGCTCTGGCTGTACAAGTACAACGCCGACGTCCTCGGCGGCGGCAAGCCGGTCCTCACCGGCCCTCAGATCATCACCAAGGACGACGCCACCGCGCTGAAGGGCTACGCGGAGCGGGGCACCCGATGAGCGCGACCGCCCCGTCCGGCCTCGACCTCGATCACGTCGACGAGCGGCTGCTGCGCACGTCCCCGCTGAAGAAGCTTCTGGCCCGGCCCGAGCTCGGCTCCCTCGTGGGCGCCGCCGCGGTCTTCCTCTTCTTCTCGATCGTCGCCGACGGCTTTCTGCGCGCCTCCAGCCTGGGCACGGTCCTCTATGCGGCCTCCACCATCGGCGTCATGGCGGTGCCCGTCGCGCTGCTGATGATCGGCGGCGAGTTCGACCTCTCGGCCGGTGTCCTCGTCACCACCTCGGCGCTGATCTCGTCGATGTTCAGCTACCAGATGACCGCCAACGTCTGGGTCGGCGTCGGCGTCTCGCTGCTCGTCACCCTCGCCATCGGCGTCTTCAACGGCTTCATGCTGACCCGCACGAAACTGCCGAGCTTCATCATCACCCTCGGCACGTTCCTGATGCTGACGGGCCTGAACCTCGGCTTCACCAAGCTGATCAGCGGCACGGTCTCCACGAAGTCGATCGCCGACATGGAGGGCTTCTCCTCGGCGAAGAAGCTGTTCGCCTCGCAGCTGACCATCGGCGGCGTCGACCTCAAGGTCACCATCCTGTGGTGGACCGGCCTGGTCGCGGTCGCCACCTGGATCCTGCTCCGGACCCGCTTCGGCAACTGGATCTTCGCCGTCGGCGGCGGCGCCGACGCGGCCCGCGCGGTCGGCGTCCCGGTCTTCCGGACCAAGATCGGCCTCTACATGGGTGTGGCCTTCTGCGCCTGGATCTCCGGCCAGCACCTCCTCTTCTCCTTCGACGTCGTCCAGTCGGGGGAGGGGGTCGGCAACGAGCTGATCTACATCATCGCGGCCGTCATCGGCGGCTGTCTGATCACCGGCGGCTACGGCTCCGCCATCGGCGGGGCGGTCGGCGCCTTCATCTTCGGCATGACCGGCAAGGGCATCGTGTACGCGGAGTGGAACCCGGACTGGTTCACGTTCTTCCTGGGGGCGATGCTCCTGCTGGCGACCCTGCTGAACGCCTGGATCCGCCGGCGAGTGGAGGCAACCACATGACCGTCCAGGCGTTGATCGAGCTCGAAGACGTCAGCAAGTACTACGGCAACGTCCGCGCCCTCGAAGGGGTCTCCCTGGAGGTGCACGCGGGCGAGATCACGTGCGTCCTCGGCGACAACGGCGCCGGAAAGTCCACCCTCATCAAGATCATCGCGGGTCTGCACCAGCACGACGCCGGCACCTTCCGCATCGAGGGTGAGGACGTCGTGCTCGCCAGCCCGCGTGAGGCCCTGGACCTCGGCATCGCCACCGTCTACCAGGACCTGGCCGTCGTCCCCCTGATGCCCGTCTGGCGGAACTTCTTCCTCGGCTCCGAGCCCACCAGGGGCACCGGACCCTTCAAGCGCCTCGACGTCGAGCTGATGCGCGAGACCACCCGCACCGAGCTGCTGCGGATGGGGATCGACCTGCGCGATGTCGACCAGCCCATCGGCACCCTCTCCGGCGGTGAGCGCCAGTGCGTGGCCATCGCCCGCGCGGTGTACTTCGGCGCCAAGGTGCTGGTCCTGGACGAGCCGACGGCCGCCCTCGGCGTCAAGCAGTCCGGAGTGGTCCTGAAGTATGTGGCCGCGGCCCGTGACCAGGGCCTCGGCGTGGTCCTCATCACCCACAACCCGCACCACGCCTATCTCGTCGGCGACCGTTTCGTCCTGCTCAAGCGCGGAGTCATGGCGGGCAGCCACACCAAGGGCTCGGTCACCCTGGACGAGTTGACCCGGCAGATGGCGGGCGGCAGCGAGCTGGAGGACCTCCGCCACGAGCTGGAACGCCCCTCCCTGTCGTAACGGCCCCCTCACACCGCACCTGGCAGAATCGAGCCGATGAGTACCTACCGCGACCTCACTCACCGCGGCGCCACCCGGGCCACGGTGCTGCGGACCGTCGGCACCCGCGAGCGGCGCTCCCACCTGACCGCGCCCCGGGTGCCCACCGTCGGCATCGACATCGGCGGTACGAAGGTCATGGCCGGGGTCGTCGACGCGGACGGGAACATCCTGGAGAAGGTCCGCACCGAGACACCGGACAAGTCCAAGAGCCCCAAGGTCGTCGAGGACACCATCGTCGAACTGGTCCTGGACCTCTCCGACCGGCACGACGTGCACGCCGTCGGCATCGGAGCGGCCGGCTGGGTCGACGCCGAGCGGGCCACCGTGCTCTTCGCCCCGCACCTGGCCTGGCGCAACGAGCCGCTCCGCGACGCCCTCCAGTCCCGGCTCGCCGTCCCCGTCATGGTCGACAACGACGCCAACACCGCCGCATGGGCCGAGTGGCGCTTCGGCGCCGGACGCGGCGAGGACCACCTCGTCATGATCACGCTCGGCACCGGCATCGGCGGGGCGATCCTGGAGGGCGGGCAGGTCAAGCGCGGCAGGTACGGGGTGGCCGGCGAGTTCGGCCATATGCAGGTCGTGCCCGGCGGGCACCGCTGCCCCTGCGGCAACCGCGGCTGCTGGGAGCAGTACAGCTCCGGCAACGCCCTGGTCCGCGAGGCCCGGGAACTGGCCGCCGCCGACTCCCCGGTCGCGTACAACATCATCGATCGCGTCAAGGGCAGCATCCCGGACATCACCGGACCGCTCATCACCGAGCTGGCCCGCGAGGGCGACGCCATGTGCGTCGAGCTCCTGGAGGACATCGGCCAGTGGCTCGGCGTCGGCATCGCCAACCTCGCCGCGGCCCTCGACCCCTCCTGCTTCGTCATCGGCGGGGGCGTCAGCGCCGCCGACGACCTGCTGATCGGCCCGGCCCGGGACGCCTTCCGGCGTCATCTGACCGGCCGCGGCTACCGTCCCGAGGCCCGGATCACCAAGGCCCAGCTCGGCCCCGAGGCCGGCATGGTCGGCGCCGCCGACCTCGCCCGGCTCGTCGCGCGCCGCTTCCGCCGCGCCAACCGCCGCCGTGTCGAGCGCTACGAACGGTACGAGCGGTACGCCCAGGCCCTGCGGGGCGGCGGCACCGAAGCCCGCACCACCCAGGACCCGGATTCATGACCGTACCCACCCAGACCGCCGCTCCCGAGCAGGAGACCAAGCTGCCGGAGGACCGGCGCCACATGATCCGCCGCCGCTGGCTGACGGCGATCATCATCGTGCTGCTCGTCGGCATCCCCGCCGGGTATCTGGTGATCTCCGCCGGACAGAGCCGCGACAGCGGCCGCGACAAGGAGCGCGAGTCCTCGGCGACCGGCCTCGTCGACAACTGGCCCTCGCTGATGAAGCGCCGAGTCTTCGAGGTCCCGATCCCCCAGGGCAGCACGGGCGTCGCCTACTACGAGACGAGCAACTGGAAGACGAGCCGCCTGTACGTCCAGTTCACGACCAGCGCGGGCGGGCTCGACGCCTTCCTGAACGAGATCGGTTCCAGCCGCTCGGAGCTGGTCCCCGGCGAGGTCACGGTCAGCGAACGCGACGCCGACATCGTCGGCTGGCACTTCCCGCCGAACCAGGCCTGGTCAAGCACCACGGTCACCCGCCCCAAGCCCCGCCCCAGCGAGGACATCACCATCGACCTCACCGACCCGTCGTCCCCGAAGGTATACGTGGTCTCCACCACGACCCCGTGACGAAGCGGCCCTCGGCCCGCCGCGCGGAGAGCCGTAGGCTGCTCCCATGTCCGGCTCCGCGGAACGTCCCCTGCTTTTCCTCGATGTCGACGGCCCGCTGATCCCCTTCGGCGCGTCGACGCGATACCCGACGTTCGCGACAGGCCGTGAGCCGCTCCCGGCGGATGCGAACCCGCTCCTGACCAGGATCGACCCCGAGCATGGGCAGCGGCTGACAGCGCTCCAGTGCGAGGTGGTCTGGGCCACGACGTGGATGGACGAGGCGAACGAGTGCGTCGCGCCCCGCCTCGGTCTGCCGCAGCTGGCCGTCGTCCCCTGGCCGGAGCCGTCCGACCTCGATGACCAGGACGTGCGCGAGGGACTGCACTGGAAGTCGCGCGCCCTCGTGGAATGGGCGGCGGGGCGCGCGTTCGCCTGGGTGGACGACGAGATCACCGACACCGACCGGGACTGGGTCGCCGCCCACCACCGGGGACACGCCCTGCTCCACCGAGTCGACCCCCGCGTCGGGCTGACGGACGGCGACTACGCGGCGCTCGAGGCGTGGTTGCGGCGGGGGTGAGGGGCTCGCGCGGCCGCTCGTCTCGTGGGTGTCACGCACCCCCGTCCCAGGCGGCATGGGGTGGTGTGCGAGCGTGAGCGGGTGAATGAGAAGAACGTGGAAACCCTGCAATACCGCCTTGACGGGCGGGACGACGCCCCGGTCCTGGTGCTGGGTCCCTCGCTCGGTACGACCTTGCACATGTGGGACCGGCAGATACCCGAGCTCACCCATCAGTGGCGGGTCGTCCGGTTCGACCTGCCCGGGCACGGCGGGGCTCCCGCTCGGCCCTTCACCTCCGTCGCCGAGCTCGGGGACCGGCTGCTCGCCACCCTCGACGAGCTGGGCGTCCAGCGCTTCGGCTACGCGGGGTGCTCCATCGGCGGCGCCGTCGGCCTCGACCTCGCCCTCCGGGCGCCCCACCGGGTCGCCTCGCTCGCCCTGGTCGCCGCCTCGCCCCGGTTCGGCAGCGCCGACGAGTTCCGTCAGCGCGGAGTGATCGTCCGGACGAACGGACTCGAACCCATGGCCCGTACGGCGCCCGAGCAGTGGTTCACCCCCTCCTTCCGCGCCGCGCAGCCCGCGATCGTCGAGTGGGCCGTGCAGATGGTCCGCACCACCGACCCCGGTTGCTACATCGGCGCCTGCGAGGCGCTCGCCGTCTTCGACGTCCGTGAGTCCCTCGGCCGGATCGGCGTCCCCGCCCTCGTCCTCGTCGGCTCCGAGGACCAGGTCACCGGCCCCGCCGAGGCCCGCACCCTGGTCGCCGGGATCGCCGACGCCCCGCTCGCCGTCGTCCCCGGCGCCTCCCACCTGGCCCCCGTCGAGCAGCCGGCCGCCGTCACCGAGCTGCTCACGAACCACTTCGCCGGGATCGTGCACGACACCCAGAGCGCCCTGCCCGCCCCGCCGATGCCGCCCGTCTCCGCCCCGGTCGTGCCCGTCGCCGAGATCGCGCCCGCCGAACCGGCCGCCGAGGCCGCAGGGGCGCTGCGCCCGGACCCGTACGAGCAGGGCGACAAGCTCCGCCGCGAGATCCTCGGCGACGCCCATGTGGACCAAGCGTTGACCGACGAGTTCGGCGCCGACCTCCAGGCCCTCGTGACCCGCTACGCCTGGGGCGAGGTGTGGAGCCGGGAGGGCCTCGACCGCCGCACCCGCAGCTGCGTGACCCTCACCGCCCTGATCGCCGGCGGCCATCTGGACGCGCTCGGCGACCACACCCGGGCCGCACTGCGCAACGGTCTTACGCCCGCCGAGCTCCGCGAGGTCGTCCTCCAGACCGCCGTCTACTGCGGGCTGCCCGCCGCCGAGAGCGCCCTGCGCGTCGTCGGCAGGGCGATCAAGGAGGAGACCACGCCCCAGGCGTAGGCTGAGCTGGTCCGGCGCCCGTCGTGAGGTGGAGTCCCCGTGAAGCTGACGAAGAAGTCGCACGCCTGCATCCGTCTGGAGAAGGACGGGCGGACGCTCGTCATCGACCCGGGCATGTTCAGCGAGGAGGACTCCGCCGTCGGCGCGGACGCCGTGCTCGTCACCCACGAACATCCGGACCACTTCGACGAGGACCGGCTGCGTGCCGGCCTGGAGTCCAACCCGGCGGCCGAGATCTGGACGCTGCGGAGCGTCGCGGAGAAGCTCTCGGCCGCCTTCCCCGGCCGCGTCCACACCGTCGGCCACGGCGACACCTTCACCGCGGCCGGCTTCGACGTCCAGGTCCACGGCGAGCTGCACGCGGTGATCCACCCGGACATCCCCCGGATCACCAACGTCGGCTTCCTGATCGACGGCGCGGTCTTCCACCCGGGCGACGCGCTGACCGTCCCCGAGCACCCGGTGGACACGCTGATGCTTCCCGTGATGGCCCCCTGGAACAAGATCTCCGAGGTCATCGAGTACGTACGCGAGGTCAAGCCGCGCCGGGCCATCGACATCCACGACGCCCTGCTCACCGACCTCGCCCGGCCGATCTACGACAACCAGATCGGCGCGCTCGGCGGCGCGGACCACGGCCGGCTGACCCCGGGCGAATCCACGGTGCTGTGACCCCGAGGGCCGGACGCACGCCGACTGTCACACCCCGCCGTTAGGCTTGCGCTCATGCGCATCGCCACCTGGAACGTCAATTCGATCACCGCCCGCCTGCCCCGACTCCTGGCCTGGCTGGAGAGCAGCGGCACGGACGTGCTGTGCCTCCAGGAGACCAAGTGCACCGCCGAGCAGTTCCCCACCGACGAGCTGCGCGAGCTGGGGTACGAGTCGGTGGTCAACGCCACCGGCCGGTGGAACGGCGTGGCGCTGGTCTCCAAGGTCGGTCTGGAGGACGTGGTCACGGGCCTGCCCGGCGGACCCGCGTACGAGGACGTGCAGGAGCCCCGGGCCATCTCCGCGACCTGCGGACCGGTCCGCGTCTGGTCGGTGTACGTGCCGAACGGCCGCGAGGTCGCCCACGAGCACTACGCGTACAAGCTCCGCTGGCTGGAGGCGCTCAAGGCGGCCGTCGCCGAGGACGCGGCGGGGGACCGGCCCTTCGCCGTCCTCGGCGACTACAACATCGCGCCGACCGACGACGACGTCTGGGACCGGTCCGTCTTCGAGGGCCAGACGCACGTCACCGACCCCGAGCGGGCCGCGCTGGCCGGTCTGCGCGAGGCGGGCCTGGCGGACGTGGTCCCGCGCCCGCTCAAGTACGACCAACCCTTCACGTACTGGGACTACCGCCAGCTCTGCTTCCCGAAGAACCGGGGCATGCGCATCGACCTGGTGTACGGCAACAAGCCGTTCGCCGAGGCGGTCAAGGACAGCTACGTCGACCGCGAGGAGCGCAAGGGCAAGGGCGCGTCCGACCACGCCCCGGTCGTCGTCGACCTGGACGTCTAGCCCTCCGCCTGGCCTCTGGGCCGTGGACGATCTCCGCGCGCCGGGTGGTGCCACGGGAGGGTGAAATGCGACGCTGTTCGGATGAACATCCCGTTCCTGGACAGCTGGCGCAAGCGGCACGAGGCCGATCGTTCCCCCCTGGCCGCGGCGTTCGACCGTGACCCAGAAGGGGTGGGGGAACTGCTCGCCGAGTGCGAGCTGCTGCGCGCCAGGGTCCAGGACCGCGGGGTGACGCTGGACGACAGCCCGCACTCGCTCTCCGCCCTCGACCAGCTGCCGCCGCGCTGGCGCGACGATCCGGAGGAACTGCCCTGGATCGGCAACGACGCCGGGCTCTATCTGGGCACGGTCATCGTGCGGAACGTGCCGGGCGCGAGCTGGCAGGTGTGGCCCGGAGGGCAGCCGGTGGTGCGGCTGGCCTCGGGCCGGGAGATCAACGTGGTCGAGGCCGGGCTCGACTGGGCCATGAGCGGATCGCCCGAGCTCTCCCAGGTGTACGGAGAGGCCGCCGAGTTCTGAGCCCGTGACTCCGTGGCCCCTGCGCCGAGACACCCCTTTGCAGTAAATACGGATAATGCCGATTTCATGCGTGTCGAGCGTGAAGTCCCTTTTTGTGGTGGATAGTTTGCGCTGACCTCGACACAGCTGCGAAGGGGGCAGGGGAGCGTATGACGGTCGTCGATCCGTTGATCGAGCTGCGTGATGTCAACAAGCACTACGGCACGTTGCACGTCCTTCAGGGCATCAGTCTCACCGTCGGCCGCGGAGAGGTGGTCGTGGTCATCGGCCCCTCGGGCTCGGGCAAGTCGACGCTCTGCCGGGCCATGAACCGGCTGGAGGCCGTCGAGTCGGGCGAGATCTGTTCGCGGTCCTCGCGCTCGGCTGCTACACCTCGGCCTTCATCTGCGAGGCGCTGCGGGCCGGCATCACCACCGTGCCGCGCGGCCAGGGAGAGGCCTCCCGGAGCCTCGGCATGACCTTCGGCCAGACCCTCCAGGCCGTCGTCCTGGTCATCTCGCCGATCTACATCGGGATGTGTGTCCTGCTCTCCTGGTTCGCCACCTGGGTGGCCAGGAAGGAGCGGCGCAGTCCCAAGACACAGGCCGTGGACGTCGCTCCGGCCGAACCAGGGACGCTGCTGCCGGGTGGGGGTCCCCCTACGGGGCCGTAGCGGCCGCGCAGCAGCGGGCAAGGAGCCAAGCCCGCCCGGCAGCAGCCGGTGATCACTCCGCCCGCAACGGGACCGACACGTACGAGGGGTCGGCCGCCGGGGAGGAGAAGGTCAGCTGTGCGCCGGTCGGGTTGTGCTCGATGTAGAGCGGGTCGACGGTGTCGACGACCAGGGCGAGACGGTGGCCCGCCGGCACGTCGTAGGCCGTGGAGAACAGCTCCAGGTCGACGGCGAACGGTGTGCCGGGCGTCTGGCCGTGGAAGGTGTACGGGGCATTGCTGACCAGCTTGCCGAGGCCGAGCGGGCCCACGTCGTAGAGGTACGCGACGAGGGTACCGCTCTCCTTGGTGGAGGTGACCGTGGTGTGCAGCTTCGCCGTGCCGCGCACCTTCTGGGGCGTGTCGTACCGCTCGGACTGCCACACGCCGGCGAAGGAGCGGGGGAGGAGGGGGATCGAGGCGACGGGCGGCGTCTGGAGGAACTGGTCGAGGAGGTTGGAGAGCATCACGATGCCGCCGTTGGCGCCGGAGTCGATGTTCGCCCAGATCCGCTGAGAGCCGCCGAGGGCGATCTTGCGCTCGTTCGCGCCGACGGACTTCCAGTCCGGGTAGCCCTCGTAGCCGCCGTTCGAGCGGGGCTTGAGCTGGACGGGCTGCTCGCGGTCGATGCCGTTGTCGACGCCCTTGAGGTGGTGGTCGAACCAGCGGTGGGCGCTGGTCCAGGTGTCGTTGGGCAGGCCGAGCAGGCCGGTGGCCTCGGCGGTGGCGTGGTCGCCGGGGCGGAACTCCAGGCGCTTGGGGCCCTTGAGCTTCTCGTAGAAGGAGGCGTACTGGTTGGGCGGGAAGATCGTGTCGCCCCAGGCGTTGCCGAGCATGATCGCGGCGCCGTTGGCGTTGATCCGGTCCAGGTAGGTGGCCGCGGAGCGCTTCCTGCCCCACTCGATCATCTCCCCCTCCTTGGCGAGGTTGGAGGAGAGGAAGTCGCCCAGGATCTGCTGGAGTTCGGGTCCGGGGCGGCCGGTGAGATAGCCGGCTCCGCCGAGCAGGGCGGCGGCCTGGAGGTGCTGGGTGCGGCCGCTGTAGATGGACTCGATGAGGTCGGCCCAGCCGCTCAGGGCCGCGACGGCCTTGATCCGCTTGTCGTGGGCGGCGGCGAGGAGGCTGATCCCGGCGCCGTAACTCACACCCGCCATACCGACCTTGGCCGGATCGGCCGGGGTGTTCGCGAGGGTCCAGTCGATGACCCTGGACGCGTCGGCGATGTCCTTCGGTCCGGCGGTCTCGATCTGGCCGCCGGACTGCCAGAAGCCGCGCGAGTTGTAACTCACCACGACGTACCCGGAGTCGGCGAGCTTCTGGGCCTGGGCGAGGTACTCGATCTGGGGCATGGCCCAGCTGGTGGGGAGCACGATCACGGGGTAGCGGGCCGAGCTGTCGGCGCCAGCGGGGGTGACGACATTGGCCTTGAGGACGGTGCCGCCGTCGCCGGCGATGTCGACGAAGCGGACGGTCGTGCCGGACTCCGCGGCGTGGGCGGCGGGGGCGAGCCCGAGGGCCGTCCCGGCCACCAGGGCGGCCGAGACGGCGAAGGCGAGAGGCATACGCACGGGTCATTCCTCACTCGTGTCACTGGTGGGGACAGTGCAAAGTGACCCGACGGTAACCGGCGCGACTTACCTAAGGTAACCGGCCGGTAAGTTACGCATGGGTAACGATTGTTGAACGCGAGATCAAGACGGGTGATATCGCGCATCTGGAATTCCGGCGGACGGCGGACCAGGCTGAGGGCGTGGAGAACAGCAGCGAGGTGCCCGATGTCTTCGACCCGCGGATCTACGCCGACGGGATTCCGCACGAGGCCTTCCGGGTCCTGCGCGAGCGGTGGCCCGTCGTGCGGCAGGAGGAGTACGACGTGCTCGGCTGGCCCGCCGGGACCGGGTTCTGGGCGGTGACGCGGCACGCCGACGTCGTGCGGGTGCTCAAGGACTCGGCCGACTACTCCTCGTACCTCGGCGCCACACAGATCCGTGATCCGGACCCGGCCGATCTGCCGTTCATCCGGCGGATGATGCTCAATCAGGATCCTCCGCACCACGGCCGGTTGCGGCGGCTCGTCAGCCGTGCCTTCACGCCCGGGCGGATCGAGCGGTTCGCGGAGACCGCGCGGGCGCGGGCCCGTGAGCTGCTCACGGCCGCCCTCCGAGCCGGGCCCGAGACCGACCTCGTCCGCGCCGTCACCGACGACTACGCGCTGCTCAACCTGACCGACCTGCTCGGTGTGCCCGCGAGCGACCGGGGGCTGCTCCTCGGCTGGACCGAGCGGGTCATCGCCTACCAGGACCCCGACGAGCCGCCCGTCCTCGACGAGCGGGGGCGGCCCGTCAATCCGCGGTCACCCGCGATGCTCGCGGAGATGTTCGGCTACGCCCAGGAGCTCGCCGCGTACAAGCGGAAGAACCCCGCCGACGACATCATGACCACGCTCGCCGGCTCCGAACTCCTCCCGGCCGAGCTGGAGATGTTCTTCTTCCTGCTGACCGTCGCCGGCAACGACACCGTCCGCAGCGCCGCCCCCGGAGGCCTGCTCGCCCTCGCGGAGCATCCCGGCGAACGGCGGCGGCTCTGGAGCGGCGAGACCGGCGTCGACCGCGCCGTCGAGGAGCTTCTGCGCCGGCACCCGCCCGTGCTCTCGTTCCGGCGCACCGCCGCCCGCGACACCGTACTGGCGGGACAGCCCATCGCCGCAGGTGACAAGGTCGTCGTCTTCCACGCCTCCGCCAACCACGACGAACGCGTCTTCACCGACCCTCAGCGCCTCGACCTGAGCCGCGACCCCAACCCGCACGTCTCCTTCGGGGAAGGCCCGCACGTCTGCCTCGGCGCGCACTTCGCCCGGCTCCAGCTCCGCGTCCTGCACGAGGAGGTACGCGACACCCTGAAGGACCTCGAACTCGCCGCCCCGCCCCGGCGGCTCGTCTCCAACTTCATCAACGGCGTCAAGTCGCTGCCGGTTCGGATGCGGTAGCCGTCCGCGCCGCCCGCGTGACATCGGCGACCAGCTCCGCGACATCGGGGCCGTACGCATCCGAGTTGACGACCTTGAGAAGGAGGACGAAGGGGCCCGAGCCGTACTTCCGCGCCAACTTCTCGTGGTGCCGGGCCAGATAGCGGGCCGCGGACTGGTTGGACACCGCCGCCTGACCGCAGAAGAGGAAGACCGGCCGTCCGCCGTCGCCCCCGATGAGACGCGCGAGGATCACGTACTCGGCCACGCCGTTCACGAGCCGGTACACCTCGCCGCCGACGGTGAACATTCCCCGGTCCGCGACCGGTTCCGACTCCACGTTCACCGTCAGACCGGGCAGGAGGGACGACAGGTGGGCGGCCATCCGCCGATTCGAGTACGGCCCGCCGACACAGAACTCCGCGCGGTCCCCCAGGCCCTGCCGGGCCTCGTCGTGCTGGACTATCTCCGGCCGCGCCCCGCAGTCCTTGATCAGCGCCGAGAGTTCGAGGAGTGCGGAGACGTCGACGTTGTGCACCGCCCGCTCGCTGCCCGCCTTGCGGTTCACCACGAGCAGGCACTCGGAGCCGTCGCGCAGCCCGAAGAACGCCTGCTTGCGCCGGAGTCGGCGGCGCCACAGATACGTCCGGGCCAGCCAGCCCAGCGAGCCGCTGACCCCAGTCGCGAGCACCCCCAGCACGACATTGCGCAGGTCTTCATTCATGGGCGCGCATGCTATCGGCGGAACGGCCCTCTGTTCGAGGCGGTCCTGACGGGAAGGGCGGGAGGAAGTTACGCTGCGCGGACGGTCGTTGACTGGAGGTAGGGATGCGTCGTTCCGTGCTGCGGAATGGGTCGGTTCTCGTCGTCGCCGCGACATGGCTCTCGGTGGGGGCCGCGGCTCCTCCGGGTCCGGTGTCGCACGAGCCCCCGGTCAAGACACCCGTCGCCGTCGGGTACGGCGGAGCCGTCGCCAGCGTCGACGCCGATGCCTCCGCCGCCGGTATCGAGGTGCTCCGCAAGGGTGGCAACGCCGTCGACGCGGCGGTCGCCGTGGCCGCGGCCCTCGGCGTCACCGAGCCCTACTCCGCGGGCATCGGCGGAGGCGGCTACTTCGTCCACTACGACGCCACGTCCCGTACCGTACGAACGATCGACGGCCGCGAGACCGCGCCCGCGTCCGCGGACGCGAACCTCTTCGTGGAGAACGGCAAGCCCATTCCCTTCGAGGAGGGCATGACCAGCGGCCGCGGCGTCGGCACGCCCGGCACCCCCGCGACCTGGGAGGCCGCGCTCGACGCCTGGGGCAGCAAGCCGCTGCGTACCCTTCTCCAACCGGCCGCCCGCCTCGCCCGCGACGGCTTCACCGTCGACGCCACCTTCCGCGCCCAGACGGCCGCCAACGAGGCCCGCTTCCGGGACTTCCCGGCATCCTCCGAGCTCTTCCTGCCCGGCGGCCAACTCCCCGTGGTGGGCTCGACGTTCAAGAACCCCGACCTGGCGCGTACGTACGAGAAGCTGGGCCGGGAGGGCGTCGGCGCGCTCTACCGGGGGCCGCTGGCCCAGGACATCGTGAACACCGTACGGAAGCCTCCGGTACGGGAGGGGGCCACGCGCGTCGTCCGCTCCGGCGATCTGACGGAGCGTGACCTCGCCGCGTACGAGACGCTGAACAGGCGGCCCACGAAGGTCTCCTACCGAGGCCTCGACGTCTACGGCATGGCCCCCTCCTCCTCCGGCGGTACGAGCGTCGGCGAGGCGCTCAACATCCTGGAGCGCACCGACCTCTCCAGCGCCTCGCGCGCCGCCTATCTGCACCGCTTCATCGAGGCGAGCCGCATCGCCTTCGCCGACCGGGGCCGCTGGGTCGGCGACCCGGCCTTCGAGGACGTGCCGGTACGGGAACTGCTCTCGCAGCGGTACGCCGACTCCCGGGAGTGCCTCATCCGCGACGACGCCGTGCTCACCAGCCCGCTCGCGCCCGGCGACCCGCGCGACCCGGCGGCCTGCGCGAGTACGGGGACGGCCGCGCCGACGACGTACGAGGGCGAGAACACCACGCACCTCACGGTGGCCGACCGGTGGGGCAACGTGGTCGCGTACACGCTGACGATCGAGTCGACGGGCGGCAGCGGGATCACGGTCCCGGGCCGCGGCTTCCTGCTCAACAACGAGCTCACCGACTTCTCCTTCGCCCCGGCGAACCCGGCCGTCCACGACCCGAACCTCCCCGGGCCGGGCAAGCGCCCCCGCTCCTCGATGTCCCCGACGATCGTGCTCGACGGGCACGGGCGTCCGGTGCTCGCGCTCGGTTCCCCGGGCGGATCGACCATCATCACGACCGTGCTCCAGACGCTGACCGGCGTCGTGGACAGGGACCTACCGCTCGTCGACGCGATCGCGGCGCCCCGGGCGAGCCAGCGCAACCAGACGACGACGGAGCTGGAACCGGGCCTGTGGAACAGCCCGTTGCGCGCCGAACTGGAAGCCATCGGCCATGGCTTCCGGCAGAACCCGGAGATCGGCGCCGCGACCGGCGTCCAGCGGCTGCCGGACGGCCGGTGGGTCGCCGCGGCGGAGACCGTGCGGCGCGGCGGCGGCTCGGCGATGGTGGTACGTCCTGCGGGGCGGTGAGGTGCCGTAGCTACAGGGCCGTGAGGATGCGGGGGCCGTCGTCCGTGATGGCCACCGTGTGCTCGGTGTGGGCGGCGCGCGAGCCGTCGATCGTACGGATCGTCCAGCCGTCCCGCGCCGTGTAGTGGCCGTCCCCGCCGCCGCCGCCGATCAGCATCGGCTCGATCGCGAGGACCATGCCGTGCCGCAGCGGCATGCCCCGGCCCGGGCGTCCCTCGTTGGGGACGCCCGGGTCCTCGTGCATGGCGCGGCCGATGCCGTGGCCTCCGAAGCCGTCCACGATGCCGTATCCGGCGGCCCGGCAGACCGTGCCGATCGCGTGCGCGATGTCCCCGATCCGGTTGCCGACGATGGCCGCGCCGATGCCCGCCTCAAGCGCGGCGTACGCCGTGTCGATCAGCCGCGTGTCCTCCGGGCGCGCCCGGCCCACGGTGAAGCTGACGGCCGAGTCGCCGGCCCAGCCGCCGAGGATCGCGCCGCAGTCGACGGAGACCAGGTCCCCGTCGGCGAGGCGGGTGTCGTCCGGAATGCCGTGCACGATCGCGTCGTTCACCGAGACGCACACGACCGCGGGGAACGGCACGGGCGCCCACTCGGGGCGGTAGCCCAGGAACGGCGAGCCCGCGCCGGCCGCCGCGAGGACCTCCCGGGCCGCCCGGTCCAGCTCCTTCGCCGTGACTCCGGGCGCCGCCTTCTTCCGTACGGCCGCCAGCGCCTCGGCGACCACGCGTCCCGCGTCGCGCATGGCCCGCAGGTTCTCGTCCGTCTTGATCTCCACCATGCCAATTACTGTACCGGTATTAGAATGGCGTCATGGTGCGCACACCCCTGACCCCCGAAGAGCGCGAACGCGGCGAACGGCTCGGCCGTCTCCTGCGCGAGGCGCGCGGAGACCGCTCGATGGTCGCGATCGCCGCGGCCGCCGGACTCTCGGCGGAGACCCTCCGCAAGATCGAGACCGGCCGGGCCCCGACCCCCGCCTTCTTCACCGTCGCGGCGCTGGCGGGGGTCCTGGGCCTCTCGATGGACGAACTGGTCACGCGGTGCGCGCCGGCGCCGGTCTGACGCCGTCTCAGACCGGGCGGCGAGCCGGCGGTGCGCCCTGGTGTCAGTCTGACGCTGTCTCAGACCGAGACGGCGAGCTGGACGCGGCTGTGGCGCGGCAGATCGATCTCGTCGACGATCGCCTGTGCGAGGTCCGCGTGCGCGATCCGGCCCGGCCCGTCGAGCACCGTGCCCACCGCCGTCCGGTAGCCGCCGGTCGCCTCCGCCTCGCCGTTCAGGTCCAGGGGCGGAACGACCATCAGCCAGTCAAGGTCCGGGCCCGCCTCGGCCGTGAGCAGCTCGAACTCCGCCACGTGCCCCTGGGCGAACGCCCGCCACGCGGCCGGGAATTCGGGCGCGTCCATCAGCCGTACCCCGGGCGAGGTCTCCAGCGTCGTCGCGATCCCCAGGGTCAGCAGCCGTCGTACGCCCGCCTCGCCGAGACCGGCGAGCAGGGCCTTCGCCGCTGCCGTGAAGTGCTCCTCCGAGGGCACGTCCAGGCGAACCGAGGCGTTGACCGCCGCGTCGTGGCCCACCGCGAGCGCGGCCACCGACTCCGGATCCGTGACGTCGCCCCGTACGAGAGTGGCCGAATCCCCTTCCAGGTCACGGTACTTCGACGGGTCACGGACCACGGCGGTCACCCGGTGGCCGCGAGCCGCCGCCTCCGCGACCACGGCGCGGCCGACCCGTCCGCCCGCGCCGAAAACGATGATGTTCTTCGTGTGTTCGCTCATGGCGGGACCGTACGACGGGGGTGCCTGGTTACCGCAAAGGTACTGCGCTAGCGTCGTCGCATGACCGAGCGCACAGCCGAGCACGAGCCCCTCGCCCCCGACCTGTTCGACGACCCCGCGTGCGCCGATCATGCGCAGCCCTTCCGCGTGGGCGACAAGTGGACCGGGGTGGTGCTCCGCTGTCTGGAGGACGGCCGGCCGCGCCGCTTCTCCGAGCTGCGCGTCCCGCTCCACTGGATCACCCCCAAGGTGCTCACCGAGACCCTGCGCTCCATGGAGCGCAACGGCTTCGTCACGCGGACCGTCCACGACGAGAACCCGCCGCGCGTCGAGTACGCGCTGACCCCCCTCGGCCGCTCGCTCATCGGGCCGCTCGACGCCGCCTGCGACTGGGCCAGCGCCCATGTCCCGGAGGTGACCGAGGCCCGGGCGGCCTACGAGCGCGGCTAGTCTCGGCGGCATGATTCCCGAGGAGCTGCGGCGCGGCCGCTACGTCAGTCTCACGACCTTCCGCCGGAACGGCACGGGCGTGGCGACCCCCGTCTGGTACGTGGTGGAGGGCGGTGAGCTGTACGCCTGGACGCGTACCGACTCCTGGAAGGTCAAGCGGCTGCGGAACGACCCGCGCACCGTGGTCGCGGTCTGTGACCTGCGCGGGAACGTCCTGGAGGGCGCGGCGCGTCTGGAGGGCGTCGGCCGGCTCCTGGAGGGCGAGGAGCTGCGGCGCGTACGGAAGCTGCTCGCGCGCAAGTACACCTGGCAGTTCTGGATCGTCGACTGGCCCGCCATGGTCGCCCGTCTCGGCAAGCGGCCGCACACGGGGATTGCGGTCAGCTTCTGAAAACAGTCTGTAGCCGTCCCGTAACACGACTGGGGTCGAATACCTCCGGACCGGAAGGTTCCAGTCGAGTGCGCGGGCGGTGCGGACGGTATGACGGTGTATCAACTCCCGGCGGAGGTGGGCGCGTTCGCGTATTACCTCAGAGAGCTGGCGGCACGTCTGGTGCCGGGTGAGGGCTGGTACGGGGTCTTCGCGAGCCGTGACCCCGAGGGGCTGCGGGCCTGCTTCGACGGTACGGACATCCTGCCGTGGGACGTCGTCGAGTCGCTGCTCCAGGACCTCGGCGAGTCGCCCCTCGGGCCCCAGGCCGCCCGTGCCAGGGCCCTGCACGGCGCGGCCGCCGCGGCCCACGACCGGCGGCCGGGCGGGGCGGAGGGGCTGCGGGCGCGCCTGGAGGCGATGGAACGGGAGCGGCGGTACGCCGAGACCCGCGCCCATGAGCTCGGCGCCCGGCTGCGGGACGCCCCCGGCGCCCCGGACGCCGACCGCCTCGGCGGCGAACTGGCCTGGACCCAGGACGACCACGCACGGGCGACCGCCCGCATCGCGGAGCTGACGACGCGACTCGCGGCGCTGGGCGGCGAGCGCGGACCGGCGCGGGCGCCGGCACCAGGTCATGCGCCGGATCACGCGCCAGGTCATGCGCCGGATCACGCGCCGGGTCAGGGATCGGGTCACGCACCCGGTCAGGCATCGGGTCACGCACCAGGTCATGCGCCCGTCCTCGCGCCGGACTCCGCGTCGGAGGCTACCCGCCCGCCCGGCTCCGCCGGGGCGTGGGCCTCCGCGCCGGGATACGCGCCGAGTCCGGCGCCGGACTCCGCGTCGGCGCCTACCCGCCCGCGCGGCCCCGCCGGGGCGTGGGCCTCCGCGCCGGGTCACGCATCGAGTCCGGCGCCGGACTCCGCCTCGGCGGTCGCCCGTCCGGCCGGCCCCGTCGCCGCCCCCTCGCCCGCGCCCAAGTCCGCGTCCCGGCGGAAGCCCCGCGGCGCCCGTTACGCCTGGCTCGACGACGACGGGGACGGCGGGGAGGTCCAGGAGGCCGTCCCCGTACCCGTGGCCGTCCCTGACCTGCCGGTGGGCGGGGCGGCTCCTCGTGGGGCGCGGTTCGGGGGAGCCGCGCCGGCGCCCGCTCCCGCTCCCCGTACCGTCCCGCCGGAGGTCGCCGCGGAGGCGGCCCGCGCGGCGGGGAACGCGGTCTACGCGCTCCAGCGGCTGCGCGCCCAGGGCCGGAGCGGCGAGGCGCACGCGCTGCTCTGCGAGGCCGTCGCCGGACCGCCCGCCTGGCTCCCTGCCCTCGCCGCGGAGCTGCACCGCGTGGGCCTCGGTGCCGACTGGTCCACGCTCCTGTGGGAGGCCGCGTCCCTGCCGCCCGGTCGCCTCGCCGCCGTCGCCGGGGTACTCGCCGACGCGGGCCGGCCCGAGGACTGCGAGCAACTGCTGCGGCAGGGCGTCGCCCGTCCGGTCGGCGAACTGGCCGGTGCGTGCGCCGCGCTGCACGCCGAGGGGCACCACCGCGAGGCCCACGCCCTGCTGACGGCCTTCGTCCGGGTCCGTACCCCCGAGGACGCCGCCCAGCTCGCCGCCGCCGACCCGCAGGGCCTGATCCCCCAACTCCGTACCGCCGCCCGAGCGGTGTCCCCGGCCCGCGAGCGTGACCTGGTGCACGCCCTGCGCGTCGCGGGCCTGGCGGGCGCCTGAGGCGCGGTCAGCTCACGCCGCGCCCGTCCGTACGGGCCTGCCACTTGCGCCCGATCCCCCTGAGGAGCGCGGGGTACACGCCCAGGTACCGGAACGGCTTGATGAACGCCATGTACGCGGCTCCGAGCAGGCCGTTGGACTTCACGAGGACCGCCATCTGGCCGCGGTAGCCGCCGGAGCCGTCCGGGACCCAGCCGATGTGCATCAGCCCGTGCACGGTCCGGTTGCCCATCTCGGCCACCCACTCGTCGTGCGTCTGGTAGACGGACGTGAAGGGGAACGACCGGAGGTCGGGCCCGCGCAGTCCGTCGCGGAGGTCGGCGGGGAGCCGTTCGCGCAGGGAGGGCACCCGGGCGCCGACGCCGGAGCCTTCCTTGTCGAGGCCGAGCAGCCTCCCGAGCTTCCAGCGGAGCGCGAAGAGCAGGCGCCCGACCGGGGAGTCGATCGGCCCGTCGCTCCCGCCTTCGTCCTCGCTCGCGAACTGCTCGATGAGCCGCGCGAGGTCGTCAGGACCGCCGGGGGTCGGGAGCGCCCACACGTCCTCGACGCGGAAGTCGGGGGCGATCTCGTGGATCCGCCAGGGGCGGGAGGTGTGTGCGGTGCGGGGAAGTCTCATGTCGCCAGGCCCCTCATCTATACGATGCCGTATAGAAGAAGGCTAGCACCCGTCTATACGGCACCGTATAGATCCAGGGGGCGTGAGGGGAGACACATCATGGGCGTGACCCGCACGCCGCGCGGCAAGTGGATCGAGGAGGGGCTGCGCGCGCTCGCCGCCGGCGGCCCGGAGGCCGTCCGGATCGAGCTCCTCGCCCAGGCGCTCGGCGTCAGCAAGGGCGGCTTCTACGGGTACTTCCGCAACCGGGACGCCCTCCTTGCCGAGATGCTCGACACCTGGGAGCGCGAGGTCACCGAGGCGGTGATCGAGCGGGTCGAGAGTGGCGGGGGAGACGGAAGGGCCAAGCTGGAGCGGCTGTTCGCGCTCGTCGATGCCCTCGATGGCCCGGTGACCGGCGTCCCGGTCGACCTCGCGATCCGCGACTGGGCCCGCCGGGACGAGTCCGTCGCGGAACGGCTCCGGCGCACCGACAACCGGCGGATGGACTATCTGCGCTCGCTGTTCCGCGACTTCTGCGAGGACGAGGGCGAAGTGGAGGTCCGCTGCATGCTGACGTTCTCGGTCCGTATCGGCACCCACTTCATCGCCGCCGACCACCCCGGCCGCACCCGCCCGCAGGTGATGGCCCTGACGAGCGAGTGGCTTCTGCGCTAGCCGTGCGAACGTGTCGGTGCGTGTCCGACATGGACCAGTCGGGTATGAAACATGATCGACTCAGGCGGTTCACGGCGGCGGTCTTGCTCCGGGGTGTGACGGGGCTTACGTTCTCCTCCTACGCACCGCGTCTACGTGCGTAGAGGCTCTCTGACGCCGTGCCGAAGGAGCAGCTCATGACCGACGTCGTACGCGCCGCACTCGTCCAGGCGACCTGGACCGGCGACACCGAATCCATGATCGCCAAGCATGAGGAGCACGCCCGCGAGGCGGCCCGGCAGGGTGCCAAGGTCATCGGGTTCCAGGAGGTCTTCAACGCCCCCTACTTCTGCCAGGTGCAGGAGCCCGAGCACTACCGCTGGGCCGAGCCCGTCCCGGACGGACCGACCGTCACGAGGATGCGCGCGCTGGCCCGCGAGACCGGCATGGTGATCGTCGTCCCCGTCTTCGAGATCGAGGGCTCCGGCTTCTACTACAACACCGCCGCCGTCATCGACGCCGACGGCTCCTACCTCGGCAAGTACCGCAAGCACCACATCCCCCAGGTCAAGGGCTTCTGGGAGAAGTACTACTTCCGTCCCGGCAACGCCGGCTGGCCGGTCTTCGACACGGCCGTCGGCAAGGTCGGCGTCTACATCTGCTACGACCGCCACTTCCCCGAGGGCTGGCGCCAACTCGGGCTCAACGGAGCCCAGTTGGTGTACAACCCGTCCGCCACCTCGCGCGGCCTCTCCTCCTACCTCTGGCAGCTGGAACAGCCCGCGGCCGCCGTCGCCAACGAGTACTTCGTCGCCGCGATCAACCGCGTCGGACAGGAGGAGTACGGCGACAACGACTTCTACGGCACGAGCTACTTCGTCGACCCCCGGGGCCAGTTCGTCGGCGACGTCGCCTCCGACAAGGAGGAGGAACTCATCGTCCGGGACCTCGACTTCCGCCTCATCGACGAGGTCCGGCAGCAGTGGGCCTTCTACCGCGACCGCCGCCCCGACGCCTACGACGGGCTGGTGCAGCCGTGACGAGCCTCTACGACCGCCACCGCGCCGTCATCCCCGACTGGGTCGCCCTCTTCTACAAGGACCCCATCGAGCTCACCCACGGCGAGGGCCGCCACGTCTGGGACGCCGACGGCAACCAGTACCTCGACTTCTTCGGCGGCATCCTCACCACCATGACCGCCCACGCGGTGCCCGAGGTCACCAAGGCCGTCGCCGAGCAGGCCGGCCGGATCATCCACTCCTCCACGCTGTACCTCAACCGCCCCATGGTGGAGCTCGCGGAACGGATCGCCACCCTCTCCGGCATCCCCGACGCCCGCGTCTTCTTCACCACCTCCGGCACCGAGGCCAACGACACGGCCCTGCTGCTCGCCACCGCGTACCGACGCTCCAACCAGATCCTGGCGATGCGCAACAGCTACCACGGCCGCTCCTTCTCCACCGTCGGCATCACCGGCAACCGCGCCTGGTCCCCGACGAGCCTCTCCCCGCTCCAGACCCTGTACGTGCACGGCGCCGTCCGCACCCGCGGGCCCTACGCCCAGTACACCGACGAGCGCTTCATCGAGGCCTGTGTCGCCGACCTCGAAGACCTGCTCGGCCACACCCGGGACGTCGCCGCGCTGATCGCCGAACCCATCCAGGGCGTGGGCGGCTTCACCTCCCCGCCCGACGGGCTCTACGCCGCCTTCCGTCGCGTCCTCGACCGGCACGGCATCCTCTGGATCTCCGACGAGGTGCAGACCGGCTGGGGCCGCACCGGCGACCACTTCTGGGGCTGGCAGGCGCACGACCAGGCGGGTCCGCCCGACATCCTCACCTTCGCCAAGGGCATCGCCAACGGCATGTCCGTCGGCGGAGTCGTCGCCCGCGCCGAGATCATGAACTGTCTCGACGCCAACTCCATCTCCACCTTCGGCGGTTCGCCGATCACCATGGCCGCGGGCCTCGCCAACCTCGGATACCTCCTCGAACACGACCTCCAGGGCAACGCCCGGCGCGTCGGCGGCCTGCTGATCGAGCGGCTGCGGGCCGCCGGTGCCGGCGTCGAGGCGGTACGGGAGGTCCGCGGCCGGGGCCTGATGATCGGCATCGAGCTCACCCGGCCCGGCACCGACGAGGCCGACCCGGCCGCGGCCTCGGCCGTCCTGGAGGCCGCCCGCGAGAACGGGCTGCTCATCGGCAAGGGCGGCGGCCACAACACCAGCTCGCTGCGGATCGCCCCTCCGCTCTCGCTCACGGTCGCCGAGGCCGAGGAGGGGGCGGCCATCCTCGAACAGGCCCTCCGTTCCCTGTAGTTCACCGTCTTCAGCCAGGGGGACACCCGTGAGCACCCGCACACTCATCCGCGGCGGCCTGGTCGTCACCGCCGCCGACGAGATCCATGCCGACGTCCTGATCGAGGACGGCCGGATCGCCGCACTCGCCGCACACGGCTCCGACGCCGCCGCGGGCTGGACCGCCGACCGCACCATCGACGCCACCGACCGCTACGTCATCCCGGGCGGCGTCGACGCGCACACGCACATGGAGCTGCCGTTCGGCGGCACCTCCGCCTCCGACACCTTCGAGACCGGCACCCGGGCCGCCGCCTGGGGCGGCACCACCACCATCGTCGACTTCGCCGTCCAGAGCGTCGGGCACTCCCTGCGCGAAGGGCTCGACACCTGGTACGAGAAGGCCGACGGCCAGTGCGCGATCGACTACGGCTTCCACATGATCATGTCGGACGTGAACGAGTCGACGCTCAGGGAGATGGACTGGCTCGTCCAGGAGGGCGTGAGCTCGTTCAAGCTGTTCATGGCGTATCCGGGGGTCTTCTACTCGGACGACGGCCAGATCCTGCGGGCGATGCAGCGGGCCGCCGAGGACGGCGGGCTGATCATGATGCACGCCGAGAACGGCATCGCGATCGACGTCCTGGTCGAACAGGCCCTGGCCCGCGGCGAGACCGATCCCCGCTACCACGGCGAGGTCCGCAAGGTCCTCCTCGAGGCGGAGGCCACCCACCGGGCCATCCAGCTCGCACGCGTCGCCGGAGCTCCGCTCTACGTCGTCCACGTCTCGGCCGACGAGGCCGTACGGGAGCTGGCCGCCGCCCGCGACCGGGGGCTGCCCGTCTTCGGCGAGACCTGCCCGCAGTACCTCTTCCTCTCCACCGACAACCTCGCCGAGCCCGGCTTCGAGGGCGCCAAGTACGTCTGCTCGACGCCGCTCCGGCCCAAGGAGCACCAGGAGGCGCTCTGGCGCGGCCTGCGGACCAACGACCTCCAGGTCGTCTCCACCGACCACTGCCCCTTCTGCTTCACCGGTCAGAAGGACCTGGGGCGCGGCGACTTCTCCAAGATCCCCAACGGGCTGCCGGGCGTGGAGAACCGCATGGACCTGCTCCACCAGGCCGTCGTCGACGGGCACATCAGCCGCCGCCGCTGGATCGAGATCGCCTGCGCCACACCGGCCCGGATGTTCGGGCTCTATCCGCAGAAGGGCACGATCGCGCCGGGCGCCGACGCCGACGTCGTCATCTACGACCCGCACGCCGTCCAGACCCTGTCGGCGGACACGCATCACATGAACGTCGACTACTCCGCGTACGAGGGGAAGACCGTCACCGGCCAGGTCGAGACCGTCCTCTCGCGTGGCGAACTCGTCATCGACCACCGGAAGTTCACCGGCCGCGCCGGGCACGGCGTGTTCACCCCGCGATCCACCTGCCAGTACCTGAACTAGGAGAACGACGACGTGGACTTCGGACTTGTCCTGCAGACCGACCCGCCCGCCTCGCAGGTCGTCGGTCTGATGCGCCGGGCGGAACGCAACGGTTTCCGCTACGGCTGGACCTTCGACTCCGCCGTGCTCTGGCAGGAGCCCTTCGTCATCTACAGCCAGATCCTCGAACACACCACCAAGCTGCACGTCGGCCCGATGGTCACCAACCCGGGGACGCGTACGTGGGAGGTGACGGCCTCCACCTTCGCCACCCTCAACGACATGTTCGGCAACCGGACCGTGTGCGGCATCGGTCGCGGCGACTCCGCGATGCGCGTCGCCGGCCGCAAGCCGAACACCCTGGCCCGTCTCGGCGAGGCCATCGACGTCATCCGCGACCTCGCCGAGGGCCGCGAGGCGGTCGTGGACGGCAAACCGATCCGCATCTCCTGGATCAAGAACGGCAAGCTGCCGGTCTGGATGGCCGCGTACGGACCGAAGGCCCTGGCGCTCGCCGGGCAGAAGGCCGACGGGTTCATCCTCCAGCTCGCGGACCCGTTCCTCACCGAGTGGATGGTCAAGGCTGTCCGGCAGGCCGCCGCCGACGCCGGCCGCGACCCCGACGCGCTCACCGTCTGCGTCGCCGCGCCCGCGTACGTCGGCGACGACCTGGCGCACGCCCGCGAGCAGTGCCGGTGGTTCGGCGGCATGGTCGGCAACCATGTCGCGGACCTGGTGGCCAAGTACGGGGAGCACTCGGACATGGTCCCGGAGGAGCTCACCGCGTACATCAAGGACCGGCACGGCTACGACTACAGCCACCACGGCCGCGCCGACAACCCCTCCACCGACTTCGTCCCCGACGAGATCGTCGAGCGCTTCTGCCTCCTCGGCCCGGCGGAGGCCCACATCGAGAAGCTGCGCCGGCTGCGGGAGCTCGGCGTCGACCAGTTCGCCGTGTACGCCATGCACGACAACCGCGAGGGCACGATCGACGCGTACGGCTCCGACATCATCCCCGCCATCAACTCCTGAGACCCTGCCGCCGAACCCCCCACGCCCCGCACGGCCTCGTTCCGTCCCCGAACGAAGGGTTCCGCCGCCATGACCGCCATCACCCCCTCCGACAGACCCGGCATAGCCGCCCCCGGCCGCGTCGAGCTCCCGCTCGGCACGGCCGGCACCGATCCCCGCTTCGTCAACGACGACCTCCTGCCCGTCCCCGTCGCCGAACGCTGCTGGACCACCTACAACTTCGCCGCGCTATGGGTCGGCATGGCCCACAACATCCCCTCCTGGCTGCTCGCCTCCGGTCTCGTCGCCCTCGGTATGGACTGGAAACAGGCGGTGTTCACCATCGCGCTCGCCAACGTGATCGTGCTGCTGCCGATGCTGCTGACCGGGCACGCCGGACCCAAGTACGGCATCCCCTTCCCGGTCCTCGCCCGCGCCTCGTTCGGGCTGCGCGGCGCGAACCTGCCCGCGCTGATCCGCGCCGGGGTCGCCTGCGCCTGGTTCGGCATCCAGACCTGGATCGGTGGGCAGGGCATCTTCGTCCTGCTCGACAAGGTCTTCGGCGGCTGGGCGGAGGCCGGAAAGGTCGGCGGTCAGCCGTGGACGCTCTGGCTGTGCTTCGTCCTCTTCTGGATCCTCGAACTCGCCATCATCTACCGGGGGATGGAGGCACTGCGCCGCTTCGAGAACTGGGCCGCGCCGTTCGTCATCGTCGGCGCGCTCGTGCTGCTCGTGTGGATCGCCGTCAAGGCGGGCGGGTTCGGCCCGCTGCTCGACCAGCCCTCGAAGCTGGGCTGGGGCGCCGACTTCTGGCCGGTGTTCTTCCCCTCGCTGATGGGCATGATCGCCTTCTGGTCCACGCTCTCCCTCAACATCCCCGACTTCACCCGCTTCGGCGCCGGGCAGCGCGCCCAGATCTGGGGGCAGACCCTCGGACTGCCGACGACGATGACGCTCTTCGCGCTGCTGTCCGTGTTCGTCACCTCCGGTTCGCAGGCGGTGTACGGGGCGCCCGTCTGGGACCCGGTCGCGCTCGCCGCGAAGGCCGACAATGTCTTCGGGCTGCTCTTCGCCCTGGTGACGGTCCTGGTCGCCACCCTGTCGGTGAACATCGCGGCGAACGTCGTCTCGCCCGCGTACGACCTCGCCAACCTCGCCCCAAAGCTGGTGAACTTCCGTACGGGCGCGCTGATCACCGGCGTCGTCGGCGTGCTGATCATGCCGTGGAAGCTCACCGAGACGCCCGAGCTGTACATCTTCACCTGGCTCGGGCTCGTCGGCGGTCTCCTCGGCACCGTCGCCGGCATCCTCATCGCCGACTACTGGCTCGTCCGCCGCACCGCCCTCGACCTGCCCGGGCTCTACCGTCCGGACGGCCCCTACTGGTACCGGGGCGGCTGGAACCCGGCGGCCGTTCTCGCCTTCCTGGTCGGCGGCGTCCTCGCCGTCGGCGGTTCCCACTCCGCTCCCGGCACCGGCCCCTTCCCGGAGGACGGGCTGATCCCCTTCCTCAAGCCCCTCGCCGACTACGGCTGGGCCGTCGGCCTCGCCGCTTCCCTCCTCCTGTACACCGCGCTCATGAAGGGGCGGGGAGCCATCCCGTCGTCCGGACGACCCAGGTGAGGCAGGAGCAGTCCACGTCGACCGCCCTGCGGAGGTTCCGCCGGGCGGCCGTTGCTGTGTGGTGGATCAGAAGGGACGGTGGGTCAGAAGAGGGAGTAGAGCAGCTTGTTCGGGGAGCCGGTGCCCGCGCTCTTGACGACTCCGCTGGTGGCGTTGGTGGTGATGGCACTGCTGACCTGGGCCGGGGTGGCCGAGGGGTTGGCGGCGAGGTAGAGGGCGGCGGCGCCGGCCACGTGCGGGGTTGCCATCGAGGTGCCGCTGATGGTGTTGGTGGCGGTGTCGCCGGTGTTCCAGGCCGAGGTGATGCCGACGCCGGGGGCGAAGAGGTCCAGGCAGGTGCCGTAGTTGGACCAGGACGCCTTGGTGTCGGTCCTGTCGGTGGCGCCGACCGTGATCGCCTCGGTCACTCGCGCGGGTGAGTAGTTGCAGGCGTCCTGCGCCCTGCCGCCCTGGTTGCCGTTGCCGGCCGCGACCGTGTACGTCACGCCGGAGGCGAGCGACCGCTTGACCGCGTCGTCGAGGGAGGTGCTCGCGCCGCCGCCGAGGCTCATGTTGGCAACCGCCGGCTTGACGGCGTTGCTGGTGACCCAGTCGATGCCGGCGACGACGCCGGAGGTGGTGCCGGAGCCGTTGCAGTCGAGGACGCGGACGCCGACGACCTTGGCGGCCTTGGCCACGCCGTAGGTGGAGCCTGCGGTGGTGCCGGCGACGTGGGTGCCGTGGCCGTTGCAGTCGTTGCCGTTCTGGCCGTCGCCGATCGTATCCGTACCGATGGTGGCCCGGCCGCCGAACTCGCTGTGGCTGACGCGCACTCCGGTGTCGATGACGTACACGCTGACGGTGGAGGCCGTGGTGTTGTACGTGTACGAGCCGTCGAGCGGGAGCTGGCGCTGGTCGATGCGGTCGAGGCCCCAGGTGGCGTTCGTCTGGGTGGCGTTGACGTGGACCCGGGCGTCCTGCTCGACGTAGGAGACGCGGGGGTCGGCGGCGAGCCGGTGCGCCTGGGCGGCGGTCATCTTGGCGGCGAAGCCGCGGACCGAGGCGCGGTACACGTGGGTGAGGCCGGCGCCGTGCGCGGCGGTGAGCTCGCGTGCGGCGGCGTCGACGGACGCCGTGTCCTTGAGGGCCACGATCCAGCCGTCGGATATCGCCGTGGCAGCCGGGGCGAGGCGGACATCCGGCGCGGGCGCGGCGGATGCGGGAGTGGCCGCGAGGAGTCCTGCAGCGAGGGCGGTGGTGAGGGCGGTGGTGAGGGCGGTGGCGGGAATGAGCGCGCGGAGTCGTCGCGCGGGGGATCTCATCGGTCAACCAGACCTTTCGTTGTCCGGGTTGCGGGCAATTACGGGCCGTGCGGTGGTACTGCCACCCGGGTTCGCCGGGGGCTTCGGTCAACGGGTGGTCAGGCCGTTCACCGGGGGTTGTGCCGCCGCACCACTGGCACGGTCGGCCGGAGGTGGTGAGGCGCGCGCAACATTGGCATGCACGCTTCACTCAGGGCAAGGGTGCGGACCGATCTGTTCCGGAGGCATGTGCGGAGATCCCGGCGTTGCTCGCATGTATGAGCCACTCTTCATGTGGACATGAAATTCATTTTCATCTAGCCTGGACGGGCAGACGACGAGGGAGCGGGTGATCCGGTGTGAACGCGAGGGCGACTCGACAGCGGTCGGCGGTCCTGGCGGTTCTCGCGGGTCGCCAGGACTTCGTCTCCGCCCAGCGGTTGCATACGCTCCTGGCTGCCGACGGCATTCACATGGGTCTGACGACCGTCTACAGGGTGCTGCGCCACCTCGAAGCCTCCGGTGGCGTCGACATCGCCCAAGTCCGGGCCGGGGAACGGCTGTTCCGGATACGTCCCACCGACGGGCACCGCCACTACCTGATCTGTCGGAGCTGCTGTAGCAGCCGGCCGGTGGACGCCGGGGAGGTCGAGCGGTGGGCGGGGCGGGTCGCCGCCGGCTCCGGGTTCGCCTCTGTGGAGCACACCGTCGAACTCACCGGCCTCTGTGCGGGCTGTCAATCCGCCGCCGACGAAGAAGGAACGCCCTGATGCCCCTGAACTTCCAGCCGGGCGGATCGCCATCGCAGAGCCCGCGATGGCGTGAGCTCAAGGACAAGGTCCGCGAACTCCTCGACCTCGATGAGGACACAGCCGTGGTCATCCGCCAACTCGCTTGCAGCGACCCCGGATGCCCGCCCTTGGAGACGGTCGTAGCGGTCCTCCCGATGAGCGGTCCGTCCCGTCGCTGGACCCTGCACAAGCCTGCCGAGCAGATCACCGACGACGACCTGCGCGCCGCCCTGCTCGCCACCACACACTCAGAAGGAGCCCGACCCTGATGACCGAATCCACCGCAACGGACGAGCAGCGTGACGAGCGCGTGCCCGTCACCGTCCTGACGGGCTTCCTCGGTTCGGGCAAGACCACTCTGCTCAACCGCATCCTCACCGAGAACCACGGCCTGCGGATCGCGGTCATCGAGAACGAGTTCGGCGAGGTCGGCATCGACGACGCCCTCGTCCTCGACGCCGAGGAAGAGATCTTCGAGATGAACAACGGTTGCATCTGCTGCACCGTTCGAGGCGATCTCATCCGCATCCTCGGCGCGCTCATGCGACGCCGCGAGAAGTTCGACCACATCCTCATCGAGACCACCGGGCTCGCCGACCCCGCACCCGTCGCCCAGACCTTCTTCATGGACGACGAGATCGCCTCCCAGCTCCGCCTCGACGCCATCGTCACCCTCGTCGACGCCGCCCACGTCCTCCAGCACCTCGACGAGGTCAAGCCCGAGGGCGTGGAGAACGAGGCCGTCGAGCAGATCGCCTTCGCCGACCGGATCGTCCTCAACAAGACCGACCTCGTGGACGAGGCGACCCTCACCGAGGTCGAAGCGCGGGTACGGGCCATCAACACCCCGGTACGCATCCTGCGTTCCCAGCAGGCCGCCGTCGACCTCCGGCAGATCCTCGACGTCGGCGCCTTCGACCTCGACCGGGTCCTCAAGGACGACCCCGCCTTCCTCACCGAGACCGAGCACCAGCACGACACCACCGTCACCTCCGTCGGCATCGAGCTGGACGGCGAGGTCGACGAGCGACGCCTCAACGCCTGGCTCGGCAACCTCCTCCGTACCAAGGGCGCGGACATCTTCCGTTCCAAGGGCATCCTCGCGATCGCCGGCTCGCAGCGGCAGTACGTCTTCCAGGGCGTCCACATGCTCCTCGTCGGTGAGGAAGGCGCCCAGTGGCGCGTCGACCAGCCGCGCCGCAACAGGCTCGTCTTCATCGGCCGCAACCTCGACCGCGACGAGCTCGAACGCGGCTTCGCCGACTGCCTGGCCACGGCGGGGGCGGTCGCGTGAGCATCGCCGCGACCGACAGCGGACTCGCCGTCGCCTGGGAGATCACCGTCGACGACGCGCCTGTCGCGCTCAGCGCGCGGGCGGACCTCGTGGCCGTAGCCGGGGCGGAGGGCACGGTACGCGTCCTGGACGCCGCCATGGGCGCGGAGCTGGGAGCCCTCGAACTGCCCGGTGGCGCGCTGGGCGTGGCGCTCTCCCCCGACGCGGCCCACCTGGCGGTCACCGGGCCGAGCGGGTACGCCCTGTGGCGGCGTACGGACGGACGCGTCACCGTCCGCGAACCGGGCCGCTGGTCGTCGGCCGCGGCCTGGACGGACGGCGGAAGGGTCGCGATCGCCTCCGGCCGGCGCGCGCTCGTACTCGACCAGGACGGGCAGGAGTTGTGGGCGACGGAGCCCGCCGCATCCACCGCCACCGACCTGGCCTGGCTTCGCCAGGGGCGACGCCTGGCCGTCGCCGCGTACGGGGCCGTCCAGGGCTACGAGAAGCACAGCACCCGGCCCGTCGTCACCTACCCGTACGTCGGCTCCCACCTCGCGCTCGCCGTCGCCCCGACCGGCAAGTGGATCTGCAGCGGCAACCAGGACGCCTCCATCCACATCTGGCGTGCCCGCGACGGCAGCGAACTCACCATGTCCGGCTACCGGGAGAAGGTCTCCCGCCTCGCCTTCGACGACACCGGCCGCTGGCTCGCCGCCGACGGCGCGCCCGACCTGACCGTGTGGGACTTCTCCGGCAAGGGACCCGCCGGCACCGCCCCGCGTTCCCTGGTCTGCCACGAGACCATCGCCGCGCTCACCTGGCGCCCGGGAGAGGCCGGACACCTCGCGAGCGGCGGCCACGACGGCGCGGTCGCGCTCTGGTACGCCACCGCCGGCCAGGCCACCTCGCGGCTCCGGCCGGTACGCGCGCTGGACGGCGGGGGAGCGGCGGTGGCCGCGCTGGCCTGGGCGGGTCCCCACCTGCTCATCGCCGCGCACCGCGACGGCCGCGTCCGCGCGTACACCGTGCCCTCACGGACGGCGCTGTGAGCGCGCGTACGGTGAGGATCGGCGCGGCCGACCGGCCCTGCACCCTGGTGGTGTGCCGGGGCTGCTGTTGCGGCAATCCGCGCAAGCACCCCGGTACCGACCACGCCTGGCAGCTCGACCGCCTTCGCGCGGCCACCGCGGCTTCCCCGGGCCGGGTCGCCGTCCGTACGACGGACTGCCTGGGCCCGTGCGACTGGGGGCACCTCCCAGGCGAAGCTCTGGGGGACAATATCGTCGTCGTCCAGCCCTCCTCGGCCGGGCGCAGGGCAGGCGGCAGGGCGACCTGGATCGGCTTCGCCCTCGACGACACGGCCACGGACGACCTGATCGACTGGGCGACCGCAGGCGGCCCCGGCCTCGCCGAGCCCCCTCCCGAGCTGGCGCTCCAGGTCGTCCGCCCGCCCCGCGAGGCCCGGTCGCGTGCACGCCGCTGACCGCGCGTCCAGTGGCGCCGCGGTGGGCGGCCGCGACAGCCTCGCGGCCGCCCACTCCCGGACCCCCTCGGCCACAGCAGACGCCCTCCGCGCTCCACTCGACGCGGCCACCGCCGCCTCCGTGGCGACCACGCTCCAAGCCCTGGCGACCCCTTCCCGGTTGCTGATCCTCGACACTCTGCGCCGGTCCGCCTGTTCGGTCACGGAGCTCGCCGCCGTCGTCTCCATGGAACAGTCCGCGGTCTCCCACCAACTGCGTCTCCTGCGCGCCCTCGGCCTCGTCACGGGGCAACGCGAGGGCCGCCTCGTCGTCTACCGCCTCCACGACGACCACATCGCCCAACTCCTCGAACAGGCCGTCCACCACACCGAGCATCGAAGGCTCGGCCTGAGAGACCCCGGATAAGAGATTGGACATCCCCATGCCCACCTTCTCCTCCCGACTCCTCGCCCTGATCGGCGGCGCCTCCCTCGTGCTGGTGGCCGGCTGCGGGAGCTCAACGGGCTCGGACAGCGGCGGGAGCGGCGCGCAGGGCCCCGCCGCCCCCGCGAGGATCCCCGTGGTCGCCTCGACGAACGTCTACGGCGACATCGCCGAGCAGATAGGCGGCGACAAGGTCCAGGTCACCTCGATCATGGGCGACACCGGCCAGGACCCGCACTCCTACGAAGCCAACACCCGGAACCAACTGGCCCTGTCCAAGGCGAAGGTCGTCATCGAGAACGGCGGCGGCTACGACGACTTCGTCGACCGCATGCTCAAGGCCGGCGGCTCCTCCGCCGAGGTGATCAGCGCCGTCGAGGTCTCCGGCAAGACGCCACCGAAGGGTGGCGAGCTCAACGAGCACGTCTGGTACGACTTCCCCAGCGTGGCGAAGATCGCCGACCGCATCGCCGCCGCCCTGTCCAAGGCCGCTCCCGCCGACGCCGCCACCTTCACCAGGAACGCCGAGACCTTCACGTCCCGGCTCGTCGCACTGGAGTCGAAGGAAGCGCGGATCAAGAAGGAGCACGGCGGCGAGGCGATCGCCGTCAGCGAGCCCGTACCGCTGTACATGACCGAGGCCGGCGGCCTGGTGAACAAAACACCCGAGGAATTCAGCGAAGCCATCGAGGAAGGCGACGACGTCTCGCCCAAGACTCTCCGGGCCACCCTCGCGCTCTTCACCGGCCGCGAGGTCGAAGCCCTGATCTACAACGAGCAGACCGCAGGACCGCAGACGGAGAAGGTCGAGGCCGCGGCCGAGGCGGCGGGCATCCCTGTCGTACGGGTCACCGAGACCGTGCCCGAGGGCGAGGACTACCTCTCCTGGATGACCGCCAACGTCGACGCCCTCGCGAACGCACTCGCCCAGTGAGGCGGGCGCTCACGGCCTCCGTCCCCCGGCCCCGCCAGGGCGACCCGGTGATCAGCCTGCGCGGGGGCGCCCTTTCGTACGGCGAACGCGTGATGTGGCGCGACCTCGAACTCGACGTTCGCCCCGGAGAGTTCCTGGCCGTACTCGGCCCGAACGGAGCGGGCAAGACCAGCTTCGTGCGCGCACTCCTCGGCCGGCAGCCGCTGACCTCCGGGACTCTGACCGTGCTCGGCCGGCCGCCCCGCGAGGCCGCTCGCGACATCGGATACGTACCCCAGCAGGCCGAGTTGTCCGCGCAGGCGATGCTGCGCGCCCGCGACCTCGTACGCTTCGGGATCGACGGGCACCGCTTCGGGCCGCGGCTGCGCACCGGCGCCGTCCGCCGCAGAGTGGACGAGATCCTCGCATCGGTCGGGGCGTCCGCGTACGCCGACGCCCCCCTCGGGCGGCTCTCCGGAGGCGAACGGCAGCGCGTGCGCATCGGACAGGCACTGGCGACCGATCCGCGCATCCTGTTGTGCGACGAGCCGCTGCTCTCCCTCGACCCGCACCACCAACGGGCCGTCACCGAACTGGTCGACGCCCGCCGCCGCTCCCACGGCACCGCGGTGGTCTTCGTCACGCACGAGATCAACCCCGTGCTCGGACTGGCGGACCGGGTGCTCTACCTGGCGCGAGGCGGTCACCGGCTCGGAACCCCGGAGGAGGTCCTCACCTCGGCGTCCCTGACCCGGCTCTACGGCACACGGATCGACGTCGTCCGCGTCCACGGCCGCGTCGTGGTCGTCGGCACCCCCGACGGGCCGGCCGGCCCGCCCCACCACGTACCCGAAACCCACGAGACCGAGGGAGTCCGCTCATGACGCTCGCCGAGGGGATCTGGCACGAGATCTTCGCCTTCGACAACTACGGCGAACTGCTGTCCCTGGTCCGCAACTCCCTCATCGCCGGCGCGGCACTCGGCCTCGTCGGCGGACTGGCCGGAGTATTCGTCGTCATGCGCGACCTGCCCTTCGCGGTGCACGGCATCAGCGAACTGTCCTTCGCGGGCGCCTCGGCCGCGCTGCTCCTGGGAGCGAACATCGTGGCGGGCTCGATCGTCGGCTCGCTCCTCGCGGCCGGCGCAATCGGCGTCCTCGGGGTGCGCGCCCGTGACCGCAACTCGGTGATCGGCATCCTCACCCCGTTCGGCCTCGGCCTCGGGGTGCTCTTCCTCGCTCTCTACGAGGGTCGCGCCGCCAACAAGTTCGGGCTCCTGACCGGCCAGATCGTCGCCGTGGACACCCCGCAGACATCCTGGCTGCTCGGCACCTCGGCAGTGGCCCTGCTGGCTCTGGCGGTGATGTGGCGGCCCCTGTCGTTCGCCAGCGCCGACCCGGACGTGGCCGCGGCGCGCGGCGTGCCGGTGCGCGGGCTGTCCTTCGCCTTCATGATGGCGCTCGGACTTGTGATCGCCCTGTCCGTCCAGATCGTCGGCGCGCTCCTGCATCCCGATCAGCCCGTACGTCACGACCATTTCGTTCGCTCTCTACGCGGCCTGCCGCCTGATCCGCGCTCCCCGCGGAGGGCGTCGGGGAGCGAGAAGGACGGCCAAGCCCGCTCTCGCCTAGAGGGGGCGGACGCCACTCGCAGGTGACCGTGTAGGCGACGGACGCGCAGCGACTGCGAGTGGGGCGCCGCGAGGTTTTCGCGGCGCCCCACTCTGCTGGGTCTTATGGAAGTCGGAGCAGGTTGAGCCGGTACTCCTCCACCTGGGGGAGCCGCTGTTCGGCGAGACCGGCGAGCATCTCCTGGTAGGCGGGGGGAAGAGGATCGTGCACGCGCGGGGGTAGAGCTGACAGCGGGTGGGAGGCGATCAGCTCGGTCCCCGGACACCACCGAGTGACGACGTCCGGGCCGGTGCAGGACCAGCGCATGCGGGCGTCCACCTTGCTGAGGGCGTCATGCCGGTCCTGGTCGTCGACGATGGCCGGGCCCGCGGTGTCCAGGGCCAGCCACGACCCGGGGAAGCGCTCGGTGAGCATACCGACGACGGAGCGGACATCGGTCTCGTCCAGGAAGGGCAGTACGGCCTCGGCACTGAAGAAGTACGGGCCGGTGTCGTCCGCCGCCACCGTGTCCGTCCACGCGCTGTCGGTCACGGACGCGGCGATCATCGTCCGGCGCGGGGTGTCGGTGAAGAACGAGCGCCGCACCTCGATCACGTCGGGAAGGTCGAGCTCGAACCAGCGCGCCCTGCCATTGTCGACGCGCTCGTAGCGTGTGTTGAGACCGGTACCGATCTCGACGACCGTGCCGGACGGATGGGTTGTCAGGAAGTCCCTCACCCACCTGTCGAACAGGACTGTCCGCAGGACCGTGCCCACGAGGCTCGGCAGACCGTCGAAGCGCCCGAAGTCGTAGGACAGCGCCGTCACGATCTCCTCGGCACGCTCGTCGCGCAGCGCGGCCTCTTTCTTGCGGTGCTCCACCGCCCGTCCGTAGAGCGGAATCAGAAGTGTCTCCTGGACCGGGCCCAGGAAAGGACCGTGCGTCGTCACTCTTGCCTCCATTCTGACCCGCGTCGGAGGAGGCAGGCTGGTCCTGGCTCTCCTGAGGGCCCGACGAAAAGGGGCCGGGCCGGACGGTGCCGTGGCTGCACCACCGTCCGGCCCGGAGTGTGCGGGGCTGGGGTTTCAGGCCGCCTGCTCGTGTTCGCAGGCGTCCTCGATGCCGTACGTCTCCCAGGCGGGGAAGTCGTCGTCGGCGGGAACGTTCTCACCTGGCACCAGCAGGCAGGCGTCCAGCGCCGCGCGGAGGGCGTCGGCGCGCAGGCCGGTGCCGATGAAGACCAGTTCCTGGCCCTGCGTGGTCTGCGGGCCACGGGCGCCGGAGGGTTCGAACCGGGCGACGGCGCCGGCCTGGGACCACAGTCCGGTCACCCTGGGCCGGCTGGCGAGCCAGAAGAACCCCTTGGAGCGCAGGACGCGCCCGAAGGTGCCGCTGTCAAGGCCCTTGGTGACGAAGGACCACAGCCGTCCGGGGTGGAAGGGCCGGTCGGAGCGGAACACGAGCGAGGAGATGTCGTACTCCTCGGTCTCCGGTACGTGGTCGCCGTTGAGCTCCTTCACCCAGCCCGGGGCCTGCTGGGCCTTGTCGACGTCGAACAGGCCGGTGCCCAGGACGTGTTCGAGGGGGACCTGGCCGCGTACGGCGGGGACGATCCGCGCCTCCGGGTTCAGCCGGGACAGCGTGGCGCGGAGCCGACGCGCCTCCTCCGGCCCGACCAGGTCGAGCTTGTTGAGGACGAGGACGTCCGCGAACTCGACCTGGTCCATGAGGAGATCGCTGACGGTGCGCTCGTCGTCCTCGTACTGGTCGAGGCCGCGCGCGACGAGTTCGTCGCCGCCGTCGAGCTCCGGCAGGAAGCCGGCGGCGTCCACGACGGTCACCATCGTGTCCAGGCGGGCGAGGTCGCCGAGGGTGGCACCGTCGTCGCGCGGGAAGGAGAAGGTGGCGGCGACGGGCATGGGTTCGGAGATGCCGCTGGACTCGATGAGCAGGTAGTCGAAGCGTCCTTCGCGGGCGAGCCGGTCGACCTCCTCCAGAAGGTCGTCGCGCAGGGTGCAGCAGATGCACCCGTTGGTCATCTCGACCAGACGTTCCTCGGTACGGGACAGTGCCGCCTCGCCGCCGCGCACGAGCGCCGCGTCGATGTTGACCTCGCTCATGTCGTTGACGATGACCGCGACCCGCAGCCCTTCGCGGTTGCCGAGCACATGGTTGAGCAGCGTGGTCTTCCCGGCCCCGAGAAACCCGGAGAGTACGGTCACGGGCAGCCGGTCGGTGGGCGTCATGAGCGCTCAGCCCTCCGGATGGATGAGGCCACGCTCGTACGCCTTCACCAGGCGCTGCGGGACCTGGTACACGACGCCGTCGACGGTGACCGGGACCAGCTGGGGCGTGGTCGCCTTCCACTGCGCGCGGCGGTGGCGGGTGTTGCTGCGGGACATCTTCCGCTTGGGGACGGCCATCGTGAGACTCCTCGGTCCGGTTCTGACACAGAGAGGCTATATGGAAATGGATTCCATTCTCAATCTGCGGTGGGCCTCGGGCCCTAGATGAACATGAATATCGTCGGCTAGTGTGTCCCCGCTCATGCCGGGCGACCTCCGGGACGGGCAGGGAGGGCTTCCGCCGTACCGGGCGGACCGAGAGCGAGGGGCGCGGCGTGGTTGAGGTCTCGGCGAGCACGGCGACGGCACCACCACGACGTCCCCTCGACCCGCATGGCGGTGGGGTCGAATCGGAGCGGCGGCGCCGGGCGAGGAGCGGCGTGATCACCTCGACCCTGGTCGGGGCCGCGGTGGTCGCGGTTTTCGCCGGGCCTTGGCTGGAGCGGCTGTTCGGGCTTGCGGCGTTCGGGGCGTGGCGCACGCTGTTGGTGGCCATCGTCGTGCAGGGCGTACCGTTTCTGCTTCTCGGCACCGTCGTCTCGGCGGCCATCGGCGCCTTCGTTCCCGCCCGGGTCTTCTCCAAGGTCCTACCCCGCAACCCCGTGCTCGCGGTCCCGGTGGCCGGTGCCGCCGGCGTGGTGCTCCCCGGATGTGAATGCGCTTCGGTCCCGGTCGCGGGCAGTCTGATGCGGCGGGGCGTGGCTCCCGCGGCGGCGCTGACGTTCTTGCTCGCCGCGCCCGCCGTCAACCCGGTGGTGCTCGTCTCCACGGCCATCGCGTTCCCCGGCAGCCCGGAGATGGTGGCCGCACGGTTCGGCGCCTCGCTCGTCACCGCGGTCGTCATGGGCTGGCTGTGGATCAGATGGGGGCGCGAGGAGTGGCTGCGGCTGCCGACGGGGCATGCCGAGCACGCGCCGGGCGCGAGCCGGCTTGCGGTCTTCCGGCGCGGGCTGCAGCACGACTTCCTGCACGCGGGGGGTTTCCTGGTGGTCGGCGCCATGGCCGCGGCAACCTTCAATGTCCTCGTACCGCCGTCCATGCTGGAGCTGTTCTCCGATTCGCCGTGGCTGGGCGTCCTCGTGGCGGCGGTGCTCGCGGTGCTCCTGTCGGTGTGCTCGGAGGCGGACGCGTTCGTCGCGGCCTCGTTCACCGGCTTCTCGCCCACCGCCCGCCTCGCGTTCATGGTGGTCGGGCCGATGGTCGACATGAAGCTGATCGCCCTGCAGTCGGGGGCCTTCGGACGGGCGTTCGCGGTGCGATTCTGCGCCGCCACGTTCGTCGTGGCCGTCCTGTGCTGCGTACTCGTCGGAGGCGTACTGCTGTGACCGGACGGCCCCCCAACCGCGCGGGACACCCGCGCCCGCTGAGCGAACTCGGCCTGCCACTCCTGCTGGTGCTGACCGGCGCGGGCCTGCTGCGTGCCACCGTACGCAGCGACGTCTACCTCCGGTACGTGAAGGAAGGGCTGTGGCCCTACCTCGTCGCCTCCGGCGTCCTGCTGGTCGTCCTGGGCCTCGCGGGGCTCGGCGCCGAGGTGACGCGCCGTCTGCGACAGCCGGTGCTTCGGCGCGACGCGTCCGGCCACAAGTACTGGCACGATCCGGCCGACGACCACGCCGAGGCGCACGACGAGCACGGGCACGGTCACAGCGGTGCCACCCGCGTCGCCTGGCTCCTCGCCGTACCGGCCCTCACCCTCCTGTTCGTCGCGCCGCCGGCGCTCGGCTCGTACACCGCCTCGCGGGAGGGCGGGGCGGCCCGTGTCGAGCGGACCGCCTACGAGGAACTGGCGGACGCGCCGACCACCCCCATGGCGCTGGAGGAGTTCATCGGGCGCTCCATGTACGACTCGATGAGTCTGCGGGGCCGCAAGATCCGGCTGCTCGGATTCGTCACCGCCGGCAAGAGCCCGGACACCTGGTATCTCAACCGCCTGAAGGTCGGCTGCTGTGCCGGCGACGCGCGGACGCTGCGTGTGGAGGTGCACGGAGTGAGGGCCCCCGGCAACGACACCTGGGTCGAGGTCACGGGAGTCTGGCGGGCCGACGAGACCACCGCCGAGGAGCCCGTCCCGACCATGGACGCCGGAGCTCTGAAGCCCGTCGCCCAGCCTCGCAACCCCTACCAGGACGCGCCGCCCTCGGACGGCTGAGTCCCCGATGGAAGGCTGCCCCGCCCAGGTCGCGCCCGGTCCGGACCGGCGTCGCACGCGCCGGTCCGGTGGGGGCGGACTTGTCCAGAGGTGGGCTGCCGGGGCGGCCTTATGCCGCGTCGGGCCCCTCTCCCCGTACGGCCGTCAGGACCACGCTGTGGCCGCACTGCCAGACCGTGCCCACCGCGGCGAATCCGGCCCTGCGCAGCAGCTCCACATGCTCCTCGGCGCCGAGCCCGTTGTCACCGCACGCACCGGTGCTGAGGCGGGAACGCTCCGCGAGGAGTTCCGTGAAGCCGTGGTGGGCGGCGGCCGCCGCCCACCAATCGGCCCAGTCCTCCGCGGGCTGCTCGGCCTGCCTGGCCCTGTGCCCGCGCCCTACCGCGGCAGCCAGTTCACGGAGGGGCGCGTCGTTCTGGAAGAGGTGGTCGGCATTGACCAGCACCCCGCCGGGTCGGAGGAGGCCGTGGATCTGTTCGTACACGACGGCGAGTTCGGCGCGCGGCAGGTAGTGCAGGGCGGTCGTGGAGACCACCGCGTCCAGCCGGCCGTCCCCGCCCAGCGCCGTGGACCACGGCCCCGGCCCGATTCGCTCGTTCACGAAGGTGACTGCGGCACCGTGTACCGCCTGGCCGAGCGCCAGAAGGAACGGATCGTGATCGACGCCCAGGACGCGGGCGTGCGGCAGTCGGTCCGCCAGTCTGGCGGCCAGCGAGCCGGGGCCGCAGCCCAGGTCCGCGATCACGGGCCGGCGGTTGTGGCGGCAGGCATGGGCGACCACGTCGACGACGGCGTGGAGGCGTTCGGTGCGGGCGGTGGCGTAGTGCTGCTGCTGGAGCTCCCAGCGCTCCACCCACGGGGCGGCCTCGGCGGCCGGCAGGGCTCGTGCCATGGTGCGTGTCCTGTCCTGTCGTGTCGTGGTGTCGGTGTCTCGTGCCGGCCGTGCGCGCGTCTTCGCGGGGCCATTAGACGATAATGAAAACGATTATCGGTAAAGCCTCCCCTCGGTCAATCGGACGCGCCGCCCCGGCGCCCGGAAAGGGGCCGTTCCCCGAGGATGGGCTCATCCCCTTCCTGAAGCCGCTCGCCGACTACGGCTGGGCCGTGGGTCTCGCCACGTCCCTGATGACAGGGAAGTTACGCTCCAGTAGGGTTCCGGCAGCCGACGAGACGAGGGGGCTGCCGTGACCACGGTCGACTACACCGGACTGGCGGGACAGGCAGGGCAGTTGGCCGAGGGGACGGTCACCTCCACCGCCCTCGTCCAGGCCGCGCTCGACCGGATCGAGGCCACGCAGCCCACCCTCAACGCCTTCCGCTGCACGCGGGCCGAGGCCGCCCTCGCCGAGGCGGCGGAGGCGGACCGCAGGCTCGCCGCGGGGGAGAGGCTGCCGCTGCTCGGCGTACCGATGGCCGTCAAGGACGACACCGACGTCGCCGGACTGCCCACCCGCTTCGGCTGCGCCGGGGACATCCCCGACGCGGCCGAGGACGGCGAGGCGGTGCGGCGGCTGCGGGCCGCCGGCGCCGTGATCGTCGGCAAGACCAACTCCTGCGAGCTGGGCCAGTGGCCGTTCACCGAGGGCCCCGCCTTCGGCGCCACGCGGAACCCGTGGAACACCGGGCACACCCCCGGCGGCTCGTCCGGGGGATCGGCGGCGGCCGTCGCCGCCGGACTCGTGCCCGCCGCGCTCGGCTCCGACGGCGCCGGCTCCATCCGCATACCCGCCGCCTGGACCCACCTCGTCGGCATCAAACCGCAGCGGGGCCGGGTCTCCGTCCACCCGTACGACGACTGTTTCCAGGGCCTGACCGTCAACGGACCGCTCGCCCGGACCGTCGGCGACGCCGCCCTGCTCCTCGACACGGTCGCCGGGTCGCATCCCGGCGACCGCTTCCAGCCGACCGCCGTCGACGCCTCGGCGGCGGCCCGCCGCGAGCCCGGGCGGCTGCGGATCGCGCTGGCCTGGCGGGCGCCGTTCACCGCCACGTACAACCCGCTCGACCCCGGCATACGCCGAGCGGTCACCGAGCTTGCCGAGGCGCTCGCCGGGCTCGGCCACACCGTGGAGGAGGCGCGCCCGCGCTACGGGCTCATCGGCCTGAGCTTCCTGCCCCGCGCGACCGCCGGGATCGCCGAGTACGCCGACCGGCACCCCGAGCCCGCGCTGCTCGACCCGCGCACCCGCAGCGCGGCCCGCAGCGGCCGCCGCCTCGGCGGCCGGGCCCTGCGCACCGCCCGCGCCCGCGAGGCCCACCAGCACCGCAGGATCGGCGCGCTCTTCGACACGTACGACGTGCTCCTCGCCCCGACGACGGCCGCGCCCCCGCCCCGGATCGGCACCTTCGACGCGATGCCGGCCTGGCGCACCGACCTGACGATGGCCTCCGCCTGCCCCTACGCGTGGCCGTGGAACGTCCTCGGCTGGCCCGGCGTCAACGTTCCCGCGGGCTTCACCCCCGACGGCCTCCCCGTCGGCGCCCAACTCCTCGGCCCGGCGGGCAGCGAACCCCTGCTGATCTCCCTCGCGGCCCAACTGGAGGCCGACCAGAAGTGGTTCGCCCACAGGCCGCCGGAGCCGGTTCAGTCGCGCGTCTAGCGGTCGGCGTCCGGGGCCCAGCCAGGGACGTGTTCCGCCACCGCCGCTTCCCAGGCCGGGACGCCACCGGGGAGCGGCCAGGCCCGGGTCCGGTCGGGGGCGAGGCTGATGCTCCGCAGGGTGTCGGCCAGCCGGCGCCCCACGTTCGCGATGCGGACCGGTGCGAGCGGTCCTTCGAGCGCGACCACCTCGTTCTCGTACTCCAGGACCGGCCGCTCGGCGCAGAGGGCGATCCAGTCCTCGTCCACCGCCCGCGACAGGACCAGAAGACGAGGCCGGCCCCCCTCGGCGAGTACGGCGGTCAGCCGGTCGTGACCGTCAAGCACCACAGGGGAGTTGAGGCCGCTGATCCACCAGGCGAGGACGGGTGGCAGGATGCCTTCCCGGTGCTGACGGCGGTACGCCTTCACGCGCGGCGCTTCCGGATGCGACAGCGCCCGTAGCGGCAGCAGATCGCGGGCGTCCTCGTCCGGGTCGCCGTAGCCGAACCAGGTGAGATGGCCCCGATCGGGGTCGTGGGCGAGCAGCTTGGGCCAGTTGCGATCCGCGAACCACCCGGAGAGTCCAGGGGTGAGGTTCCATTCCCCCTCGTGCAGCGGGCCGTTGGCGGCCGTACGCAGGGCCGTCCCGGCGTACGCGGCCCAGCGCTCCGTCCACGCCTCCGAGCCCGGCTCGGCGAACTCCGCGAAGGCGCGGGCCTGTTCGGCCCGGAGTGGCGCGATCGGGGAGACGTACCGGCCGGTCCGGGCGTAGTGCAGGCCCCGGTGGGTGGCGCGCTGCCGTGCGAAGAGCACGGGAACGCCGTCCTGGATCAGCACCAGCCGCCGCCCGTCGGCGCACTCCATCCGCAGCCCCGGCTTCACCGGCCGTTCGACAAGCATCCGTCGAGCCTACGGCCCCGCGTGGCACCGCCGGTCCCGCCCGGAGGCACGCGCGCGTCGGTGGCCCCAGCGGCGCCGCCCTGTCCCCGTGCCGCAGGCCTACGGCACCCGGGCCGTCCACTCCGGTGTCGAGAACTTCGCCGCCGCCAGTTCCTTGGCCAGGGCCGTCTCCTCCTCCGTGACCCGGCCCTCCGACAGGCCGTAGCGGTCGCGGAAGGAGGCGATCATCCGCTCGATGACGGCCTCGCGCGGGAGGCCCGTCTGGCGGCGCAGCGGGTCCACGCGCTTCTTCGCGCTCTTCGTGCCCTTGTCGGAGAGCTTCTCGCGGCCGATCCGCAGGACGTCCGTCATCTTGCCGGCGTCGATGTCGTACGCCATCGTCACGTGGTGCAGGACCGCGCCCCCGCCCGTCACCATCCGCTTCTGCGCCGCGCCCGCGATCTTGCCGGCGTCCGTGGCGATGTCGTTCAGGGGCTGGTACCAGGCCCTGACGCCCATCTCCGCCAGCGCGCCGAGGACCCAGTCGTCCAGGTAGGCGTAGCTGTCGGTGAAGGACAGGCCCTGGACCAGGGCGCCCGGGACGGACAGCGAGTACGTGATGGTGTTGCCGGGCTCGATGAACATCGCCCCGCCGCCGCTGATCCGGCGCACCACCTCGATGCCGTGCCGCTCGGCCGCCTCCGGGTCCACCTCGTTGCGCAGGGACTGGAAGCTGCCGATCACCACGGCCGGCGCGCCCCACTCCCAGACCCGCAGGGTCGGCGGGCGGCGGCCCGCCGCGACCTCGGCGGTGAGGACCTCGTCCAGGGCCATGTGCAGGGCGGGGGACTGCGGCGGCTCGTGGATCAGCTGCCAGTCGTAGTCCGTCCAGTCCGTGGCGTGCGCGAGGGCCCGCCGGACGGCCACCCCGATGCCCTCCGTGGTGAGCCCGTACATCTCCGTGCCCGGCGGCAGCGCCGCGTCGATCCGCGCCGCAAGCCCCGACGCGTCCGTGTCGACGGGGGCGCCCTCCAGGGCGCGGTCGATGGCGAGGATCGCCTCGTCCGGCTCCAGGAAGAAGTCGCCCGCGACCCGGACCTCCGCCAGCACACCGTCGCGCGTCTCCAGGTCGACGACCACGAGTTTTCCGCCGGGAACCTTGTACTCGCCGTGCACAGGCCCTCCCTCCTCCCCGTCTCCCCGTAAGGGGTGAACCGGTCCAAAGCGTACTCCGTGGGGAAACGGAGGGTGACAAGTTCGGCACTCTGCTGTCAGCCCGCCGTGCTTAGCTGGACACATGATCGAAGACTTCCTTGACCACGTCCTCGCCGGCGGCACGACCGAGGTGGAGGAGGCGATCCGCAAGGCCGCCGCCGCCGAGATCACGCCGCGCTACCGGCAGCTCGCCACCCACGAGATCGTCGAGAAGAACGGGCCGCACGACCTGGTGACGGTCGCCGACCGGGCCGCCGAGGCCCACCTCACCGAGTCCCTCACCGCCCTGCTCCCGGGCTCCGTGGTCGTGGGCGAGGAAGCCGTCCACGCCGACCCCACGGTCTACGAGGCGCTCCAGGGCGACGCGCCCGTGTGGATCGTCGACCCCGTCGACGGCACCCGCCAGTTCGTGCGCGGAGAGCCCGGCTTCTGCACCCTCGTCGCGCTCGCCCAGCGCGGCGAGCTCCTCGCCTCCTGGACGTACGCACCGGCGCTCGACGAGATGGCGGTCGCGGTCTGCGGACGCGGCGCGACCCTCAACGGGCAGCCGATACGGTCCGGTTCGCCCGCGCCCGGGGCGGTCCTGGAGGTCGCCACCTCCCACCCCGACTACACCACCGAGGACCAGAAGCGCGCCCTGCTCGGCCTGAACACCGAGGGCGTCCACCCGCGCCCCTGCGGCTCCGCCGGCCTGGAGTACCTGGCCGTGGCCCGGGGCGACCTCGACGCCACCGCGTTCTCCTGGGAGTACGCCTGGGACCACGCCGCCGGCCTGCTCCTGCTGACCGAGGCGGGCGGCGCGCACACCACGCTCGCCGGCGAGCCGTTCCGTATCACCGGAGGCAACGCGCTGCCGTTCACCGCCGCACGCGACCAGGCCACCGCCGATCGGATCCGGACACTGCTGCGGGGGCGGTGAAGCCCGCCCTGACCCAGGAATATCCTGGGGCCCTTGGCCATCGGCTGACGAAGGAGTCCGAAGGTGCCGTCGATGCTCGATGCCGTCGTCGTGGGGGCGGGGCCCAACGGACTGACCGCCGCGGTGGAGCTCGCCCGACGGGGCTTCTCCGTCGCCGTGTTCGAAGCCAGGTCCACCGTCGGCGGTGGTGCCAGGACCGAGGAGCTGACCCTCCCCGGCTTCCGCCACGACCCCTGCTCCGCCGTGCACCCGCTCGGAGTCGGCTCGCCCGTCTTCAAGACGATGCCGCTCGATCGGTACGGCCTCGAGTGGCTGCACCCCCGGCTGCCCATGGCCCACCCCTGGGACGACGGCACCGCCGCCGTGCTCTCCCGGTCCGTCGCCGAGACCGCCGCCTCGCTCGGGCCGCGCGACGCCGGCACGTACCGCCGTCTCGTCGCCCCCTACCTCGGCAAGTGGGACACCCTGACACGGGACTTCATGTCCCTGCCGCTCACCGCGCTGCCCCGGGACCCCTTCACGCTGGCCCGGTTCGGCCTCGACGGGCTCCGGCCGTCCACCTGGCTCATGCGCCGCTTCCAGGACGACAAGGCACGCGCCCTGTTCGCCGGCCTCGTCGGCCATGTCATCGCGCCGCTCGGCGGCCTCGCCACCTCGGCGGTGGGTCTCGTCTTCGCGCTGGCCGCGCACGAGGGCGGCTGGCCGATGCCCCGCGGCGGCTCGCAGTCGATCTCGGACGCCCTCACCGCGTATCTGAAGGCGCTGGGCGGCGCGGTCCACACCGACTACGAGGTCAAACGGCTCGACGACCTGCCGCCGGCCCGGGCGTACGTCTTCGACACCTCACCCACCGCCCTCGCCCGGATCGCGGGCTTCGGCGGCTACTACGACCACTACCGGTACGGCGCGGCCGCCTTCAAGATCGACTACGCGCTCGACGGCCCCGTGCCCTGGACCGCGGAGGCGCCCCGCGAGGCCGGCACCGTGCAGATCGGGCCCACCAGCGGCGAGATCGGCGCCGCCCTGGGCCAGGCCTCCTCCGGTACGGCCCCCCGCACGCCGTTCCTCATCACCGCCCAGCCCAGCCTCGTCGACCCCGGCCGCGCCCCCGACGGCAAGCACGTCTTCTGGGCGTACGGCCATGTGCCGAACGGCTGGGACGGCGACCTCACCGAGGCGATCGAGCGCCAGATCGAGCGCTTCGCCCCCGGCTTCCGCGACCGGATCCTCGCCCGCGCCACCGCCGGACCGCCCCAGCTCGCCGAGCGCAACGCCAACTACGTGGGCGGCGACATCGCCTGCGGCGCGGCCCGCGGCCTCCAGCTGCTGCTCCGCCCCAAGCTCTCCCTCTTCCCGTACACGACCCCGCACCCCGCCGTGTTCCTCTGCTCCTCCGCGACCCCGCCGGGGCCGGGCGTGCACGGCATGTCCGGGCACAACGCGGCGAAGGCGGTCTGGCGCAGACTGCGCGCGACGGCGCGCGACGGCGCGATGATGGCCGTATGAGCACGGACACAGCCCTCGTCCTCGTCCGGGGCGACATCACCGAGCAGCACGTCGACGCCATCGTCAACGCTGCGAACTCCTCCCTCCTCGGCGGAGGCGGCGTCGACGGCGCCATCCACCGCCGCGGCGGCCCCGCCATCCTGGAGGAGTGCCGCAAGCTCCGGGCCGGCCACTACGGCAAGGGCCTCCCGACGGGCCGCGCGGTCGCCACGACGGCCGGCCGGCTCGACGCCCGCTGGGTGATCCACACCGTCGGCCCGCGATTCACCCACGAGGAGGACCGGTCGGAGCTGCTGGCCTCCTGCTACCGGGAGTCCTTGCGGGTCGCGGACGAGCTCGGAGCGCGCACGGTCGCGTTTCCGGCGGTCTCGGCCGGCATCTACGGGTGGCCGATGGAGGACGCGGCCCGGATCGCGGTGGAGACGGTGCGGGGGACGCGGACCGCGGTCGAGGAGGTCAGGTTCGTCCTCTTCGACGAGCAGGCGTACCAGGCCTTCGCCGAGCAGGTCCGCGCCTCGTAGCCCGGCGGCGGAGACATCCCACCCGGCCTGAGTCCCGTGACGTGAAGCCGCGCACTGCGACACTTCGGAGTTGTGTCGCGGTGCGCGGAACTTGTGTCCTGCGTGGTGCCGTCCTCCGGAAGGGGCGACACCGTGTTGGGCGCGGAGCTGCTGGGGCGCGGTTCGGGGGCGGGGGAGTCTGGGAGGGCGCCGGGCAGGTCCCCTGCGGCGATCGCAACGCCGCCCAGGGTCACGCTCGCGAGCAACGCGGCGACCGCCGCCTTCAGAGAGTGCCTGGGGCGTCGCCATTGAGCGGAGGGAGTCCAGTCGTCGCGGGGGCGTGTGTGCCGTGACGTGTGCAGGCCGGCGTCGCGTGCGGTGCGGAACGCGGCGAGGGCGCGGGCCTCGGCCTCCCGGATCGCGGGGTCCTCGTATGTACTGCCCGTATCGGCGAGCAGGGCGGCGCGCAGAGACTGCTCCACGGCCGTGTCGCTGTGGTCATCGGTCATCCCTGCACCTCCCTTTCTCCTTCAGCTCTTTCGCAAGTCGCTTCAGTCCTCTGTGTGCGGCGGACCGTACCGCACCGGGGCGTTTGCCCAGGACCCGGGCGGCGCTGGGCCCGTCGAGGCCGACGACGATCCGCAGGAGCACGGCTTC
>NZ_JBVHXA010000010.1:0-286376 GCF_055563935.1 Streptomyces sp. NPDC029169
TCTCCACCCCCCCCCCCCCACCCCGGCCCCCCCCCCCCCCCCCCCTTCCCCCTCCCCCCCCCCCCCCCCCCCCCCCCCCCCCCCCCCCCCCCCCCCCCCCCCCCCCCCCCCCCCCCCCCCCCCCCCCCCCCCCCGCGACCGTTCCCGTGGCAGGAGGAACGGGGTGGCCAGGAGCAGTACCCCGGCGATGCCGATCGCGATGCGCGCGCCGGTGGCGGCGGCCAGAACTCCCCACAGCGCGGTCAGCACGGCGATCGCGCCCGTGCCGGTCACTTTCCAGGCCACCAGGACCCGCCCGACCCGCTCGGCAGGCACCCGTTGGAGTCGTTCGGTCGCGAACAGCGGGTTGAACACACCCATGCACGTGATCAGGACCAGTTCGACGGCGACGACCAGGACCACGCCCGCGTACCCGGGCATGACGAAGAACAGCCCGACGGGCCACAGCGCCCGCAGTGCCCCGGAGGCGGTCAGGACGCGGCGGCGCCCGTAGCGGGCTGCCAGGCGCGGGGCGATCCGGGCGCCGGCGAATCCGCCGACGCAGGGCAGGCCGAACGCGAGCCCGTACTGCCACGCCGCCCAGTCCAGGTCGTCGAGGAGCAGGACGGCAAGGAGCGGTTCGGTGGCCATGATCAGCGCGTTGACGGCCACGGTGTTCCGGAACAGCGGGCGCAGCAGCCGGTCCTCGTGGATGAACCTCCACCCCTCGACCAGGTCCCCGGCCCGGAGCTTCCCGGCCCTGACCCGCTCGGTCGCCGCCTCCCGCTGCCGGATCGCACCGATCCCGAGCGCGGACAGCAGGAACCCGACGGCGTTGGCGATCACGGTGACCGCGGGTCCCAGCAGGCTGATCGCCGCCCCGCCCAGGGTGGGGCCGACCGCCGTGGCGGTCCAGGTGGTCGCCTCGAAACGGCCGTGGGCGACCAGCAGGCGGTCCGGGCGCACGAGTTGCCTGAGGCAGGCGCCGCCGGCGGCGGTGAAGGCGATGTTCGCCGCCGTACTGATCACGGAGACGGCCAGCAGCTGCGTGTAGGTCAGCAGACCGACGAACCACGCGGCCGGGATCGTCAGCAGGGCACCGAACCGCACCACGTCGGCGCCGATCATGACCGGCCTCTTCCGCCGGCCCTCGACCCACGGACCGAGCGGCAGCGCGAGAAGCGCACCGGCCGCCGGGCCGGCGGCCGCGAGCGCCGAGACCGCGGCCGGGCCGGCATGCAGCACCTGGATCGCGATCAGGGGGAAGGCACCGAACCCCAACCAGGTACCGACGGTGGAGGCGGCGAACGCCGCCCACAGCCATCCGAACGAGCGCCCGAGCTCCTGCCGTGCCATGTCCCGCCGCGCCATTTCCCGCCGCGCCATGAAGAACCCTCCACAACCTGTCGTCGACGGCGAGGATTCGACCAGGCGGACCTGCCCGTGATCCAACAACCACGGCATCGGTGAGCCACAACCACTGGTTGTACGGACGTAGGGTTCGCGGCGTGGACATCGAAGCCGTGCGCACGTTCGTCGCCGTCGCCGAGAACGGGCAGTTCCAGGAAGCCGCCGTGGAGCTGCGCGTCACCCAGCAGGCCGTCTCCAAGCGCGTGGCGAGCCTGGAACGCGGACTCGGGGTGACCTTGTTCGCGCGCACCGCCCGCGGTGCCCGACTCACCCTGGACGGACAGGCGTTCCTGCCGCACGCCCGCGAGGTCCTGCGGGCCGTGGAGCGCGCGGCCGCCTCGGTACGTCCCGGTGAACGGGTGCTGCGCGTGGACGTGCTCCAGCGGCGCATCGCCCCGGGCCTGGCGGTGCGCGACTTCTACCGGTCACACCCGGGCACGGACCTGGACGTGGTCACGCTCGGGAACGCGAACGCCACCAGGGCGATCGAGGCCGTCCTTGCGGGCGAGATCGACGCCACCTTCCGCGCGGTGCCCCAAGGCGGCCTGCCCGAGGGGATCAGCGCCGACCGAGTCCTGGACGACCCGCTGCACCTGGTCGTCGGTCCGCGCCACCCGCTCGCCTCCGCCCGGTCCTTGTCCCCGGCGGACCTGACCGGTCACCGGATCTGGATCCCGGGCATCAAACAGGGCACCGAATGGGCCGCCTACTACGACGAGCTCACGGAGGCCTTCGACCTCCGCATCGACGCGGTCGGCCCCGACTTCGGGCCCGAAGCGCTGATGGACGCGATCGCCGACTCCGCCGCCCTGGCCACACTCGTCGGATCGCGGGACAGCTACGTGTGGCCGACGGCCCATGATCTGCGGCGGATCCCGATCGCGGGGCCGACACCGGTCTACCCGCACTCGTTCCTCTACCGGACGGCCGACCCGCACCCGGTCCTCGCGGCGCTGCGCAGGCATCTCGTCCGGGCACGGCCGACGCCCCCCGCCGACGCCTGGACACCCGGCTGAGCGGGAGGAGGGTCGTCTCCCCCGCGCGGCGGAGGCGGTTCGTCGGTGGGCAGGAGGTGACGGGAGGGGTGCGCGCGGGAGCGTGGGGCCATGACACAGACCGCTTCCCTCCCCGCCGCGGCCCCCACGGGCCGGCCGAGCGCCGCCCGCCGGGTCCTGCGCGCCCTCGCCGTCCTGGCCTGCCTCCCGTACATCTCGCTCAAGATCGCCTGGGTGGCGGGGAGCGAAATCGGCATCCCGGCCGGCAGCCCGCTCCTGGAGGACCGGGAGCTGATGGCCGCCGTCAACGGGGTGACGGTGGCGATGGACGCCGCCGTCGTGGTCCTCGCCCTGCTGCTCACCCAGGCGTGGGGGCGGCGCGTGCCGTCGTGGCTGCTCGCCTTCCCCATGTGGGTGGCGACGGGTTTGATCGCCCCGATCATGGTGGGCTTCCCGGCGCAGACCGTCGTCTCGCTCTTCACCGGCCCCGAGCCGGCCGGCAGCCACGAGCCCTTCCTCGACCAGTGGGTCTTCACCACCGTCTACGGCGGCTTCATCGTCCAGGGGCTGGCGCTCGGCACCCTCTTCGTCCTCTACGCGCGCGACCGCTGGGGCCACGTCTGGCGCGGCACGCTCGGTGACCTGCCCGCCCGCCTCTCCGGAACCGGCGTGCGCGGCACGGCCGTTGTGGCCTCTCTGCTCGCCCTCGTCCCGGCCACCCTCCACGTGCTGTGGGCGGCCGGCTCCGCGACCGGGCTTCCGGCGGCGCGGACCGGCGGGCGGGACGGGGACTTCTACGTCCTCGAAGGACTGCGGCTGCTGTTCCTCGCCGTCGCCGTGGCCTTCGTCCTGGCGCTGGTGTTCCGCTGGGGCCGGTCGCTCCCGGTGCGCACGGTGCTGGGTCTCGGCTGGGTCGGTTCGGCCGGGGTGGGCTGCTGGGGCGGGTATCTGCTGCTGGTCACCTTCATGCCGGAGACCGATCCCGCGAAGGAGGCCACGGGCCTGATGCAGCTGACCTACTCTGGAGAAATGATCACGGGGGTCCTGCTGGCCGGCTGCCTGGCCGTCTTCCTGCGGCGTCGGAGCGCGAGCGCGTGAGACGGCCGTTCGCGCCGATCCTGGGCCGCCGGGCCAGGCTGCGGTGGGTGCATCTGATCCTGGGCGGCGCCCTGTTCATGCCGTACTGGCTGGTCGGCACGGTCGTCATGGGCTGGTTCCTGGGCGGGGAGTCGATGTTCGGGGGCAGTCTCTCCGTGCAGTTCGGGGCGTACGCGGTCGGTCTGCCGCTCGCCGCGCTCACCTCGCTCTTCCCGCTGACCCGGCCGATGTCGGTGGCGGCGGCTCGGGCGCTGTGCGGGATCGCGGGTGACGACCGGCTCGCGGACGGGCCGGCGCGGGGACGGAGCGCCAAAGCGCGTACGGCGGCCTGGTTCACGCTCCATCTGGGGATCGGCGCGCTGGTCAGCGGGGCGACGCTGGCGCTGCCGCCGTTCGCGGTGACGGTGATGGTGCTGCCGTTCTTCCGGTCGCTCCAGGAGTCGGAGCTCACGGCGTTCTGGGGCCTGGACCGGCCGGAGCTGCGGTGGGCGGGGGTGCCGGCCGGGGTGCTGATGCTGCTCGCGCTCGCCGTCGTCGCGGCGGGCACGGGAGCGTTCCTCGCCCGGCAGGCGCCGCGGCTGCTCGGGCCGAGCCCGGCCGACCGGCTCGCGGCGGCCGAGCGGCGCGCCGCCGAGCTGGCCGTGCGCAACCGGCTCGCGCGCGAGCTGCACGACTCGGTCGGTCACGCGCTGAGCGCGGTGACGCTCCAGGCGAGCGCGGCGCGCCGGGTCCTCGACGCCGATGTGGAGTTCGTACGGGAGGCACTGGCCGCGATCGAGGAGACGACCCGGCGCACGGTCGGCGAACTGGACACGGTCCTGGGCCTGTTGCGCGAGGGCGAGGACGACGGGGAACTGCCCGGGCCCCGGCTCGACGCTCTCGACGCGCTGGTGAGGGGCGCGGGGCGGCACGTGGAGCTGACGGTGACGGGGGCGCTCGACCGGGTGCCGGACGCGGTGTCGAGGGAGGCGTACCGGATCGTCCAGGAGGGCCTGACGAACGCGGCGCGGTACGCGGGCGGGGAGCGCGTGACGGCGCGAGTCGCCCTGGACGACGACGAGTTGGAGATCACGATGGAGAACCCCCTACCCGCCCGCGCGGCGGCGACCCGCCCCGACGGCGGCCGCGGCCTCCACGGCATAGCCGAACGCGCCCGCCTCCTCGGCGGCACATCGAAGGCGGGGCCGGTGGGGGACACCTGGCGCCTCACGGTGCGCCTGCCGCTGGGGGATGGACAGTGACCAGGATCGTGCTTGCCGACGACGAGCGGATGGTGCGGACGGCCCTGCGGGTCATCCTGGACGCGGAGCCGGACCTGGAGGTCGTGGGTGAGGCATCGACGGGGGCCGAGGCGGTGTCGGTGGTGCGTGAGGCGCGGCCCGACGTGGTCCTGATGGACGTGCGGATGCCGGAGATCGACGGGATCCGGGCGACCGAGCAGATCCTGGCGGGGATGGCGGATCCGCCGCGGATCGTCGTGGTGACGACCTTCGAGAACGACGCGTACGTCTACGACGCTCTACGGGTCGGGGCGGCCGGCTTCCTGCTCAAGCGGGCCGGCGCGGAGGAGCTCGTGGACGCGGTCCGGCTGGTCGCCCGCAGCGACTCGCTGCTCTATCCGGCGGCGGTACGGGGCCTGGCCGCCGAACACGCCCGCCGCCGGCCCCCGGCGGCGCCACCCTGGGTGGCCCGGCTGACCGAGCGGGAGGCGGAGGTGCTGCGCCTGGTGGCGACCGGCCTGACGAACGCGGAGATCGCCGAGCGCATGGGCGTCGGCCCGGCGACGGTGAAGACCCACGTGGCGGCGGTCCTGGCCAAGACGGGCGCGCGGGACCGTACGCAAGCGGTGATCCTGGCGTACGAGTCGGGGTTCGTCGCCACCAGGCGCGGCACCTCCGCATGAACGTTTCCTGAGAAAGGGGACACATCAGGAACCCGCCGCCGGGACCCGTTCGTCCCGCATATGGGATGAACAAGACGATCAGGCGCGCCTCCGCCTTCTCGCTGCTCCTGGTACTCGCCCTGCTGGGCCGGGCCACCTGGGTGCAGGCGTACGAAGGCAAGGCCCTCGCGGACGACAAGAACAACCGGCGGAAGGTCATGGCGCAGTACGCGCAGCCGCTCGGGAACATCATCGTGGCCGGTTCGCCGGTCACGGGCTCGAAGAAGACGGAGGGTGGCGATCTCGCGTACAAGCGCGGCTACACCGACGGCGAGCTCTACGCGGCCGTCACCGGGTACAGCTCACAGGCGTACGGCGCCACCCAGCTGGAGGGCATCTACTCCGACGTCCTGGACGGCACCGACACCCGGCTGAAGAACCCGCTCGACGCCCTCACCGGCAAGCAGCAGGAGCCCGGTGACGTCCTCACGACGATCGACCCGGCCGTCCAGAAGGCCGCGTACCGGGCGCTCGGCGACAAGAAGGGCGCGGCCGTCGCCATCGACCCGAAGACCGGCCGGATCCTGGGGATGGTGTCCACTCCTTCGTACGACCCCTCCGCGATCGCCGGTCTGACCGACGGCAGCACCTGGCGGGAGCTGACCGAGGACAAGGACAAGCCGCTGGTCAACCGTGCCCTGCGGCAGCCGCTACCGCCCGGCTCGACCTTCAAGCTGGTCGTCGCGGCGGCCGCGCTCGAGGACGGGCTGTACGGCTCCGTGGACACGGCGACCGAGAGCCCGAACCCGTACAAGCTGCCCGGTTCCACGCGCTATCTGGAGAACGAGAACCCCTCCGCGCCCTGCGAGAACGCCACGATCCGCACCGCGCTCCAGTACTCCTGCAACAACGTCTTCGCGAAGATCGCGGTCGACCTGGGCCAGGACAAGGTGAAGGCGATGGCGGAGAAGTTCGGCTTCAACGACAAGGAGCGGGACGTCCCGGTCCGCGCCTACCCGAGTGTGTATCCGTCCGACATGGACAAGGCGCAGACCGCGCTGACCGGTATCGGCCAGTTCGATGTGACGGCGACCCCGCTCCAGATGGCCATGGTGTCCGCGGCGATCGCCAACGACGGACTCATGGCGGCGCCGCACATGGTCTCGCAGGTCGTCGACTCCGACGGCGACACCCTCGAATCCTTCGAGGACGGCGACACGAAGCGGATCGTCTCCTCCTCGACGGCGGAGCAGCTGCGCAGCGCGATGGTGACCGTGGTCGACAAGGGCACGGGCACGAACGCGGCGATCTCCGGCGCCGAGGTGGGCGGCAAGACCGGCACCGCCCAGCACGGCGAGAACAACAGCAAGACGCCGTACGCCTGGTTCACGTCCTACGCGAAGGACGCGGACAGCGGCAAGGAGGTCGCGGTCGCCGTGCTGATCGAGGACTCGGGCGCGGCGCGCTCGGAGGTCAGCGGCAACGGTCTCGCGGCCCCGGTGGCCCAGAAGATGATGAAGGCGGCGCTGAAGTGAGCTAGCTACCGGTCCAGGGGCCTGGCCATGAAGAGCGCGGTCTCGCCCTCGGACTCGGTGCCGGTGTAGAGGGTGGTGTCCAGGCCGCAGAGCCGGAACCCCATGCGCCGGTAAGCCCGTACCGCCGGGACGTTGACGCTGGTGACCTCCAGCCAGGCGGTGCGGGCGCCGCGCTCGCGGCCGTGGGCCAGGGCGCGGCGCATCAGCTCGCCGCCGATGCCCCGGCCGCGGTGGGCGGGGGCGACGGTGATCTGGTGGACGACGAGTCGCCGGTTCCACTCCTCGACGCCGACGGCGATGAACCCGCAGAGGGTACCGTCGGCGTCGACGGCCACGATCTCGTGCAGGTCCGCTTCCCCATCTTCCGCGTCTTCCGCTTCTCCGGGGAAGACCTTGACCAGGGGCGGGTCGACGGGGACGAGCCGCAGCCCGAATCCGACGTCCCCGGCGGCGACTTCGTAGACGTAGTCCGTGGTGAACGAGTCGTCGAGCGCGGCGATGGCCGACTGGTCGGCGGGCCCCGCGACACGGTATGCAAGGTCACTCATGAACCGAGCATAGTTTCGACCCCGCGGAGGACCGCCGTGCGACTGCCCCGTTCCCTGTCCGGCTGGACCATGGCCGTCTTCGGGCTGCTCGCCGCCGCGTTGGGGGTGGTGGGACTGGTGACGCCCGACGCCGTGCTCACCGTCATGGGCTTCGAGCCCATACCCGAAGCCAGCCGCGCGGACGGGGACCACACCCTCGTCTTCCTCGCCGCGTCCTCGATGGCCGCGCTCAATATGGGCGTCTACTACATCCTGGCCGCGCTCGCGGACTGGAAGCCGTTCTTCCGCTGGACGGTCCCGTTCCGGCTCCTCACCTGTGCCGTCTTCACCCTCGCCGTCGCCTCCGGCCGGGCACCGACGGGATTCCTCGGCGTGGGCCTGTGGGAGGGTCTGGGCGCGGCGGCGACGGGGGCCGCCCTGCGATACGAGAACCGGGCCGCCCGGAGGAATGCCACGGCATGAGCCCGCGCCCTTCCGACGGCGAGCTGTGCGACGCCGCGCGCCGCACAGCTCGCCATCTCCAGTGCTAGCAGCGCTACTTGACGCCGAGCAGCTGCTCGATCGGGTCGATCGCGAAGTAGACCGCGAAGAGCGCCGCCGCCGCCCACAGCAGCCCGTGCACCTCGCGCGCCTTGCCGAGGACGGCCTTGATGACGACGTAGGCGAGGAAGCCCGCGCCGATGCCGTTGGTGATCGAGTACGTGAACGGCATGACGGCGATCGTCAGGAAGGCCGGGATGGCGATCTCGTACCTCGTCCAGTCGATGTGCCGCACCTGCGCCATCAGTAGGAAGCCCACGGCGACCAGGGCGGGTGCGGCGGCCTGGGCGGGGACGACGGTGGCCAGCGGGGTGAGGAAGAGGGCCAGGGCGAACAGGCCGCCGGTGACGACCGAGGCGAAGCCGGTGCGGGCGCCCTCGCCGACGCCGGCCGCCGACTCGATGTAGGAGGTGTTCGAGGAGGCGGAGGCCGCGCCGCCCGCGACGGCGGCGGCGCCGTCGATGAGCAGGACCCGGCCGAGGTGCGGGACCTTGCCGTTCTCGTCGAGGAGCCCGGCCTCGCTGGAGACGCCGACGACGGTGCCCATGGTGTCGAAGAAGTCGCTGAGCAGCAGCGTGAAGACGAGCAGGACGAGGGTGACGAGCCCGATCTGCTCGAAGGCGCCGAAGAGGCTGAAGGAGCCGACGAGACCGAAGTCGGGCGCGGCGACGATGTCCTCGGGCACGGCGGGGACGGTCAGGCCCCAGGCGGCTGCCGGGATGTCGGCGATCTTGTCGATGACGATCGCGACAACGGTCATCGCGACGATGGAGAGGAGGATCGCCCCCTTCACCTTGCGCGCCATGAGCGCGACGGTGAGCAGGACGCCGAGACAGAAGACGAGGACGGGCCAACCCGAGAGGTGGCCGCCCGCGCCGAGCTGGACGGGCACGGAGCCGGTCTCGCCGGGGATGCGGGTCACGAAGCCGGCGTCGACAAAGCCGATGAAGGCGATGAACAGGCCGATACCGACGCTGATGGCCTGCTTGAGAGCCTGCGGGATGGCGTGCATCACGGCCTCGCGCAGCCCGGTGACCACGAGGGCGCAGATCAGGAGGCCTTCGAGGACGACGAGCCCCATCGCGTCCGGCCAGCTCATGAGGGGTGCGAGCTGGAAGGCGACGACGGCGTTCAGGCCGAGTCCGGCGGCGACGGCGAGCGGGAGGTTGCCGCCGACGCCCATGACGACGGTCATGACGGCCGCCACCAGGGCGGTGACAGTGGCCAGTTGGGCGCCGCTGAGCGTGTGGCCGAACTTGTCCTCTGCGCTGCCCAGGATGATCGGGTTGAGCACGAGAATGTAGGCCATCGTGAAGAACGTGGCGAAGCCGCCGCGTATCTCCCGGCCGATCGTCGACCCTCTCGCGCTGATCGCGAAGTAACGGTCGACGGGGTTGGTTCTGGTGTCGAACATGGCTCTCCTCGGGACGGCTGGCTGGATTGTGCCCAGTGGTGAGCGCGTTCAGATGTCGTCGGTGTTACGGACTAAGACTTGATCCGCAATTCACCAGAGGGTGAGCTGGGGACTGCACGCGGGGTGGGGTCCGGGCTTTCTGGCGTGGTCGCGCACGGGGTGCGGCTCATCCGGGGTCGCTCGGTCCCGCCGTCCGGCGGTTCGGTGAGCAGAGGCACCACGTTGCCGTGGTACTGCCACGCGACCAGCACCCCGAGGGGTGTTCTGGCACGGTGTGGTTGACTCACGCAGGGCCTCTTCCAGCCCTTCTCCGTACATGATCTGTGCGTGCCGCGACCGTGCGGAGTCCAGGGTCGCGGTCTTGGGGTCGTCCGGGTCGGCCAGGTCCACGAAGGCGGCCAGGGCGGCGGAGACGAGATCCCGCTTGCCGACGAGCCCGCACGCGATGCACTTGTGCTCCCGGTCCCGCAGGGTCTTCTTCACGCGCTCGCCGCACAGGCAGTGCTGGGACAGGGCGGTGGACCAGGTGGAGGCCCGGACCAGTCGGCCGCCCGCGGCCCGGCATTCGGTCTCCAGGGCGGAGATGAGCATGCCGGGCGTGGTCTGCGAGAGACGCCTGCCCCACAGTCGGTACCAGGTGCGGATGTCACAGTCCTCGACCGTGAGGTTCGGGCCGTGGGCGGCGATGATCTCCCGCGCCACGGTCCGGGCGCGATGGCGCCGGTACTCGGCAGCGGAGGCGGCGGCTTCGGCCTGCCGGGCGCGCAGCTCCCGGTAGCTGCCGGACAGCCGGTCACGCCGGAACGCCTGCTTCGGAACCCCATCTGTGCGGGCGGTACGAGCGCCGCCAGGTACCGTGACCGTCTTCTCCGGAAGGCCCTTCGCGGCCCGGCGTTCCGCCCTGCGGGCCTGTCGCTTGGACATGCCGTACTGGGCGGTGTTGGTGGCGCGGCGGGAGCGCTCAAGGGCTCGTGCACGGCCCCGGCGCTTCTTCGCGGTCTTCTGCAGCCGCGCCCGCTCGGTGTCCGTGAGGACGATCTCGGAGGACTCCGGCTTGCCGTCTGCGGCGTCCAGGGAGGCGGGGAAGGAGGCGACGGAGAGGTTGGATACGTTGCCGTCCACCCCTCCGATCCGGTCCACCCCCGCCGCCTGGTCGCGCATGGCGCGTACGGCCGGGGAGGCGTAGCCGGGGCCGAGGACCATCAGGTGTGCCTCGTACGTCCAGCCGCCCAGCGCGGATGCCTTGCGGCGGCGCACGAGGTCCACCTTGTGCCAGCGGGCATCGGCCTCAAGGAAGTGCCGGACGCGCTCCTCCTGGCCCGGACCCTGCGGGATGCGCACGGGGAGCACGAGGTCACCACGCATACCGTCCGGGCCGCCCGCGAACACCACGGCGAGCGGGCCGATGTGGTCCCACCAATTGGCCTTCCGTGTCCCCTTGCCGGTGGAGACCTTCCCGTCCGGCCTGCTCGGCTTGGGCATCCGGTGCGGCTGCAGCAGGGTGTGCCGGCCGCCGTCGGTGTAGGCCATGACATGGCCGTGGAAGGTGCCGACCAGGCGGAAGGTCTCCCACTTGCGGTCGGTGGTGTGGGAGCGGGCACGGCCGGGGATGCGGGTGAAGTCGTGCCGGCGGCCCGTCTTCGGGCGGCCGAAGCGGTGGCCGGTGGCGTCCGGGAACAGGTGCCGCGAGACGCCGTTCCACACCTCGTCAGCCATGTGCATCGCCAGGGCCTTGGACACGTGGTGCTTGAGATGCCCGGCGTCCTCAAGGTGCCGGTACGCGCAGCGCTCCAGGGCTTCACGGGACAGGCCGAGGCGCTGCCGTACGGCCTTCGGCCCGCGCTCGTCGCGCTCGTGCCTGGCAGCCCAGTAGGCATCGACCTTGGCACGGGCATCGCGCTGGACGGCCCGCTTGATCGACCACATCGCGCCGAACAGGTTCTCCAGCCGGGCACGGTCGGCGGGGTCGGTGACGGCCAGCGGAAGCACCATCACGGACACGATCCCGTCGTCGGGCTTGGTCCACTTCGGGGCCTTGTTCTCCCCCCGGAACTTCCTCTGCGTCTGGGCAGCCCGCACAACCCTCACCCCCCTTCACCACGACCCCGGTTACACACCCCCAACCTAGAGAGCGCTCCGCACACACAGGCGAACTACGCACACATTCACCAATACTCGCGACATCTCGTGCATGTGTACGAGATGCAGGTGGCGGCACCACTCAAGGTCACCGTCCAGCACGTCTACAGCCTCAACAGCAGTCGCGACGGCTTCCCCACCCTCGTCTACGTCGGTGCTGGTCGCCCGCGTCGCCGCCCTCCTGCCCTCGGAGCGCGGGCGCGGGCGGCCCTGGGCGCTCCTGCTGGACAACCGCGTCCTGTTAGAACTCCTAACAAAATGAGATGAAGGATGGCCTCAGGTCGGGCGAGGATCGCTCAGTACTCGCCGACGAAAGGGCAGCTATGGGCGACGGTCCCCCGAGGGAGCTCATCTCGCTCGCTGATGACGAGGGCAACAGCGTCTCGGTCAACGTTCTGGGACGTAGTCCCAGGTGGTCCGCCGGGCTCGACGCGGAGATCGTCGTCAAGACGCCCTTCGTGTCCGGTCGTATCGACCTGGCGCTGTACGTTGCGAGGTTGGAGAGCTGGGCCGACGCACTGCACCGGCTTGACGCCGGCGAAGACGTGGCCTGGATGGAGATGAGCAGCGGGCCATCCATCTTCATCCAACTCACGGGCGAGCGCGACTGCCCGGAGGTGGTCGTGGAGGACGAGTCCGGGTCCATGGTCACCGTACGAGTCCCGCTCGTCCCGCCGGACGACTGGATTGCCGACCACCGCCAACGTCTGCGTCAGGTGATGGATCACTGGGTCCCGATGCTGTCAGGGTAGGGAAACAAGTCGCCGCCAGCAGATGAGGGCGCATGCGGGGGTCAGGAAGACTTCGTGGATGTCGTCGCGGATCTCCCAGCGGATCCGCAGGCGGCGGAACCAGTGCAGATGGGTGAATGAACGCTCCACGACCCAGCGTTGGGTGCCCAACCGGAGCCGTGCTCGGTACCGCGTCGAGCGATCACCGGCTTCACGCCGAGGTCCCAGACGAGTCGGCGGTACTTGTCGTGGTCGTAGCCGCGGTCACCGAGCACGATGTCCGGGCGACGTCGGGGCCGGCCACGCTTGCCCCGCACCGGCGGAACGGCTTTGAGCAGCGGAATGAGCTGGGTGACGTCGTTGCGAATTGCCCGGTCAGGGTAACGGCGAGCGGGGATGCCGGTGGCGTCGGTGATCAGGTGATGCTTACTGCCCGCCCTGCCCCGGTCAACAGGACTTCGTCCCGTCTTGGGGCCACCTTTAACGCCCGAATGTGGGAGCCGTCGACGGCCGCCCGGGAGAAGTCCAGGGCGTTCGCGGCGTGGAGCCGGGCGGGGAGAACTTCGTGGAGCCGGAGCCACACCCCGGCCTGGGTCCACTCGGCCAGGCGCCGCCAGCAAGTCATGCCGGAGCCGAAGCCGAGCTCCTGCGGCAGGTGTTCCCACACGAACCCGTGTGCAGCACGACAGGATGCCCTGGAACACCAGCCGGTCCGCATGCCGCTTGCGTCCCGGATGCCGGGTCCGACGCTCGACCCTGGACAACAGCGGCTCGATCACCGCCCACAAACCGTCATCGACCTCCCACGGCTTCGGCCGAGCCACCCCACACCCTTAGGGCAACTGCCCGATCCGCGCGGGCCGCCTCAGACGCCACGCTGCGCCCATGAGAGGAACAGCGGGTCTCTATCTGACCGGGGTGCTGGTGTCGGGCTTCGGTTCGACCGCGATGTGGCTGGCGTCGGGGATCTGGGTCAAGTCCCTGACCGGCTCGGACAGTCTGGCGGCCCTGACCGTGTTCGCGCTGTGGGCCCCGGCGCTCGTCGGGCCGCTGCTCGGGACGGTCGCCGACCGGGTGCGGCGGCGGCCGCTGATGGTGTGGTCGAACGTGGCGATGGCGGCGCTGCTGCCGGCGCTGCTCTGGGTCGACACGGCGGACCGCGTGTGGCTGCTGTTCGCGGTGCTCGTGCTGTACGGGGTCCAGGGCACCGTCCACGAGGCGGCGGAGGTCGCGCTGGCGGCGAGCGCGCTCGACAAGCGGCTGCTCGCGGACTTCAACGGGCTGCGGATGACGGTGAACGAGGGCGTGAAGCTGGTCGCCCCGCTGGTCGCGGCCGGTCTCTTCGCGCGGTACGGCGGAGGGCCCGTGGCGCTGCTCGACGCGGCGACGTTCGCGCTGGCCGCCGGGGTGTTCGCGCTGATGCGGGTACGGGAGGAGAGGCCGGCGCGCCCGGCCGTGGCGCACTGGCTGCGCGACGCGTCGAAGGGCCTGCGCACCATCCGGTCCTCGCCGGTGCTGCGCCCGCTGGTGCTGACGGGCTCGTTCACGATGCTGCTCGCCGGGGTCAACGGGGCGGCGGTCTACTCCGTGGTGGACCGAGGGCTCGGCCACTCCCCCGCGTACGCCGGGGTGTTGTACGCGGTGCAGGGCGCGGGCTCGCTCGTCGCGGGCCTGGCGGCGGGGCCGCTGCTGCGCCGGGTGCCGGGGTGGGCGGTGGCCGCCGCCGGACTGGCCGTCTTCGCCGTGGCGGTGGGCGCCCGCGCCGTCCCGCACGACGGCGTGGCGCTTGCGGCAAGCGCCCTGATCGGGGTGGGCCTGCCGCTCGTCCTGGTCGCCGCGATGACGGCGGTCCAACGGGAGGCCCCGCCGGACGCCGTCGGCCGCACGGCCGCGACAGCGCACACCCTCCTCTTCGTCCCGAACGCGATCGCCCTGGCGGCGGGCGCGGGCCTGGTCGCCTTCGTCGACATCCGGGTGCTGCTCCCGCTCCTGACGACGGCGGGACTGGCCGGGGCGGTCACCCTGGCGACCCGAAGGGCGGCCGGTGCGACCGAGGCGAGGGTCGGGGCCAGCGCCTGAGGCGCGGGGCGGGGCGGGCGCCTGAGCCGCAGGCCGGGACGCACACTGCGCCGCGCGCCGGGACGGGCACCTGACGCGCAGGTCAGGGCCGACGCCCGAGGGCGGGGCGGGCGGGCACCTGAAGCACGGGGCGGAGCGGACGCCTGAGCCGTGGCCGGGGGATACGACGCCCTGAGGCGGGGGTCGGGACGAACGCCGAGCCGCAGGCCGGGACGGACGTCTGAGGCACGGGTCGAGGCGGCGCCCGAGGCGCGGGCCGGGACGGACGCCTGAGGCTCGGGTCGAGGCGGCGCCCGAGGCACGGGTCGGGACGGACCCCTGAGCCGCAGGCCCGGACGGACGCCCGAGGCGCGGGTCGAGGCCGGCGCCCGAGGCGCGGGCCGGGACGGACACCGAGGCGCAGGCCCGGACGGACACCGCGGCGCGGGCCAGGGCCGACGCCCGAGACACGGAGCGGGGCAGGCACCCTAGGCGCCCGCCCCCGGCGGGCCCGGCCGCACCCGGGCCCGCCCCCACACCCCGGGCCCGCCCGCACAGCACGGCCCGGGTGGTCGGCGCCTCAGGACAGCGTGCGCAGGGCGTCCGCCACCTGTGCCAGGTCGGCGTCGGAGGCCAGGCCCGCGTGGTAGAGGTGGAGTTCGGTGGCGCCGTCCGCCGCCGCGCGCTTCGCGTCCTCGGCGAGCGTGGCGGGGGAGCCGCCCATGCCGGTCACGATGCCGAGGTTGGCCGCGAGGACGGTGTCCGGGCGGGCCGCGCGGGCGAAGGGGGCCACGGAGGCGGCCGGGGTGACGACGCCGTCCGCGACCGCGAACACGTGGGCCGGGTCAGTGCCGACGTTGGCGCCGCAGCGGTACGGAACCGGGTCCGCGTGCAGCAGGACGCGGAAGCCGGGCGGGGCGGCCGCCCGGACCGCGGCCACGGCGGCCTCCTGGAGCGCGCGGGCGGTCCGCGTGCGCCAGGCGAGGACCGGCTCCTCGAAGGCGTGGAGCCCGCGCACCGGGCCCCCCGCCCACACCGGCTCCAGCGCGCCCCGCACGGCCGCCGCCAGCGCGTCGGGGTCGACGCCCTCCTCCCCGTACCCCTCCTTACAGGAGGGGCAGAAGCAGAGGGACATCAGGTACTGCTCGCGGTCCCCGAGCGGGACCCCCGCTGTCTTGTCGTGGGCGTGGAGGTGGGCGAGGCCGTACCAGCCGCAGGACTCCAGCTCGGTGCCGGCCGCCCCGGGCCGTACCGCCGCCTCGGCCGCCAGGTCCACGAGGTACGCGCGGACGTCCGGCCGGCCGATGCACGGCGCCCACGGGTAGTGGTCGCCGTAGGCGTTGACGACCGAGGTCTGCGGATGTTCCGCGCCGAGACGGGAGTTGTGGGCGAGGACGACCCAGCTGTGCACCTCCAGGCCCGCCTCCGCGAGCGCGTCCGCCGCCTCGCCGTACGCGTCGCCGGACGCCCACTCCCCCGCCTCGTACGGCCGCAGCGCGCGCCCCGACCAGCGGGCGCCGTCCGGCGGGTAGAGCACGGCGGCGTGTTCGGCGGTGACGATCCGGTGCCCGGGGTGCCGGGGCGTCAGGGCCCGTGTGGAGTGGTACGCGGAGGCGAGCGTCACCTGCGCGAGGCCGAGGTCCGCGAGCCGGCCGGGCGCCGCCGGGTCGCCGACGACGTCCCAGGGGTAGACGAAGGTCCCGGCCCTCACGCGTCGCCCCCGAGCAGCGCCCGTCCGCGCTCGATGATCGTGGCGAGCTCCTTCAGGTGCTCGGGCGCGGGCTCGCTGAGCGGCGGCCGTACCTCCCCGACGTCCAGGCCCCCCATCCGTACCGCCGCCTTGACGAGGGAGACCGCGTAGCCGCGTCCCTTCGCGCGCAGTTCGACGAGGGGGCGGTAGAAGCCGTCGATGAGCCGGTTCACGGTCGCGTCGTCGCCCGAGGCGAGGGCGGTGTGGAAGGCGAGGGCGATGTCGGGGGCGAAGCAGAAGACGGCGGAGGAGTAGAGGGTGACGCCGATGCCCCGGTAGGCGAGTCCGGTGAGTTCGGCGGTCGGCAGCCCGTTGAAGTACAGCAGGTCGAGGCCCTCGGCCCGCACGGCGCTGACGATCCGCTGCATCAGGTCGAGGTCGCCGAGGCCGTCCTTGAGGCCGATGACGCCGTCGACGCGGGCGAGGGCGACGGCGGTCTCGGGGGTGAGGACGGCGTTGTCGCGCTGGTAGACGATGACGTCGAGCGAGGTGGCGGCGGCGAGTTCGGTGTAGTGACGCAGCAGCCCCGCTTGGTCGGCGACGACGAGGTACGGGGGCATGGCGAGGAGCCCGTCGGCGCCGGCCTCCTCGGCGAGCCGCGCGTACCGGACGGCGAGCGCCGTGCCGTAGCCGGCGCCGGCGACGACGGGGACCCGGCCGGCCGCCTCCTCCACGGCGGCGGCGACGCAGGCGCGGAACTCCTCGGGGGTCAGGGCGTGGAACTCGCCCGTGCCGCAGCAGGCGAAGACCGCGGCGGCGCCCGCCTCGATGCCGCCGCGCACATGGGCGCGGAAGAGGTCGAGGTCGACGGTGCCGTCCGGGGCGAAGGCGGTGACGGGGAAGAACAGCAGGCCGTCGAGCCGGTCGGCGAGCGGGGCTGTGGTCACGGGCGCTCCAGGGAAAGTCCGTCGTGCACGGTTCTGACTATCGTCCATATTCATGAACATCTTCACGCTAGAGCAGCCCAGAAGCGCCGGTCAAGGCGCAAACACCTCTCCACGTGCACTCTTGACGCTCGATCAGCCTGCTCCCTACCGTGTCCACGTTTGTGAATACGATCCACGGACGGAGACTCCTCCATGCCCACACCCCGTACCGTCCTGCTCACCGGCGCCGCCGGTGGCGTCGGCACGCTGATGCGCGAGCTGCTTCCCGCGTACGGATACGAGCTCCGGCTGCTCGACGTGGCGCCCGTCGACGGCGCGCCGGACGCGATCGTCGCCGACCTCGCCGACCGCGAGGCGCTGCGCGAGGCCGTCCGGGGAGTCGACGCGGTCATCCACCTCGCCGGGATCTCGCTGGAGGCCGACTTCGACAAGATCGTGGCCGCCAACATCACCGGCCTGCACCACCTCTACGAGGCGGCCCGCGAGGAGGGGGTGGACCGGATCGTCTTCGCCTCCAGCAACCACGCCGTCGGCTTCACACCGCGGCCACGCGGGGACGACCCTGTGATCCCCGTCGACACTCCGCACCGCCCGGACACCTTCTACGGCCTGTCGAAGTGCTTCGGCGAGGACCTGGCCCAGTTCTACTGGGACAAGCACGGCCTGGAGACCGTCTCGGTGCGGATCGGCTCCTGCTTCCCCGCGCCGACCTCGGTGCGCATGCTGTCGATGTGGCTGAGCCCGGCCGACTGCGCCCGGCTGCTGCACGCGGCGCTCACCGCCGAGGGCGTGGGACACACCGTCGTGTACGGATCCTCCGCCAACACCCGGCTGTGGTGGGACCTTTCCACGGCGCGGGCGCTCGGCTACGAGCCGCAGGACGACTCGGAGCCGTACGCGGAACGGATCATCGCCGAGCACGGGCTGCCGAAGGAGGACGATCCGGCGGAAGCGAACCTGGGCGGCCACTTCTGCACGGAGCCGCCGCGCTGGCCGCACTGATCGTCGGCGTACACAGACCCGGCCGGACTTATGCGGGGGCGCCGGCCGGGCCCATCGTCACGGCATGCGGTGACACACGCGACGGAGTGAACGTTACGGCGGTGGTGCGCCGCCCCGCGATCCGCTCAGCGCGGCGACTGTCCGCCGAACGCGGCGGATCCGGCCGTCACCTCCCCGAGCGCAGGGTCGCGGACGGCGTCTCCCCGAACCGCGTCCGGTACTGCGCCGCGAACCTTCCCAGATGCGTGAAGCCCCAGCGCCAGGCCACCTCGGACACGCTCAGCTCGCCGGGTCCCGCGCCCCGCAGCTCCTCGTGGACCCGTTTGAGCCTGACCTCGCGGACGTACGCCATCGGTGACATACCCACGTGCTCCCGGAACGACTCCTGGAGCCTGCGCACCCCGACCCGGGCGAGGGCGGCCAGCTCGGTCGTGGTGAACGGGTGCTCGGGACGGTCCCGTACGGCGTCCATCGCGCGCTTGACGGGCGCGGGCCGCAGCGGCTCGCCAGGGTGGGCGAGCTCGTCGCGCCAGGGGTGCTCGGCCGCGAGCAGCAGCCCGTTGAGCAACGCCTCCTGGAGAGGCGCTGCGACCAGCGCGTGGTGGGCCAGGCTGTCCCCGGCGAGCGCCTCGCGCGCCACCTGCCGGGCGAACCGCACCCAGCTCAGACCGGGGCCGCGGGTGATGTCCAGGTACGGAGCGAAGGCGAGGGGCCCGCGCGGCGGGCGCCCGATGAGCCGCTCCAGACGCTCGTGCAGCGCGGCCGCGTCGATCTTGACCGAGAGGACGCGGCAGTCCCCGCTCCAGCGGTCCAGGACGGTGTCCCCCGCCGGGTCGAGCAGCACCGCCTCGGTGGCCGTCGCGACCACCGGGGCACCGCCGCCCTGGCGCAACTCCATCGTGCCGCCGAGCGGGGCGTTGACGTGGAAGGCCCCGAGCTCGCCGAAACGCATCCGGACGTCCGCCCCGCAGGACAGGTCGCCGATGACCAGCGACCCCAGGTCGACGGTGTCGAACCTGGCGGCGAAGGGACGTTTCCGCCGCTCGATGACGTCCATGAAATTGGCGTAGTACCGCGCGTCGATCTCCTGGCGCGCCTCGTCCACGTCCCGCGTTCTGAAAGAGCTCCCACCCACGAGCCGAAGAATACGATCATCGGGCGAACCACCCCCGTCACCGGAGTGGCCGAAGGTGGCGAAGGTAAGGGAACGGCAAAGCTCCCTCGCTCGTTACCCCTGGCATGACCGCTATGACCCCCGGCTCGAACATCCCGCTCTCCGCCGCGCGCGTGGCGGTGGACGTCGCCGCTCCGGTACGGCTCGACGTCTCGGGCCTCCTGCTCAGCGCCAACGGCAAGGTGCGCTCGGACGACGACTTCATCTTCTACAACCAGCCGACCGGCCCCGGCGTGACCTACCGCTCCGGCGGCGGCACGGCCCCGGACGCGATCGTCGTGGACACCGGCGCGGTGCCGCCGGGCATCGAGAAGATCGTCGTCACCGCGAGCCCCGACGCCGCGGGCCAGACCTTCCAGGGCATCGAGCCCACGGCGACGATCCGCAACGCGGACGACGGCAGTGTCCTCGCCACCTTCACCCCTCCCCAGCTGGGTACGGAAACGGCCCTGGTGGTCGTGGAGATCTATCTCCGCAACGGCGCCTGGAAGGCGCGGGCCGTGGGCCAGGGGTACGCCAACGGGCTGGCGGGCATCGCCACCGACTTCGGCGTCTCGGTGGACGAGGAGCCGGCGGCCGCGCCCCAGGCTCCCCCGACCCCGGCCCCGGTCGCGGCCCCGGTCGCGCCGCCGGCGCCCGCCGCCGTGGACCCGCGGATCGCGGCCCCGACGCCTCCGCCGCCGGCCGCTCCCCCGGTGGCTCCTCCCGTCGGCGGCAAGATCAACCTGGACAAGGGCCGGGTCAGCCTCCAGAAGAACCAGACCGTCTCCCTGGTCAAGGGCGGCCGCCCGCTGCTGTCCCAGGTCAAGATGGGCCTCGGCTGGGAGCCCGCGTACCGCGGCAAGGACATCGACCTCGACGCCTCCGTCATCGCGTACGGCCCCCAGCGCAACCACCTGGACAGCTGCTACTTCGGCAAGCTGTCGATCCTGAACGGCGCGATCAAGCACTCCGGTGACAACCTGACCGGCGAGGGCGCGGGGGACGACGAGGTCATCGTCGTCGACCTCGGCCGCTTGCCCGCCGACGCCACGGGCCTGGTCTTCACGGTCAACTCGTTCTCCGGCCAGAAGTTCACCGAGGTCGCCAAGGCGTACTGCCGGCTGATGGACGCGGCGACCGGCGAGGAGCTGGTGCGCTTCGACCTGACGACGGCGGAGCCGCAGACCGGCGTGATGATGGCCAAGCTCATCAAGCAGTTCTCCGGCGAGTGGGAGATGACGGCGATGGGCGAGTTCGTGAAGTCGCGGACGGTCCGAGGCATGGTGAAGCCGGCGGCACAGGCGCTCTGACGGAACGACGAGAAGGGCCCGCCATGACCGGCGGGCCCTTCCGTCGTACCGATGCCGCTGTCAGCGGCGGGGCTGGCGGCGCCACGGGCCGGTGATGGCGAGCATGATGCCCGGGTCCTGGATGCTGGCGTACAGCGTGTCGCCGTCGGGCGAGAAGACGACGCCGGCGAACTCGCTGCCGTTCAGGTCGTTGCGGGCGATGGGGTAGGTGCGGCCGCGCTCGGTGGCGCCGAAAAGGTGCTGGACGCCCTCGCCGTCCTCGGCGATGACGAGACCGCCGTAGGGGGAGACGGTGATGTTGTCGGGGCCGTCGTACGTCGTGGCGACACCGAGCAGCACCTTCAGGGTGAGGGTGCGGCGCTTGGGGTCGTAGAACCAGACCTGGCCGTCGTGCGGGGCGCCGGGGCTCTCCTCGCGGGCGTACGAGGAGACGATGTAGGCGCCGCCGTCGGCCCACCACATGCCCTCCAGCTTGCGGGCGCGGGTGACCTCGTCGGGGCCGAACTGCTCACGGACCTCGACCTCGCGGCCGTCGCGGTCGGGGACGTCCACCCAGTCGACGCCGTAGACCGTGCCGATGCGGGTGGCGCGGGAGAGGTCGTCGACGAAACGGCCGCCCGAGTCGATGCAGCGGGGCGCCTGCAGGACGCCGGCGTCGTCGGCGAGGGTACGGAGCTTGCCGCGGCCGTGCTCGAAGCCCTTCGGCGGCACCCAGCGGAAGAAGAGACCGTTGGGCGCGGAGGCGTCCTCGGTGAGGTAGGCATGACCGCGCTTGGGGTCGATCACGACGGCCTCGTGGTCGTAGCGGCCGAACGCCTTGATGGGCTTGGGGTCGAGGTTGGCCCGGCGGTCGCGCGGGTCGACCTCGAAGACGTAGCCGTGGTCCTTGGTCATGCCGTTCTCGCCGGCGAGGTCGGAGTTCTCCTCGCAGGTGAGCCACGTGCCCCAGGAGGTGCGGCCGCCGGCGCAGTTGGTGGAGGTGCCGGCGATGCCGACCCACTCGGCGACGGTGCCGTCGCGGTGCACCTCGACGACCGTGCAGCCGCCGGACGCGGCGGGGTCGTAGACGAGGCCCTCGGTGAGCGGGACGGGGTGCTTCCACTTGGAGCGGGGGCCCTTGAGCTCGTGGTTGTTCACCAGGAGCGTGGTGCCGCGGGGGCCGGCGAAGGTGGCGGTGCCGTCGTGCTTCTGCGGCGTGAACTCGCCGGACTCCAGCGTGGTGACGCCGCTGTGGGTGAGAACGCGGTACGAGAACCCGGCGGGGAGGGCGAGGACGCCGGCGGGGTCCTCGACGAGGGGCCCGTATCCGAGCGGGTGGCCGTGGTCCTCGGCGGTGGCGAGCGCCTCGGGTGCGGTGGCGAGCGCCGCGACGGCGCCGGTCAGGACGAGCCCCGCGCCGGCGGCGGTGGACTGCTTGGCGAACTCTCTGCGGTTGAGCGGCATGACGATTCGTCTCCCTGCGGTCACCCGGGTGTCGGGCCACACGTTCCCGCCCGCGCATAAACGAGAGTTGAACAGAGAACCAGCCGCCCATGAACCTGCCCGCCGGCCGCCCCACGCGCCGCGGCCGGCGGGGCCTGCCGGGGGCTCGGTCGCCGCGAGGGGACTCGGACGCCGCGAGGGGCGGCGCGAACGCCCCGACAGGGGCTCAGGCACCGCGACGGAGGCTCGGACGCCGCGAGGGGACCCGGTGGCCGAGAGGGAACTCGGACGCGGCGAGGGGACCCGGTCGTGGCGAGGGGCGGCGCGAACGCCCCGACAGGGGCTCAGGCACCGCGACAGGGCTCGGACGCCGCGAGGGGACCCGGTGACCGCGAGGGAACTCGGACGCCGCGAGGGGACCCGGTCGTGGCGAGGGGACCCGTCGTGGCGACGGGGGCGCCGACGCCACGACGGGGCTCAGGCACTTCGACGGGCTCGGACGCCGCGAGGGGGCACGGACGCCGCGACGGGGCACGGGCGCCCGCGCCCGACGGGACCGCGGACGCCCCGCCCCCCGTCGCACGCGGACCTACGCGCGCGACCTCGCCTTGAAGGCTGCCTTGCGGGCGTCCTTCGCCGCGGTCTTGTCGGGGTGGAGGCGGCCCATGGCCTCCAGGACCTCCGCCGTCGCCGGGTGGTCGACGCGCCAGGCCGCGTCGAAGAAGCCGTTGTGGCGGCCCGTCAGGCCCTCGATCAGCTCGCGGAGTTCGTCCAGGTCGCCCCGCGCGTCCAGCTGTGCGGCGATCGTGTCGATCGCCAGCCAGAAGATCATCGACTCCGGCGGCGCCGGCACGTCCGCCGCCCCGCGCTCCGCCAGCCAGACCCGGGCGAGCCCGCCCAGTTCCGGGTCGTCGAGCACCTCCCGTACCGCGGGCTCCGCCTCCGCGCCCACGAGCGAGAGCGCCTGCTGGCAGTGGAGCCGGCGCAGCGGGGAGCCGGCGTCGGCGCCGCGCGCCGCGGCGAGCAGCTCCCGTGCCGCGCTCACCGCGTCCCGCCCGTCCAGCCAGCCCACGGTCTCGGCGCGGGCCGCGGTCTCGGGGTAGGACGCGAGCCCGTCGAGCAAGGCGTCCGCGCCCTTGTCGGCCAGTTCGCCGACGGCCGGCGCGTCCACGCCCGCCTCCAGCATCCGGGCCCGTACGCCGTAGAGCCCGAGCGGTGTCAGCCGGACCATCCCGTACCGGGCGATGTCCTCGTCGTCGACCTCGTCGATCTGCGCCGCGGGCTCCTCGCCCTCCTCCGCCATCAGCGCCTCGTCGACGGGCTGGTACGCGACGAGCCCGATGGGTTCGAGCAGCCGGAACTGGTCGTCGAGGCGCATCATCGCCTCCGAGACCTGCTCCAGTACGTCGTCGGTGGGCTCGCCCATGTCGTCCGGGACGATCATCGACGCGGCGAGCGCCGGCAGCGGCACCGGCCCCTCGCCCGGGCCGCCCTCGCCGACCGTGAGCAGATACAGGTTGCCGAGCACGCCCTCCAGGAACTCGGCCTCGTCCTCCGGGTTCCAGTCGAGGAGGTCGAAGTCGATCTCGCCGTCCTCGCCGATGACGTCCGCCAGGTCGTCCAGGGCGGGCGCGGTGGCGTCGGCGAACACCACGTCCAGGCCGTCGAGCCAGATTCCGAGGACGTCGAGCGGCGTCCCGCCGGTGAGGAGTGCGAGGTTCTCGCCCACGGTGACCGTGCCCGGGGCGTCGTCGTCGTCGCCGTCCTCGACCTCCACGAGCCCGGTGTCGACCGCGAGCCGCCACGCCTCGCTCGCGTACGCCGCGCCGTCCTCGTCCGCCGCGAGCCCCAACACCTCGGCGGCGGCGGGCAGTTGCTCCTCGACGAGCTCGCCTCCCGCGCCGACCCGGGTCTCGGGGCCGGCCCAACGGGCGAGCCGGGCCGCCCGGGCAAGCAGCGGCGTGGCCAGCGCATCCCTCGCCAGCTCCGCGTCCGAGTGCAGCTGAACGGGGGGCAGGGTGGGGCGGTCCGGTGCCATCTGGGGTCTTCTCCTCGAAGGACGTGAGCCTGGGTGGCCGTACGGTCGGCGAACGGCCTTCAGCGTAGACGCATTTCCCGTACGGCCCGCCGGTTCACGGATCCGTCAGCCTTCGTACACCCGTCGACCCTTGACAAGTGCACCGCTCAGCCAAGAGATTGACGCGCGTAGATCCATCGACCGAACATCCAAGCGTTTCCGGAGCTCCTTGATGCCTTCCTCCATACCGAGATCCGCGGCCTTCGCCGCCGTCGTATCGGCCGCGCTCGCCGCCGGACTCCTCGCGGGCTCGACCGCCTCCGCGGACACCTCGGCGGAGACCACCGCCGGCGTCCGTATCCACGACATCCAGGGCACCACCCGTGTCTCGCCCCTCGTCGGCACCCAGGTCAGCGGTGTCACGGGCATCGTGACCGCGGTCCGGACATACGGCTCGCGCGGATTCTGGATCCAGGACCCGCAGGGCGACGACAATCCGGCCACCAGCGAGGGCCTGTTCGTCTTCACGAGCTCCGTTCCCACCGTCGCCGTCGGCGACGCGGTCAGCGTGAACGGCACGGTCGGCGAGTACGTCCCCGGCGGCCTGAACTCCGGCAACCAGTCGCTGACCCAGATCTCCAAGCCGACCGTCACCGTGGTCTCGAAGGGCAACCCGCTCCCGGCCCCCGTGACCATCTCGGCCTGGTCCGTCCCCGACGCGTACGCCCCCGAGGGCGACCCGGCGGCCGGCGGCTCCATCAATGGCCTGACGCTGGACCCGGAGTCGTACGCCCTGGACTACTACGAGTCCCTGGAGGGCACCAACGTCCGCGTCGGCACCTCGCGGGTGGTGGGCGCCACCGACCCGTACAGCGAGCTGTGGGTGACGGTGAAGCCCTGGGAGAACCGCAACTGGCGCGGCGGCACGGTCTACGGCTCGTACACCTCGCAGAACACCGGCCGGCTCCAGATCCAGTCGCTGACCCCGATCGCCCAGCAGCCCTTCCCCAAGGCGAACGTCGGCGACGTGCTCTCCGGCACGACCGAGGGCCCGCTGGACTTCAACCAGTTCGGCGGCTACACGCTGACGGCGCGCACCCTGGGCACGGTCGTCGACCGCGGCCTGGAGCGCGAGACCACGGACCGGCAGCACAAGAACGAGCTGGCGGTCGCGACGTACAACGTCGAGAACCTCGACCCGTCCGACCCGCAGGCGAAGTTCGACGCGCTGGCGGCGGCCGTGGTGGACAACCTGGCCTCGCCCGACATCCTGGCCCTGGAGGAGATCCAGGACAACAACGGCGCCAAGAACGACGGCACGGTCGCCGCCGACCAGACGCTGAAGAAGTTCACCGACGCCATCGCTGCGGCGGGCGGCCCGGCGTACGAGTGGCGTTCGGTCGACCCGGTGAACAACAAGGACGGCGGCGAGCCCGGCGGCAACATCCGGCAGGTCTTCCTCTTCAACCCGGAGCGGGTCTCGTTCACCGACCGCACGGGCGGCGACGCGGCCACCGCGACGGGCGTGGTGCGCGGCGAGGACGGCACTCCGGAGCTGACCTTCTCCCCCGGCCGGATCGACCCGGCGAACGCGGCCTGGGACAACAGCCGCAAGCCGCTGGCGGGCGAGTTCACCTTCCGCGGCCGTACGGTCTTCGTGATCGCCAACCACTTCGGCTCCAAGGGCGGTGACGAGTCCCTGGTCTCGCACCACCAGCCGCCGAACCGATCCTCCGAGGCGAAGCGCCTGCTCCAGGCGCAGGCCGTGAACTCCTTCGTCAAGGACGTCCTCGCGATCGAGAAGAACGCCGACGTCCTGGTCCTCGGCGACATCAACGACTTCGAGTTCTCCGGGACGACGAAGGCGCTGACGGACGGCGGGGCGCTCTACCCGGCGGTGAAGTCCCTGCCACCCAGCGAGCGCTACTCGTACGTCTTCCAGGGCAACAGCCAGGTTCTCGACCAGATCCTGACCAGCCCGGGAATCGGCCACTTCGAGTACGACAGCGTGCACATCAACGCGGAGTTCACGGACCAGAACAGCGACCACGACCCGCAGGTCCTGCGCTTCCGCCCGTAAGTGATCTCGTGACGCGCCCGCGTGGAGAGTCAACGCGGGCGCGTAACACCGCGTGCGAGACTCGGAACGTGATCCTTCGCCCCGCCACCCGCGCCGAACTGCCCGCCGTCCTCGCGCTTCTCGCCGACGAGGAGAAGGTCGTGGACCCGGCCTCGGTCGTCGTCACCGCCGCGTACGAGCGGGCCTTCGCGGACATCGAGAGCGATCCGCGCAACGAGTTGCTGGTGCTCGTCGACGGCGGGACGGTCGTCGGCTGCCTGCAGGCGACATACATCCCCGGGCTCGGCAAGGGCGGTGCGGAGCGGGCCCTGATCGAGGCCGTACGGATCAGGGCCGACCGGCGGGGCGGCGGGCTCGGCCGGGAGCTGATGGCGCGGGCCGTGGAGCGGGCCCGCGAGCGCGGCTGCGCGCTCGTCCAGTTGACCAGCGACAGGCGGCGGACCGATGCCCACCGCTTCTACGCCTCGCTGGGCTTCGCGCGCAGCCACGACGGATTCAAGCTTCGTACGTGACGATGGCTCCGGCGGGGCAGAGCCCGACGGCCATCCGTGCGGCGGCCCGGTGTTCGGCGGCCGGCACGGGGTGGAGGAGCACCACCAGGCCTTCCTCGTCGTCCTGGTCGAAGACCTCGGGAGCCGTCAGCGCGCACATGCCGGCGCCGGCGCAGCGGTCACGGTCGACGCCGAGACGCAGCGGCTCTCGTGGGTCGCTCATGGCGTCTCCTCCTTGTCCCAGGTGACGGGCAGGCTGATCACGCCGTAGATGTTGGAGCGGTCGCGCAGCGGCACCTCCTGCGGCGGCACCGCGAGGCGCAGGGTGGGGAAGCGGGCGATGAGCGCCGGGAAGGCGACGGTCATCTCGACGCGGGCGAGCTGCTGGCCCAGGCACTGGTGGGCGCCGTGCCCGAAGGACACATGCCCGGTGGCCTTGCGGCGCACGTCGAGCCGGTCGGGGTCGGGAAACTTCCGCGGGTCGCGGTTGGCGGCCTGCACGGACACGGTCACCGTCTCGCCCGCCCTGATGAGCTGTCCCGCCAGCTCGACGTCCTCCAGGGCGGCCCGCGGCATCGGGTCGGCCACGCTGAGGTAGCGCAGCAGTTCCTCCACGGTCTGCTCCGCGAGGCCCGGGTCGGCGCGCAGCGCGTCGAACTGATCGGGGTTGCTCAGCAGGGCGAAGGTGCCGAGGGCGAGCATGTTCGCGGTGGTGTCGAGTCCGGCGGCGAGGAGCAGCCCGCCGATTCCGGCCAGCTCCTCGTCGGTGAGGTCGGAGGCGGTCAGATCGCTGAGCAGGTCGTCGGTGGGCTCGGCACGCTTGGCGAGGACCAGTTCGTTCAGGTACTGGAGCAGCGCCGTATACGCCGCGCCGATCGCTTCCGGCCCCGACGTCTGGTCGAAGACGGTCGCCACATGGCTCTGGAAGCGTTCCCGGTCGGCGTACGGCACCCCGAGCAGCTCGCAGATCATGAGCGCGGGCACGGGCTGCGCGAACGCCTCCACCAGGTCGGCCGTGGGCCCGGCCTGCTCCATGGAGTCCAGGCACTCGGCAGTGAACTGCTCGACGCGCTCGGTGAGTTGACGCATGCGACGGACGGTGAACCGCCCGGTGAGCAGGCGCCGGTAGCGGGTGTGCTCGGGGGCGTCGAGGCCAATGATGTCGCCGATCGGCGCCGGCGGCATCTCCTCGGGCATACCCGGCATGCCTATCGGCGGATGCATCAGTTCGTAACGCGAGCTGAAGCGCGGATCGGCCAGGACCGCGCGGGCCTCCGCATGGCCGGTGACCAGCCAGCCCACGTGTCCGTCTGCGTAGCGCATGCGGCGCAGCGGCTCGACGCTCAGCGCGGTGAGTTCGGCGGGCGGGTCGAAGGGGCAGCCGGTGCGCCGGTCGGTGGGCAGCGTGGGCAGCTCGTCGGCGGTGGTGCCGGTGGCTGTGGGGTCGTACGGCATGGGGTCCTCCTGTGATCGTCAGGCGTCGTTGAACTTCGAGGTCGACCAGAAGTAGCCGAGTACCGCGAGGCCGAGGCACCAGGCGACGGCGAGCCAGCCGTTGTGGCCGATCTCGGTGCCGAGGAGCAGGCCGCGCAGGGTCTCGATGGCGGGGGTGAAGGGCTGGTACTCGGCGATGGGCTGGAACCAGCCCGGCATCGCGTTCACCGGGACGAAGGCGCTGGAGATGAGCGGCAGGAAGATCAGGGGCAGTGCGTTGTTGCTGGCGGCTTCGGCGTTCGGGCTGATCAGGCCCATGCCGACCGCGATCCAGGTGAGTGCCGTGGCGAACAACGTCAGCAGTCCGAAGGCAGCGAGCCATTCCAGAGTGGTGGCGTCGGTGGAGCGGAAGCCGATGGCTACGCCGACTGCGCCGACGAGGACCACGCTGACGACCGACTGGAGCACGCTGCCGATGACGTGCCCGACGAGCACCGAACCGCGGTGGATCGCCATCGTGCGGAAGCGGGCGATGATGCCCTCGGACATGTCATTGGAGACCGAGACCGCGGTGCCGACCGTGGTGCCGCCGATGGTCATCAGCAGCAGGCCCGGGACGATGTACGCGATGTACTCGGAGCGATCGGCACCGCCGCCGCCGATGCCCGCGCTCATCACGTCGCCGAAGACGTAGACGAAGAGCAGGAGCAGGACGACCGGCGTCAGCAGCAGGTTCAGGGTGAGGGAGGGGTAGCGCCGGGCGTGCAGGAGGTTGCGGCGCAGCATGGTGGAGGAGTCGCGGACGGCGAGGGAGAGGGAGCTCATCGGACGGTCTCCTTGGGCTGGTTGGGCTGGTTGGGGATGTCGGCGCCGCCAGTCAGGGCGAAGAACACGTCGTCGAGGTCGGGGGTGTGCACGGTCAGCTCGTCCGCCTCGATGCCGGCCGAGTCCAGCCAGTCGAGGATGGAACGCAGCTCGCGCTGACTGCCGTCACTGGGGAGCTGCAGGGCGAGGGCTTCGTCGTCCCGGGAGGCCTCGCTCAGCGCGGCGGCAGCGGACTGGTACGCGGCCGGGTCGGTGAAGCGGAGCCGTACGTGTCCGCCGGGGATGAGCCGCTTCAGCTCCTCGGCCGTGCCCTCGGCGGCGATCCTGCCGTCGTTCAGGACCGCGATCCGGTCGGCGAGCTCGTCGGCCTCCTCCAGGTACTGCGTGGTGAGGAACACGGTGACGCCGCCCGTGACGAGCTCGCGGATGATCTGCCACATGTTGTGCCGGGAACGCGGGTCCAGACCAGTGGTCGGCTCGTCGAGGAAGATGATCCGCGGACTGCCGACCAGGGTCATCGCGATGTCGAGCCGGCGCTTCATGCCACCGGAGTAGGTCGACGCGGGCCTCGATGCGGCCTCGGTCAGGTCGAACCGCTCAAGCAGCTCGGCGGCGACCCGCCGCCCCTCACGCTTGGACAGGTGGTGCAGGTCCGCCATCAGGAGCATGTTCTCCTCACCGGTGATCAACCCGTCGACAGCGGAGAACTGCCCCGTGACACCGATCGCGGCACGCACGGCCTGCGCGTCGGTGGCGAGATCGTGGCCCGCGACCTGGACCTGTCCGCCGTCGGCGGCGATGAGCGTGGAAAGGATCTTCACGGCCGTGGTCTTGCCGGCACCGTTCGGCCCGAGCAGCGCGAACACGGAACCGGCCGGGATGCGCAGATCGATGCCGTCGAGGACGGTCTTGTCGCCGTACGACTTGCGCAGACCGACGGCGGAGACGGCGGCCGGCGACGGGTGACCATCACCCTGCATGGATGTGGACATGACAGAAGAAGGCATGAGGCCCTCCCGTTCGAAGGCTGAAGTGGCTGGGAAATTCGGTGAGTTGAGCCCCGGTAATCTCGGCGGCGCGGGGTCAGACCTTGGCGCGGCGGATGTCGATGTTGCCGTACCGGGTGCGGGCGCGGATCTTGACGGTGTCCTCGGAGTTCTCCGGGCCCTCGGACGCGGTGAGCGTGTTGCGCACCTGGCCGGAGCTCGAGTTGACGTCGAGCCAGGCGGCCGTGCCCTCGCGGACGCCGACGTCGATGGCGCCGTAGGACGTCTCCAACTGGATGGCGCCACGGGCCACTTCGTCCACGCGCAGGGTGCCGTGGGCGGTGGTGGCGGCCACCGAGGCCTCGGCGCGCCGGATCTCGATGTCGCCGTTGGCACCGCTCACCCGCAGCTCGCCGATCGCGGCGCCGATGGTCGTGGTGCCGTGCGAGTTCTTCAGGACGGCGGGGCCGTCGACGAGGCCGACACGCAGGCTGCCGGAGCTGGTGGTGATCTCGGCCATGCCCTCGACCCGGTCCACGGTGATCGAGCCGTGCGACGCGGTCAGCTTCAGCGGACCGGTCGTGTCGAAGCGCGCGTCGCCGGACGAGGTCTTCACGCGGACCTCGCCGAGCCGGCCCTCGCCGAGCACCTGGGCCCAGGCGCCGGTCATGTCGACGCTCGAACCCGCGGGCAGTTCGACCGTGACGTCGACGGTGCCGGTGCGGCCGAGGCCGAACCGGTTGCCCTTGGGCGTCCTGACGGTCAGCAGGCCCCTCGCGTACGTGACCTCGGTCTGGTCGGCCGCCCGTACGTCCAGGTCCTTCTTCGGGTCGCGGGGCCGCGCCTCGACGACGGTGTCGAGGCGGTCGCCCGCGGTGAACTGGATGGAACCGGCCTCCACGTGCGCGGTGACCGAGATCGGTTCGGGAGTGTCGAAAGAAGGCATGGCTGTCCCGTCCTCTTGGGTCCTTGGGACGTCCCCGCTGGTGGGACGTGGTGTGGGTGCTGTGCTGGTCTTTTCTTTTCGGCGGTGCGGTCAGGGCCCGCGTCTAGCGCACCCAGCCCGTGAAGCTCTGCCCGACGGTCTGGGCCTTCTCCGGCGTACGCGGCCGGGTGCCGCCCTCGACCGCGGCCGACACGGCCCGCACCAGCCACGCGTTGACCGATAGGCCCTCGCGGCTCGCGGCCTCCTCGGCGCGCGCCTTGAGGTGGGCCGGCAGACGCAGATTGACGCGGGCGGTGCCGCCCTCGTCCGTGTCGGCGGAGACCGGGGCCGGTGCGGGCGCCGGTACGTCGAGTGGTTCGGTACGGTCCTCGCGCTGCGGCAGCACCACCACGAACTCCGGGTCGAGTCCGCGCAGCCGCACGTCGACCGAGCCTGGCGCCAGCTCCCGCGTGACCTCACCCATGGCGGCGGACAGCGCGTTGAGCAGGGTGAGCCGGGTGGCGGACTCCAGGGGGGCGGTGAGCCGCTCGGCGAGGGCGCGGGCTTCGGCACCGCCGGCGTCCGCCGCGACGGCGAGTTCTTGCCGGAGGTTGTCGACGTAGGGCGTGAGGTCCATGACGCCATGGTGGCACACCCTTGGCGCCATGGCGAGCCAAGTTGGCTCCTTTTTCGCTAAGACCGCGGTGACCAGGAGTTTCTTCCTCGAATTGGCGCGCCATGGCGCCGTATCGGCAAGGGATTGGCTTGCGGTGACGCCACAGTGATGCCATGGTGACGCCATCGAGCGCCGCAGGTCTGGCACCACTGGACCGCCTGCCTGGCGTCATGTGATGCGGGCGCTCCCCATGCCCTTCCGACCCCTCCCTGCCCACCGACAGGAGTTCCCAGCCGTGGCTACCTTCCTCTACAAACTGGGCCGTCTCGCCTTCCGGCGCCGATGGCTGATGGCGCTGCTCTGGGTGGTGATCTTCTGCGGTGCGGGCCTCGCCGCCTCCTCCGCGCAGGCGCCGCCCGCCGACACCTTCTCGATGCCCGGCACGGAGTCGCAGAAGGCCTTCGACCTCCTGGAGCGGAAGTTCCCTGACGCGCGCGCCGACGGGGCGAGCGCCCGGGTCGTGGTCCGGGCGCCCCAGGGCGAAAAGCTCTCCGCCCCCGAGCAGAAGGCCCATGTCGCGGCGCTGGTCGCGCAGTTGAAGAAGTCCCCGCAAGTGGTCTCGGTGAGCGACCCGTTCACGACGAACGCGGTGAGCAAGGACGGCACCACCGCCTACGCCATCGCCACCTACGAGGTCCCCGCCACCAAGGTGAGTGACACGGCGCACGAGGCGCTCGACGACGCGCTGGCCACAGCCCGCGACGGCGGTCTGACCGCGGAGGCCGGCGGCGACGCCGTGAAGATCGAGGCCGCGATGGGCGGCACCGGCGAGCAGATCGGCATCGTGGTCTCCGCCGTGGTCCTGATCCTCACCTTCGGCTCGGTGATCGCCGCCGGAATGCCGCTGCTCACGGCCCTCATCGGCGTCGGCGTCGGCATCTCCGCGATCACGGCGCTCGGCACCACCCTCGGACTGTCCGGCAACACCTCCACCCTGTCGATGATGCTCGGCCTCGCCGTCGGCATCGACTACGCGCTGTTCGTCGTCTCCCGCTACCGCGCCGAGCTCACCGAGGGCCGCGACCGCGCCGACGCCGCGGGGCGGGCGGTCGGCACCGCGGGCTCCGCGGTCGTCTTCGCCGGGCTCACCGTCATCGTGGCCCTCGCGGGCCTGGCCGTGGTGAACATCCCGATGCTCACCAAGATGGGCCTCGCCGCCGCGGGCACCGTCGCCGTCTCCGTACTGATCGCCCTCACACTCGTACCGGCGCTGCTCGGCTTCGCGCCGGTCAAGGTGCTGCGCCGCCGCGACCGCGCACGGTTCTCCGGCAAGCCGCTCAGCCCCCGCCGGCAGCGCAAGGCCGCCGAGTACGCCGAGAAGGACGCGCGCCGCAAGCCCAACCTCGGCTCACGCTGGGCCAGTTACGTCCTGCGCCACCCCGTCGCCGTACTGCTCGTGGCCGTCGTCGGCCTGGGCACGGTCGCCGTGCCCGCCGCCGGCCTGGAGCTCGGCCTGCCCGGCGAGGGCACCATGGCCCCCGACACCACCCAGCGCAAGGCCTACGACATGCTCTCGGAGTCCTTCGGCGCCGGGTTCAACGGGCCTCTGATGATCACCGTGGAAGGCCCGGACGCGGCCGCCGCGGCCGACACCGTCGGCAAGCGGCTCGCCGAGCAGGATGGCGTCGCCACCGTCACCCCGGCCACGCCCAACGAGGCCGGCGACACCGCGATCCTCAGTGTCGTCCCGACCACCGGCCCCACCGACGGCGCGACCGAGGACCTGGTGCGCTCGATCCGCGCCCTCGCCGACGGCTTCCGGGCCGACACCGGCGCCGAGGTCCTCGTCACCGGCCAGACCGCGATGTTCATCGACTTCTCCAAGACCCTCGACGACGCGCTGCTTCCCTACCTCGGCCTGGTCGTGGGCCTGGCGTTCCTGCTCCTGATGGTGGTCTTCCGCTCGGTTCTGGTGCCGCTCAAGGCCGCGCTCGGCTTCCTGCTCTCGGTGACGGCGGCGCTCGGTGCGGTGGTGGCCGTCTTCCAGTGGGGCTGGCTCGCCGAGGTCTTCGGCGTCGATCAGCCGAGCCCGATCATGAGCACGATGCCGATCTTCATGATCGGTGTGGTCTTCGGCCTCGCCATGGACTACGAGGTGTTCCTGGTGACCCGCATGCGGGAGGCGTACGTCCACGGGGCGCGGCCCGCCGAGGCCGTCGTCACCGGCTTCCGCTACGGCGGCCGGGTGGTCGCCGCTGCCGCCGCCATCATGATCAGCGTGTTCTCCGGCTTCATCGCGGAGGACAACGACTTCATCAAGATGATCGGCTTCGGCCTCGCGGCCGCGGTGCTCTTCGACGCCTTCATCGTCCGCATGACGATCGTGCCCGCCCTGTTCGCCCTGCTCGGCAAGACCGCCTGGTGGCTGCCGCGCTGGCTCGACCGGCTGCTGCCCGACCTCGACGTCGAGGGCGAGAAGCTCTCCCGCACGACCGCCCCGGCCGGCGGGGTGGCGCCTCCGCGCCGCGCACACGAACTGGTCGATCAGGCACCACGGTAGACCGTGGTCAGGCCCAGCGGCTGGACGCCGCTGGGCCTGCCGGGTGTCCCATACTTCAGCGACACTCACCCCTCACCCCAAGCAGAACTAAGTGGACCTTCACCGTCAGGGCCACGCAGACTTCCCTGATGAGTACTGAACGCCCCTTCGGCCGGGCCCTCTGCGCGATGATCACCCCCTTCACCGCCTCCGGCGAACTGGATCTCGACGCCGCCCGCGTGCACGCAGCCCACCTGGTCTCCGAGGGCTGCGACGGCCTCGTCCTCAACGGCACCACCGGCGAGTCCCCGACCACCACGGACGCCGAGAAGGCCGCCCTGATCGAGGCGGTCCGCGAGGCCGTCGGCCCCGGCCCCGCCGTCCTCGCGGGCGTCGGCACCTCCGACACCCGCCACACGGTCGAGCTGGCGCGCCAGGCCGAGAAGGCGGGCGCGGACGGGCTCCTGGTCGTCACCCCGTACTACAGCCGTCCGCCACAGGCTGCGATCGAGGCGCACTTCCTCAGGGTCGCCGACGCGACCGGCCTGCCGGTGATGCTGTACGACATCCCCGGCCGCACGGGCACCCGGATCGAGCCGGCGACGATGCTGCGGCTCGCCGACCACCCGAGGATCGTCGCCGTCAAGGACTGCGCCTACGACCTGCTCGGCTCGTCGAAGGTGATCGCCCGCACCTCGCTCGCGTACTACTCCGGCTGCGAGGAGCTGAACCTGCCGCTGTACGCGGTGGGCGGCGCCGGTTTCGTCAGTACGGTGGCCAACGTGGCGCCCCGTCAGATGCGGGCCGTGCTCGACGCCTTCGACCGCGGCGACACGGCCGGGGCCGCCCGGCTGAACGCGCTCACGCTGCCGCTCGCCGAGCTGATGATGGCCTCCGGCCTGCCGGGTACGGTGACGGCCAAGGCGCTCCTCGGCGACTACGTCCGGGAACCGCTGCAGCCCGCCGACCTGGAGGCGGTCGACGGGCTGCGGGCGGCGTACGAGGATCTGGTTCAGTCGAACACGTAGGTGGTGCCGAACAGCGCCGCGTGTTCGAGCACGTCCTCCAGCGGGTCGTCGATCTGACCGGTGTGGAGGGTGAGGCTGGGACCGTTCTGGACGGTCGGGCCGTTGTGCGTGCGCGTGTGCGTCTCGTCCGCCGAGGCGGCCCCGGCGGACAGCAGGACGGCCGCGACGCTCAGCATTCCGACAACGGTGGGCCTCGTCCTCATATCGACTCCTCGCCTTGTCTGTTCGTGTGACCCTGCGTCGTCCTGCTAACGCAGCGTCACACGACCAGGTCACGCTCAGTTGTGGCTGTGGAGGATCTCGTTGAGCCCGCCCCACACCGCGTTGTTCGGGCGGGCCTCGACGGCGCCGGTCACCGAGTTGCGGCGGAAGAGGATGTTGTCGCCACCGGAGAGGTCGCGGGCCTTGACGATCTGGCCGTCGGGCATCGTGACGCGCGTTCCGGCTGTGACGTACAGGCCGGCCTCGACGACGCACTCGTCGCCGAGCGCGATGCCGACGCCCGCCTCGGCGCCGATGAGGCAGCGCTCGCCGATGGAGATGATGACGTTGCCGCCGCCGGAGAGGGTGCCCATGGTGGAGGCGCCGCCGCCGATGTCGGAGCCGTCGCCGATGACGACGCCGGCGGAGATACGGCCCTCGACCATCGAGGTGCCGAGGGTTCCGGCGTTGAAGTTGACGAAGCCCTCGTGCATGACGGTGGTGCCGGCGGCGAGGTGCGCGCCGAGGCGGACCCGGTCGGCGTCGGCGATCCGGACGCCGGCGGGGACGACGTAGTCGGTCATGCGCGGGAACTTGTCGACCGAGGTCACCTGGAGGTGCAGACCCTCGGCGCGGGCGTTGAGGCGGACCCTCTCGATGTCGTCGACGGCGACCGGGCCGAGCGAGGTCCAGGCGACGTTGGCGAGCAGGCCGAAGACGCCGTCGAGGCTCTGGCCGTGCGGCTTGACCAGCCGGTGGCTGAGCAGGTGCAGCCGCAGGTAGGCGTCGTGGGCGTCGAGCGGCTTGTCGTCGAGCGAGGAGATGACGGTACGGACGGCGACCACCTCGACGCCACGGCGGGCGTCCACGCCGAGGGCCTTGGCCGCGCCCTCACCGAGGGCGTTGACGGCGGCGTCGGGGGTGAGCCGCTCGGTCCCGGCGGGCCCGGGGGCGTCGGTCAGCTCGGGGGCGGGGAACCAGGTGTCGAGAACGGTGCCGTCGCCGGCGATGGTGGCAAGGCCGGCGGCGACGGCGCCGGTGGTGCGAGGAGCAGTGGTCATACGGAAAACCTAACGGTCGCGACGGCACCCGGGCCAACCGGTCTCAGGTACCGGTCGAGGCCTCGGCGATTCCGACGACACCGACGGCCGCCCACTCGTCGAATCCCCCGGGGCACCCGCCCCCGGCCCCGCGCCGGGCCGGACGCGGCCCGGCCACCGGTCCGGGCGCGCGGCCGGGCACGAGGCCGGGCACCAGTCCGGCCGCGGGCCGAGGCGCGGGCCCGGGCGCCGGGCCGAGGCACCGGGCCCAGGCGCCCGGCCGCGCCGTGCCCCCGCTAGCCGTCGGCGCCCGGTCCGAGCGGTCGTGCCGCCAGCAGCCTCGTCAGCATCTCGCGCGCGTACTCCTCGTCGTACGCCGCTCCGGTCAGCAGTACCTGGAGGCAGATGCCGTCCATCAGCGCGACGAGTGCGCGGGCGGTGGCGGGGTCGGTGTGCTGGGACAGGGTCTCGGTGACGGCCTGCGTCCACTCCGCCGCCACGGGGCGCAGGGCGGGTCGGCGTAGGGCGGCGAGGTAGAGCTCGTACTCCAGCTCCACCCGGTTCCGCTCGCCGGCCAGCCACCGCCCCATCAGCCGGGCGAGGGCCGCAGCGAGGTCGGTCTCCGGGGCGGCGAGCTCCGCGCTCTCGCGCAGCTCCCGGCCGAAGCCCTCGTTGGCCTGGCGCAGGGCGGCGACGAGGAGTTCGTCGAGGGAGGCGAAGTGGTACGTCGTGGAGCCGAGCGGCACGTCCGCCTCCGCGGCGACCGTACGGTGGCTCAGCCCGGCGATCCCCCGGGTGCCGACCACGCGCAACGCGGCGTCGACGATCCGCTGCCGTCGCTCCGGGTCGTGGCGGCGGGGGCGGGCCATCAGTGCGCTCCCCCCATGTTGAGCACGAGCACGCCCGCGATGATCAGCAGGACCCCGGCGACCTTGGCGACGCTGAAGGTCTCGTTCATGAAGAGGATGCCGATGGCGGCGACGGCGGCGGTGCCCACGCCCGACCAGATCGCGTAGGCGGTGCCGACCTGGAGGGTCCTGAGCGCCTGGGCGAGCAGCGCGAAGGCTATGACGTAGCCCGCGCCCGTGATGAGCGAGGGCCAGAGGCGGGAGAAGCCCTCGCTGTACTTCATCGAGACCGTCGCGATGATCTCCGCCGTGATGGCGCCTGCCAGCAGCCCGTATCCCATGCGTACCACCGTACACAGCAATATGTACGGTCGTACACAAGGGCTGCCGCTACGGTGTGCGCATGACATACGCCTCGGGACCGTACGGCTACGGTTATCCCCCTCCGCCCCCGCCGCCGAAGCCCGGCGTGATACCCCTGGCGCCCATGGGTCTCAGCCAGATCCTGACCGGCGCCTTCGCCACGATCGGCCGCTACTGGAAGCAGCTGCTCGGCGTCGCCGCGGCCGCGTTCGGCGCGGCCCTGCTGCTGCTCGCGGCGGCCGTCGGCGTCGCGTACGCGGCCGTCGGCGACCATCTGGCCGGGGTCTTCGACCTGCCGAGCGGGCAGGAACCGAGCTGGGAGGACGGCCGTCCGCTGTTGATCGCCTTCGGCTGTGTGTGGCTGATCGCCATGGCCGGGATGGTGGTCGCGAGCGCCGTCGTACACGCGGCGTGCCCTGTCGTCGTCCAGGAGGCGGTCCTCGGCCGCAGCACGACCTTCGGAGCGGTCTGGCGCCGAGCCTGGTCACGGATGCCCTCGGTCCTGGGCGCCGTCTTCCTGACGCTGCTGCTGACCGTACCGGTCCCGCTCATCGTGTTCGTGGCCACGTTCGCCGGTCTGCTGGTGGCCCTCTCGGGGTCGGGCCCGGTGGCGCTGGTGGTCCTGTCGTTCGGGGGCGCCGTGCTGGCCACCCTGCTGACCGCCCCGCTCGCCGCGTGGCTCTGGGTGAAGTTCAGCCTCGCCCCCACGGCCGCGGTCATCGAGGACCAGGGCGCCACGGCCTCGATGCGCCGCTCGTCCCAACTGGTCCGCGGCTCGTGGTGGCGGATCTTCGGCGGCACGCTGGCGGCCGGTGTCATCGCGGCGGTGGTCAACTGGGTGCTCCAGCAGGTCCTCGCCCCGCTGCTCTCCGCCTCGCTCTCCTTCACCGACGGCCCCGACCCCGAGTCCCCCGGGGAGCTCCTGCTTCTCGTCGTGCCCGTGGCCGTGATCGCGATCATCGGCTCGCTGATCGGGCAGTTCGTCTCCTCGGTCTTCCCGCCGCTGGTGACCGGTCTGCTCTACATCGACCAGCGCATCCGCCGCGAGAACCTGGCCCCGGCCCTCGCCGAGGCGGCGGCCGGGGCGCCTCCGTTCAGTCGGTGAGGGACCGCTTCGGACGCAGTACGCAGAACTCGTTGCCCTCGGGGTCGGCGAGGACGGCCCAGGTCACGTCCTCGCCCTGACCGACGTCGACCCGCCGGGCGCCGAGCGCGATGATCCTGGCGACCTCCGCCTCCTGGTCGTCGGGCGAGAGGTCGATGTGGAGCCGGTTCTTGACGGTCTTGGACTCGGGCACCGGCAGGAAGCACATCCCGGGCCAGGCGTGCTCGTCGGCTCCGATGACGATCTCGTCCTCCGCCTCGAAGAGGATCTTCCAGTCCAGGACCTGGGCCCAGAACCGGGCCTGGCCCGGGAGATCGTGGGCGTCGACGGCGAGGTGGTACATGCGAACGGCCATGCCCGCCAGTATGACTGGAGGGCATGGCCGTTCGCGTGAGAGACAGCGGTCAGACGTTGAAGCCGAGCGCGCGCAGCTGCTCGCGACCGTCGTCCGTGATCTTGTCCGGGCCCCACGGCGGCATCCAGACCCAGTTGATCTTCAGCTCGTTGACGATGCCGTCGGTGGCGGCCTTCGCCTGGTCCTCGATCACGTCGGTCAGCGGACACGCCGCCGACGTCAGGGTCATGTCCAGCGTCGCGACGTTCGAGTCGTCGATGTGGATGCCGTAGATCAGGCCGAGGTTGACCACGTCGATGCCCAGCTCGGGGTCGACGACGTCGTACAGCGCCTCGCGGATCTCTTCTTCTGAGGCCGGCTTCATCGTGGCCTCGGCGTTCTCGGTCATGCCGACTTCCTCTCCGCGTCACCCAGAGCCTGGGCCGTCGCGTCCTTCCACGCCATCCAGCTGAGCAGCGCGCACTTCACCCGGGCCGGGTACTTGGAGACGCCCGCGAACGCGACCGCGTCCTCCAGGATCTCCTCCATCGCGTCGTCCGGCTCGATCTGGCCCTTGGACTGCATCAGCTCCAGGAACGTGCCCTGGATCTTCTGCGCCTCGGCCAGCTCCTTGCCGACGAGCAGCTCGTTCAGGACCGAGGCCGAAGCCTGGCTGATCGAGCAGCCCTGACCCTCGTACGAGACGTCCTCGATCCGCGAGCCGTCGTACTTCACCCGGAGCGTGATCTCGTCGCCGCACGTCGGGTTGACGTGGTGCACCTCGGCGTCGCCGTCCCGAAGACCGCGCCCGTGCGGGTGCTTGTAGTGGTCCAGGATGACGTCCTGGTACATCGAATCCAGCTTCACGAGGGTCCCCTAGCCGAAGAAGTTCCGTACGTGCTCCAGACCCTCGACCAGGGCGTCGACCTCGGCCGGGGTGGAGTACAGATAGAACGACGCTCGCGTGGTCGCGGGAATTCCGTACCGCAGGCAGACCGGCCGCGCGCAGTGGTGGCCGACCCGGACCGCGATGCCCTGCTCGTCCAGGACCTGGCCCACGTCGTGCGGGTGGATGTCGCCGAGCACGAAGGAGATCGCCGCGCCGCGGTCCTCGGCCGTGGTGGGGCCGATGATCCGCAGGTCCGGCACCTCCTGGAGGCGGCGGACGGCGTACTCGGTGATCGCGTGCTCGTGGCGCGCGATGTTCTCCATGCCGATCGCCGACAGGTAGTCCACGGCCGCGCCGAGGCCGACGGCCTGGGCGATCGGGGGCGTACCCGCCTCGAACTTGTGCGGAGCCGGAGCGTACGTCGAGGAGTGCATCGAGACGGTCTCGATCATCTCGCCGCCGCCGAGGAACGGAGGCAGGTCCTCCAGGAGCTCCTGCCGTCCCCACAGCACGCCGATGCCGGTCGGGCCGCACATCTTGTGGCCGGTGAAGGCCACGAAGTCGGCCTGCAGCGCCTGCACGTCGAGCACCATGTGCGGGGCCGCCTGCGAGGCGTCGATGCAGACCAGCGCACCGACCTCCTGCGCACGCCGGATGATCGTCTCGACCGGGTTGATCGTGCCCAGCAGGTTCGAGACCAGCGTGAACGAGACGATCTTGGTCTTCTCGGTGATGACCTCTTCGATGTTCGAGAGGTCGAGACGGCCGTCGTCGGTGAGGCCGAACCACTTCAGCTTCGCGCCGGTGCGCTGCGAGAGCAGCTGCCACGGCACGATGTTGGAGTGGTGCTCCATCTCCGTGATGGCGATCTCGGTCTCGTGGTCCACGCGGTAGGGCTCGTCGGCCCAGCCCAGCATGTTGGCCACGAGGTTGAGCGACTCGGAGGCGTTCTTGGTGAAGATCACCTCGTCGCGGCTCGGCGCGTTGATGAACGCCGCGACCTTGTCACGGGCGCCCTCGTACAGCGCCGTCGCCTCCTCGGCGACGAGGTAGACGCCGCGGTGGACATTGGCGTTGTGGCGCTCGTAGTACTCGTTGAGCGCGTCGAGGACCTGGCGCGGCTTCTGCGAGGTCGCCGCGGAGTCCAGGTACACGATCTTCTTGCCGTCGTGGACCACGCGATCCAGGAGCGGGAAGTCCTTGCGGATCGCCTCGGTGTCGAGGAGGCCGGAGAGCCCCTGATGGGCAATTGTCACGCGGATACGCCACCCTTCGTGCTGTACGCCTCGTAGCCCTCGTTCTCCAGCTTGTCGGCGAGCTCGGCGCCGCCGGACTCGACGATGCGGCCCTCGGAGAAGACGTGGACGAAGTCGGGCTTGATGTAGCGGAGAATCCGCGTGTAGTGCGTGATCAGCAGGGTGCCGACCTCGCCGGTCTCGCGGACACGGTTGACGCCCTCGGAGACGATGCGAAGCGCGTCGACGTCGAGGCCGGAGTCGGTCTCGTCGAGGATCGCGATCTTCGGCTTGAGCAGTTCGAGCTGGAGGATCTCGTGGCGCTTCTTCTCGCCGCCGGAGAAGCCCTCGTTGACGTTGCGCTCGGCGAAGGCCGGGTCCATCTGGAGCTTCTCCATGGCCTCCTTGACCTCCTTCACCCAGGTGCGCAGCTTGGGCGCCTCGCCGCGGACCGCGGTGGCGGAGGTGCGCAGGAAGTTGGAGACCGAGACGCCGGGGACCTCGACCGGGTACTGCATGGCCAGGAAGACGCCGGCGCGGGCGCGCTCGTCGACGGACATCTCCAGGACGTCCTCGCCGTCCAGGGTCACGGTGCCACCGGTAACCGTGTACTTCGGGTGGCCCGCGAGGGAGTACGCCAGGGTCGACTTGCCGGAGCCGTTCGGGCCCATGATGGCGTGGGTCTCGCCCTGCTTCACGGTCAGGTCGACGCCCTTGAGGATCTCCCGGGGGCCGTTCTCGGCCTCGACGGAAACGTGCAGGTCGCGGATTTCAAGCGTTGCCATGGGTGACTCAGGACTCCTGGGTGACGGAGACGAGCACATCGTCCCCTTCGATCTTTACGGGGTATACGGGGACGGGGCGCGTCGCGGGAAGGCCGGACGGCTTGCCGGTGCGGAGGTCGAACGAGGAGCCGTGCAGCCAGCACTCGATCTGGCAGTCCTCCACCTCGCCCTCGGAGAGGGAGACGTTCGCGTGCGAGCAGATGTCGTAGATCGCGAACACCTCGCCCTCGGTCTGGACGATGGACACCGGCGTGCCGTCGAGTTCCACCCGCTTCGGGGTGTCCTCCTCCAGCTCGCTCAGCGCACAGGCGCGTACGAAGGCCATCAGACGGACGCCTCCAGCTCGGCCTCGATCTTGGCGATGAGGCGCTCCTGGACGTCCGGCAGACCGATCTGCTGGACCAGCTCGGCGAAGAAGCCGCGGACGACGAGGCGGCGGGCCTCGGTCTCCGGGATGCCGCGGGCCATCAGGTAGAAGAGCTGCTCGTCGTCGAAGCGGCCGGTGGCCGAGGCGTGACCGGCGCCGACGATCTCGCCGGTCTCGATCTCCAGGTTCGGCACGGAGTCGACGCGGGCGCCGTCCGTCAGGACCAGGTTCCGGTTGAGCTCGTAGGTGTCGGTGCCCTCGGCCTTGGCCTCGATGAGGACGTCGCCGATCCAGACGGCGTGGGCGTCCTGGCCCTGCAGCGCGCCCTTGTAGGCCACGTTGGACTTGCAGTGCGGGGTGTTGTGGTCGACCAGGAGGCGGTGCTCCTGGTGCTGGCCCGCGTCGGTGAAGTACAGGCCGAAGAGCTCGGCCTCGCCGCCGGTGGCGGCGTACTGGACGCGCGGGTGGATGCGGACGACGTCGCCGCCGAAGGTCACCACGACCGACTTGAACGAGGCGTCACGGCCGACCAGCGCGTTGTGCTGGGCGACGTGGACGGCCTTCTCGTCCCAGTCCTGGACGGAGACGACGGTGAGCTTGGCGCCGTCGCCGAGCAGGTAGTCGACGTTGGCGGCGAGCACCGCGTCACCGGTGTGGTCGATGACCACGACGGCCTCGGCGAAGGCGCCGAGCTCGATGACCTGGTGGCCGAAGGCGACCCCGCCCTGGCCGTGCACCGCGATGCGGATCGGCTCGGTGAGGACGGCCTCCTTGGCGACGGTCACGACCGAGGCCTTCTCGAAGGAGGAGTACGCCTGGGCGGCGACGCGGTCGACGGGCGTGCCGGCCCTGCCGAGGCGTGCGTCGTCACGGCCGACGGTCTCCACGGTGACGCCCTCGGGGGCCTCCACCTCGACCCGGACGCCCTCGCCGGTCGCGACGGCGCTGCCGTCGTGCAGGCCGCGCAGGCGCTCCAGCGGGGTGAACCGCCACTCCTCCTCGCGACCGTGCGGGACCGGGAAGTCCGCGACGTCGAAGGACGGGGGCGCGCTCATGCGCGTGGCGACGGTGGACTCGGCGGCCACCGCGATCGAGCCGGCGGTGGTGGAGCCCGCCGGGATGTTCTGAGCCTCAGCCATGGCTGTCGTCTTGCTCTCTTCCTACGTTTCGATCCTCGGCCCGCCGCGTGGGCGGGCCGCTAGCTGGTGGTGGGGGTCGGTCGGCGCGTCAGCCGACGGCTCCCTCCATCTGCAGCTCGATCAGCCGGTTGAGCTCCAGGGCGTACTCCATCGGGAGCTCCTTGGCGATCGGCTCGACGAAGCCGCGCACGATCATCGCCATCGCCTCGAACTCGGTCATGCCGCGGCTCATCAGGTAGAACAGCTGGTCCTCGGAGACCTTGGAGACCGTGGCCTCGTGCCCCATGGAGACGTCGTCCTCGCGGACGTCGACGTACGGGTACGTGTCCGAGCGGGAGATCGTGTCGACGAGCAGCGCGTCGCAGAGCACGTTCGACTTGGCGCCCGGGGCACCCTCGCCGATCTCGATGAGACCGCGGTAGGAGGTGCGGCCGCCGCCTCGCGCCACCGACTTGGAGACGATGTTGGAGGAGGTGTTCGGAGCCATGTGGACCATCTTGGCGCCGGCGTCCTGGTGCTGGCCCTCGCCCGCGAAGGCGATGGACAGGGTCTCGCCCCTGGCGTGCTCGCCCATCAGGTAGACGGCCGGGTACTTCATGGTGACCTTGGAGCCGATGTTGCCGTCGACCCACTCCATGGTCGCGCCCTCGTAGGCCACGGCGCGCTTGGTGACCAGGTTGTAGACGTTGTTCGACCAGTTCTGGATCGTCGTGTAGCGGCAGCGGCCGCCCTTCTTCACGATGATCTCGACGACCGCGGAGTGCAGCGAGTCGGAGGAGTAGATCGGGGCGGTGCAGCCCTCGACGTAGTGGACGTAGGCGTCCTCGTCGACGATGATCAGCGTCCGCTCGAACTGGCCCATGTTCTCCGTGTTGATACGGAAGTAGGCCTGCAGCGGGATCTCGACGTGCACGCCCTTCGGCACGTAGATGAACGATCCGCCGGACCACACGGCCGTGTTCAGCGAGGCGAACTTGTTGTCGCCGACCGGGATGACCGTGCCGAAGTACTCACGGAAGAGCTCCGGGTGCTCCTTGAGCGCGGTGTCCGTGTCCAGGAAGATGACGCCCTGCTCCTCCAGGTCCTCGCGGATCTGGTGGTAGACGACCTCGGACTCGTACTGGGCCGCGACACCGGCGACGAGGCGCTGCTTCTCCGCCTCGGGGATGCCGAGCTTGTCGTACGTGTTCTTGATGTCCTCCGGCAGGTCCTCCCAGGACTCGGCCTGCTTCTCGGTGGAGCGCACGAAGTACTTGATGTTGTCGAAGTCGATGCCCGACAGGTCGGAGCCCCAGGTCGGCATGGGCTTCTTACCGAAGAGGCGCAGACCCTTCAGCCGCAGCTTCAGCATCCACTCGGGCTCGTTCTTCTTCGCGGAGATGTCGCGGACGACATCCTCGTTCAGGCCGCGCTTGGCAGCGGCACCGGCCGCGTCGGAGTCGGCCCAGCCGTACTCGTACCGACCCAGGCCCTCGAGCTCGGGGTGGCTGATCTCGGTGGTCATGCGGGGTTCCTCCCGGCCGTGCTTGCGGATGCTTCTGATGGGGTGGTCTGTGGGGCGCTGTGCGGGATGAACGTCGTGCAGACGCCGTCACCGTGGGCGATGGTGGCGAGACGCTGGACGTGCGTTCCCAGGAGGCGGGAGAAGATCTCCGTCTCCGCCTCGCACAGCTGGGGGTACTGCTCGGCGACATGGGCGACCGGGCAGTGGTGCTGGCAGAGCTGCTCGCCGACCGGCGCGTTCCGCGCAGTGGCAGCGTACCCGTCCTTGCTCAGCGCCCTGGCGAGCGCCTCGGTGCGCTGGTCGGGCGCCGCCGACTCGACGGCCGCCCGGTACGCCTCGGCCTGGTGCTCGAGACGGTCGCGGGCGAAGGCCGCGACGGCTGCCTCTCCAGCAGCCCCTCCGCCGGCGGACTTTTCGATCCACCGGAGCGCGTCCACGGCGAGCGAGTCGTACGACTGGTCGAAGGCGTCCCGGCCGCAGTCGGTCAGCGCGAAGACCTTGGCGGGACGGCCGCGCGTACGGGCTCCGTAGACCCGCTTCTCCCGGGCTTCGACGACGTTCTCCGCGACAAGCGAGTCCAGATGCCGACGCACGGCCGCCTGGGTGAGGCCGAGCCGCGTCGCCAGATCGGCGACGGTCGACGGGCCGTGGTCCAGGATGGAGCGCGCGACCCGGTTGCGCGTGGAGCGCTCACCGGTCGCGAGTTCCTCCACGGGGGCCTCGCCGACGTTTTTCACAACGCCATTGTTGCGTAATTCCTCGAAGAGTGACAAGCGAGCTCGGGAGAGGGGCACGGTGCCGTGCATCACTCAGGTAAGGCTTACCTGACCTGCGAAAATGATCATTCGTAGGACGAATACGAGCCGGATTCGGCCCCCGCGCCGGAGGGGCCCCGGAGCCCTCTCTAGACTTCCCCGCATGCGAAACGAGTCCGTCGTCCAGATCCGCGGCCTGGTCAAGCGGTACGGGACGAAGACCGCCGTCGACGGCCTCGACCTCGATGTCAGGGCGGGCACCGTGACCGCCGTCCTCGGCCCCAACGGGGCCGGGAAGACCACGACGATCGAGACCTGCGAGGGCTACCGCAGGGCCGACGCCGGCACCGTCCGCGTCCTCGACCTCGACCCGGTCGCCGACGCGGCCCGGCTGCGCCCCCGGATCGGCGTGATGCTCCAGTCCGGCGGCGTCTACTCCGGCGCCCGCGCCGACGAGATGCTGCGCCACATGGCGAAACTGCACGCCCACCCCCTGGACGTGGACGCCCTGATCGAGCGCCTCGGCCTCGGCTCCTGCGGCCGGACCACCTACCGCCGGCTCTCCGGCGGACAGCAGCAGCGCCTCGCGCTCGCCATGGCCGTCGTCGGCCGCCCCGAGCTGGTCTTCCTCGACGAGCCGACCGCCGGACTCGACCCCCAGGCCCGCCACGCGACCTGGGACCTCGTCCGCGAGCTGCGCACCGACGGCGCCACCGTCGTCCTCACCACCCACTTCATGCACGAGGCCGAGGAGCTGGCGGACGACGTCGCCATCGTCGACGCCGGCCGGGTCGCCGCCCAGGGCAGCCCCGACGCACTGTGCCGCGGCGGCGCCGAGAACACCCTGCGCTTCACCGGCCGCCCGGGGCTCGACCTCGGCTCGCTGCTCAAGGCCCTGCCCGACGGCACCCAGGCCGCCGAGCCGACCCGGGGGACGTACCGGATCACGGGCGAGGTGGGCCCCCAGCTGCTCGCGACCGTCACCACCTGGTGCGCCCAGCACGGCGTGATGCCGGACGGCATCGCGGTGGAGCGCCACACCCTCGAAGACGTCTTTCTTCAGCTGACCGGCAAGGAGCTGCGCGCATGAGCGGCGGTACGTACGCACCGAAGCCGGGAGCCGCGCCCGTCGGCCGGATGATCGCGGCGCAGACGGTCCTGGAGGCCAGGATGCTGCTGCGCAACGGCGAGCAGCTGCTCCTCACCGTGATCATCCCGTCGCTGCTGCTCGTGCTGTTCTCGACCGTCGACATCGTCGACACAGGAACGGACAAGGCCGTGGACTTCCTCGCGCCCGGCGTCCTCGCGCTCGCCGTGATGTCCACCGCCTTCACCGGCCAGGCCATCGCCACCGGCTTCGAGCGCCGCTACGGAGTCCTGAAGCGGCTCGGCGCCTCCCCGCTCCCCCGCTGGGCGCTGATGACCGCCAAGACGCTCTCGGTCCTGGTCACCGAGGTGCTCCAGGTCGTCCTGCTCACGGCGATCGCGCTGGGCCTCGGCTGGTCCCCGCAGGGCGGCCCGGTCTCCGTCCTGCTGCTGCTCGTCCTCGGCACGGCGGCTTTCTCGGGCCTCGGCCTGCTGATGGCGGGCACGCTGCGCGCGGAGGCGACGCTGGCCGCCGCGAACCTGGTCTTCCTGCTGCTCCTGGTGGGCGGCGGGGTGATCGTGCCGCTGGACCGGTTCCCCGACGCGGCCCGCTCCGTCCTGGAGCTGCTGCCGATCTCGGCGCTCTCGGACGGTCTGCGGGACGTGCTCCAGGGCGGCGCCCCGATGCCGTGGGGTGCCGCCGCGATCCTCGCGGTGTGGGCGGTCGTCGGCCTCGGCGCGGCGGCGAGGTTCTTCCGCTGGGAGTAGCGGGAGGGTGACGTTCCGGGGTGACATCACCCGTAACGACCCCCTCGTGAAAACGCGCACAAGCCCTCTCCTACGATAGGGCCGTGCTGACCCCACTCGCCTACATCGCCAAGCGCTGGACCCCGTCCCCCGAGACGCTCCGGCGCGCCGCGCTCTCCGCCGTCGTGATGAGCGTCCTCATCATCGTCACGGGAGGCGCGGTCCGGCTGACCGGCTCCGGTCTCGGCTGCGACACCTGGCCCAAGTGCACGGACGACAGCCTCATCGTGACGCCCGAGCAGGGCTACCGCGGCGCGATCGAGTTCGGCAACCGGATGCTGACGTACGTCCTGTCGGCGGCGGTCGGCTGGGCGATCATCGCCGCGCGGTCCACCAAGCCGTGGCGGCGCGGGCTGACGCGGCTCGGCTGGGCGCAGTTCTGGATCGTCGCGAGCAACGCGGTCCTGGGCGGCATCACGGTGTGGATGGGGCTCAACCCGTGGACGGTCGCCGGCCACTTCATCGCCGCCAACTCGCTCCTGACCGTCGCCGTGATCACCTGGCACCGGACCCGCGAGGGCGACACGACGCCCAGGCGCCGGGTGCCCGGCCCGGTGCGCAAGCTCTCCTGGGCGATCATCGCGGCCTCGGCCCTGCTGATCGTCCTCGGCACGGGCGTCACCGGATCGGGCAAGCACGCCGGTGACAGCAGCGACGTCCCGCGCATGCCATGGGACTGGACCGACGCCGCCCGCCTCCACGCCGTCTCCGCGTGGGTCGTCGTCGCGCTCGCGCTGGCGATGTGGCTGGTGCTGCGGGTGGTCGACGCCCCCGACGACACCCGGGCGCGCGCCCGTGACCTGCTGATCGTGCTGCTCGCCCAGGGCGGGATCGGCTACCTCCAGTACTTCACCGGTGTGCCCGAGGTCCTGGTCGGCGCCCACATGCTCGGCTCCGCGCTGATGTGGATCGCGGTCCTACGCCTGGCCCTCAGCCTGCGCGAACGCCCGCTCCCCACCCCCGAGATCCCGACCCAGACCGACCTGGCGCCGGCCACGGCGTAGACGAGGGCCACCGCCCACCCGTTGCTCGGCCGCTGTCAGCGGAGCCCGTACACCCGCCGCGCGTTGCCCGACGCGATCATCGTCGCGACGCGCTGCGCGTCGGTCAGGGACCAGGCGCCCTCGCCCACCCACTCCCCCAGCACGCGCGACAGCGCCCCGCGGAAGACGCTCGCCGCGACGACATGCAGCTCCGGCAGGGCGTGGGCCCCGCTGGAGAAGAGCAGCTTGCCGAAGGGGGCCAGCTCCAGGAGTTCGGCGAGGACGGCCGCCGCCCGGGCTCCGGTCCTGGCGAGGACGGAGCCGAGGTCGGCGTACACATGCGGATAGAGGCCCGTCAGCTGCGCCGTCTGCCGGTGGTACGGGTATCCGTGCAGGAGCACGACGTCGGTGCCCAGGCCGCTGGTGGACGCGGCGAAGTCCGCGAGCCCCGCCGGTTCCTCGGCCCCCACGTGCAGCTGGAGCGGCCGTCCCGAGGTGACGGCGACCCAGAGGAGATGGCGCAGCAGCACGGGGTCGGTGAGCCGGCCGCCCACCGCGCGCCCGGCCAGCCAGCGCCCCGCCGCTCCTCGTACCTCCCCGGGCCCCGGCGGTTCCGACGCCTGGGCGAGGCCGCGGCTCACCCCCGCCACGGAGGTGAAGGCGACGGCGGTCGCGGCGGCGCCGTGGACGGCCTCGGCGAGGTTGGCGAGGAGCGCCTCGACCGAGCCGGACGTGTCGGCGACCTGCTCGGCGAGCAGTTCGAGACGGACGATCTCGTGTGCGGCGGCGGCGCCTGTGGAGGCGATCTCGGCGGGGCCGGTCAGATCGCCCGGCAGCCCGGTGTCCACGAGATAGGTGGAGATGCCGGAGGCGCGCAGCAGCCGCCGCCCGGACTCCAGTACGCCCAGTTCGCGCCGGCGGGCGAGGTAGCGGGCCGGCGGGCAGTGCGGTTCGAGACCCAGCAGCGGCGGGCACCAGCGGCGCACCGCGAAGCCGGTCTGGGTGTCGAAGAAGGTGGTGCCGGACGCGGGCGGCGCAGCCCCTGCTCCGGCAGGCTTGCCCAGGTACGCCTCGAAGGTGCCGAGGCCGAGCTCCGTGCGGAGCACCCCGTGGCAGTACTGGTCCACCAGGCTCGGGGTCTCGATCATTCGGGGGGCTCCCTGCGTGGACGTTCTTCCACACGTCCTAACGGGTGAGCCCCACCCGAGGTTGTTGCCGAGCGCGCCGAACGGTCACGCGTTCGACGGGCCGCCGATCTGGATACCGGCCATGCGGGTCCACTCGTACGGACCGGTGACGACCTTAGCGGCGAACTCGCCGTCGAACTCGTCGTGGAGGGTCAGCCCGGCCTTCTCGGCGGCCTGCTGGGCGACGGCGTGCGTGGGGGCCACCAGGTCGCCCCAGCCGCCGTCCTCGCCGACGAGCACGATACGGGTGCCCATCTGGCCGATGTAGGCGAGCTGCCCCTCGGCGCCGCCGTGCTTCTTGGAGAACGCCTGGATCTGCTTGGCGAGCTTGGCCGCCTTGCGCTCGCCCTTGGTGTCCGCCTGCGTGGTGTCTGCCATGACACCGATGCTACCCAGCGGTAGATCCACTGGCGACGGCCGGGGCGTGTGGGCTGTCCCACGCGCTCCGGCCGTTGTTCAGGACCTGAGGAACTACCTCAGGAAGGGGTCGACCGCGACCGCCACGAAGAGCAGCGAGACATAGGTGATCGACCAGTGGAAGAGGCGCATCTCCTTGAGCTTCGCGCCCGTCGCGCCGTTCTTCGCGCGGTTCAGCAGCGCGTGCGCCTCCCAGAGCCACCAGCCGCCGGTGAGCAGCGCCACGGCCGTGTAGAACCAGCCGGTGTAGCCGAGCGGGGTCAGCAGCAGCGAGACGGCGACCATGACCCAGCTGTACGCGACGATCTGCCGGGCCACGACCTTGTTGGAGGCGAGGACCGGGAGCATGGGCACGCCCGCGCGCGCGTAGTCCTCCTTCACCTTCATCGACAGCGGCCAGTAGTGCGGCGGCGTCCAGAAGAAGATGACGAGGAAGAGGATGACCGCGGCCCACGACATCGAGTTGGTGACGGCCGACCAGCCGATCAGCACCGGCAGGCAGCCGGCGATGCCGCCCCAGACGATGTTCTGGGACGTGCGCCGCTTGAGGATCATCGTGTAGATCACGACGTAGAAGAGGAGCGCGCCGAGCGAGAGGGCGGCGGAGAGCCAGTTGACCAGGAGGCCGAACCAGACCGTGGAGACCACGGCGAGGGTGAGGCCGAAGACCAGGCCCTCACGGGGAGTGAGGACGCCGGTGACCAGCGGGCGCTGGGAGGTGCGGTCCATCAGCGCGTCGATGTCGCGGTCGATGTACATGTTGAGCGCGTTCGCGCCGCCGGCAGAGAGGTAGCCGCCGAAACAGGTGGCGAGTACCAGCCACATGTTCGGAACGCCCTGCTCGGCGAGGAACATCACCGGAACGGTCGTGATGAGCAGCAGCTCGATGATCCGCGGCTTGGTCAGCGCCACGAACGCCTTGACGCGAGCCCCGAACGGCCGATGGCCCCCCGGGCTGGGAGTCAAGACGACCCCTGCGGGTCGGGACTCGACGGCCGTCACGCACACCCCTGACAGAGAAATTCCCAGCAAGCTCCCCGGATGAAGACGGGGTGAAGACTTGCGCGTACCACGCCACTGTAGACGTTGCCCATACGCCGATCTTCGCGGGGGTGGGGTCGTGTTGAGGGCCCTCGTCCCAAGGGATGGACAGCACTCGGGAGGCGAAGTGACAGAGTGACCCGCACTCTTGCCGTGTCTTCTGTTTTCCGGGGCGCGCACTCGAAAAGATGGACGTCATGACGGGGGTAGGCTCGACAACGCCGGTACACCCTCAGTCACCGGCTTCCCGTACATGTGTGGAGAGGAGCCCTGACTCAGGGTGAGCACTAAGCCGACCACCACAGACCTCGAGTGGACCGAATTGGACCAGCGGGCCGTGGACACCGCCCGCATCCTGGCCGCGGACGCCGTACAGAAGGTCGGCAACGGCCATCCCGGTACGGCCATGAGCCTGGCGCCCGCCGCGTACACCCTCTTCCAGAAGGTGATGCGACACGACCCGGCCGACCCGGAGTGGGTGGGGCGCGACCGTTTCGTACTCTCCGCCGGTCACTCGTCCCTGACCCTCTACACCCAGCTGTACCTGGGGGGCTTCGGGCTCGAGCTGGACGACCTGAAGGCGTTCCGCACCTGGGGCTCGAAGACCCCGGGTCACCCGGAGTACGGACACACCGCGGGTGTCGAGACGACGACCGGCCCGCTGGGCCAGGGTGTCGCCAACGCCGTGGGCATGGCGATGGCCGCCCGCTACGAGCGCGGTCTGTTCGACCCGGAGGCGGCCCCCGGCACCTCCCCGTTCGACCACAACGTCTACGTGATCGCCGGTGACGGCTGCCTCCAGGAGGGCATCTCCGCCGAGGCGTCCTCGCTCGCCGGTCACCAGAAGCTCGGCAACCTGATCCTGCTGTGGGACGACAACCACATCTCGATCGAGGGCGACACCGAGACGGCCGTGTCCGAGGACACGATGAAGCGGTACGAGGCGTACGGCTGGCACGTCCAGCGCGTCGAGCCGCAGGCCAACGGCGACCTGGACCCGGCCGCGCTGTTCGCGGCGGTCAAGGCCGCCGAGGCCGAGACCGAGCGTCCGTCGTTCATCGCGATGCGCTCGATCATCGCCTGGCCCGCCCCGAACGCCCAGAACACCGAGGCCGCGCACGGCTCGGCGCTCGGCGACGAGGAGATCGCGGCCACCAAGCGCGTCCTCGGCTTCGACCCGGAGCAGACCTTCGAGGTCACCGGCGAGGTCATCGGTCACACCCGCTCGCTCGGCGACCGTGGCCGTGAGGCCCGCGCCGCGTGGGAGAAGTCCCTCGCCGAGTGGCGTACGGCCAACCCGGAGCGGGCCGCGGAGTTCGACCGTATCCAGGCGAACGAGCTGCCCGAGGGCTGGGAGTCGCACATCCCGGTCTTCGAGGCGGGCAAGGGTGTCGCCACCCGCGCCGCGTCCGGCAAGGTCCTCCAGTCGCTCGGCGCCGTCATCCCGGAGCTGTGGGGCGGCTCGGCCGACCTGGCCGGCTCGAACAACACGACGATCGACAAGACCTCGTCGTTCCTGCCCGAGGGCAACCCGCTGCCCGAGGCGAACAAGTACGGCCGCACGATCCACTTCGGCATCCGCGAGCACTCCATGGCCGCGGAGATGAACGGCATCGCGCTGCACGGCAACACCCGTGTCTACGGCGGCACCTTCCTGGTGTTCTCCGACTACATGCGCAACGCCGTGCGGCTGTCCGCGCTGATGCACCTGCCGGTGACGTACGTCTGGACCCACGACTCGATCGGTCTGGGCGAGGACGGCCCGACGCACCAGCCGGTGGAGCACCTGGCGTCGCTGCGCGCGATCCCCGGGCTGAACATCGTCCGCCCGGCGGACGCCAACGAGACCGCCATCGCCTGGCGCGAGATCGTCAAGCGCCACACCCGCGTGTTCGGCGAGGGGGCCCCGCACGGCCTCGCGCTGACCCGCCAGGGTGTGCCGACGTACGCGCCGAACGAGGACACGGCCAAGGGCGGTTACGTCCTGCTCGACGCCGAAGGCGGCGAGGCACAGGTCGTCCTTATCGGCACCGGCTCCGAGGTGCACCTGGCCGTCGAGGCCCGGGAGCAGCTCCAGGCCGCCGGCGTCCCGACCCGTGTGGTCTCGATGCCGTCCGTCGAGTGGTTCGAGGAGCAGGACCAGGCGTACAAGGACTCCGTCCTGCCGCCGTCGGTGAAGGCGCGCGTGGCCGTCGAGGCCGGTATCGGTCTCACCTGGCACAAGTACGTCGGCGACGCCGGCCGGATCGTCTCGCTGGAGCACTTCGGTGCCTCGGCCGACGCGAAGGTCCTCTTCCGCGAGTTCGGCTTCACGCCGGAGGCCATCACCGCCGCCGCCAGGGAATCTCTCGCCGCCGCCGCGCGCTGACGCACTTAGACACGACTTTTGGAGAACCTCTCATGACAGACGCTCTCAAGCGCCTCTCCGACGAAGGCGTCGCGATCTGGCTGGACGACCTCTCGCGTCAGCGGATCACGTCCGGCAACCTGGCCGAGCTCATCGACCAGCAGCACGTGGTGGGTGTCACCACCAACCCGTCCATCTTCCAGAAGGCGATCTCGGAGGGCCACGGTTACGACCAGCAGCTCGCCGACCTCGCCGCGCGCAAGGTGACCGTGGACGAGGCCATCCGCATGATCACGACGGCTGACGTGAGGGACGCCGCCGACATCCTGCGCCCGGTCTTCGACGCCACGGACGGCCAGGACGGCCGGGTCTCGATCGAGGTCGACCCCCGGCTCGCCCACAACACGGCGGCCACCATCGCCGAGGCCAAGCAGCTCGCCTGGCTGGTCGACCGTCCCAACACGCTCATCAAGATCCCGGCCACCAAGGCGGGTCTGCCGGCGATCACCGAGGTCATCGGCCTCGGCATCAGCGTCAACGTGACGCTGATCTTCTCGCTCGAGCGTTACCGCGCGGTCATGGACGCCTACCTGGCGGGCCTGGAGAAGGCCAGGGAGCGCGGCCTGGACATCTCCCTGATCCACTCCGTGGCCTCCTTCTTCGTCTCCCGGGTGGACTCGGAGATCGACAAGCGCCTGACCGCGATCGGCACGGACGAGGCCACGGCCCTCAAGGGCAAGGCCGCCCTCGCCAACGCCCGGCTGGCGTACGAGGCGTACGAAGAGGTGTTCTCGAGCGAGCGCTGGGCCGCCCTGGACAGGGCGCAGGCCAACAAGCAGCGTCCGCTGTGGGCCTCGACCGGCGTCAAGGACCCGGCGTACAAGGACACCCTGTACGTCGTCGACCTGGTCGCGCCCGGCACGGTCAACACCATGCCCGAGGCGACGATGGAGGCCACCGCCGACCACGGTGAGGTCACCGGCGACACCGTGCGCGGCACCTACGAGCAGTCCCGCGCCGAGCTGGAGGCCGTCGAGAAGCTCGGCATCAGCTACGACGACGTGGTGCAGCTGCTCGAGGACGAGGGCGTCGAGAAGTTCGAGGCGTCCTGGAACGACCTGCTCAAGTCGACCGAGGCGGAGCTTGAGCGCCTCGCACCTTCGGAGGCGTAAGCACTTTGAGCGCAGTCCACGGAGCCAACCCGCTCCGTGACGCCGCAGACCGACGGCTCCCGCGCATCGCGGGGCCGTCGGGCCTGGTGATCTTTGGCGTCACGGGCGATTTGTCCCGTAAGAAGCTGATGCCTGCCGTCTACGACCTGGCCAACCGCGGCCTGCTGCCGCCGGGCTTCTCGCTCATCGGCTTCGCGCGCCGCGAGTGGCAGGACGAGGACTTCGCGCAGGAGGTCTACGAGGCCGTCAAGCAGCACGCGCGCACCCCGTTCCGCGAGGAGGTGTGGCAGCAGCTGATCCAGGGGATGCGGTTCGTCCAGGGCGACTTCGATGACGACGACGCCTTCGAGAAGTTGAAGTCCACCGTCGAGGAGCTGGACAAGGCGCAGGGCACCGGCGGCAATTTCGCCTTCTACCTGTCCGTGCCGCCGAAGTTCTTCCCTCTTGTCGTCCAGCAGCTGAAGAAGCACGGCCTGGCCGACCAGAAGAACGGCTCCTGGCGCCGCGCGGTCATCGAGAAGCCGTTCGGCCACGACCTGGTCTCCGCCAAGGAGCTCAACGAGGTCGTCCACGAGGTCTTCCCGCCCGAGGCGGTCTTCCGGATCGACCACTACCTGGGCAAGGAGACCGTCCAGAACATCCTGGCGCTCCGCTTCGCCAACACGCTCTTCGAGCCGATCTGGAACCGGTCGTACGTCGACCACGTGCAGATCACCATGGCCGAGGACATCGGCATCGGCGGCCGCGCCGGCTACTACGACGGCATCGGCGCCGCCCGTGACGTCATCCAGAACCACCTCCTCCAGCTGCTCGCGCTGACCGCGATGGAGGAGCCCGCCTCCTTCGACGCGGACGCGCTCGCGGCCGAGAAGACCAAGGTGCTCGGCGCGGTGAAGCTGCCGAAGGACCTGGGTGCTTCGACCGTGCGCGGTCAGTACGCGCCGGGCTGGCAGGGCGGCGCGAAGGCCGTCGGCTATCTCCAGGAGGACGGGATCGACCCCAAGTCGAAGACCGACACCTTCGCGGCCATCAAGCTGGAGATCGACAACCGCCGCTGGGCGGGCGTCCCCTTCTATCTCCGTACCGGCAAGCGGCTCGGCCGCCGCGTCACCGAGATCGCGGTGGTCTTCCAGCGCGCGCCGCACTCCCCCTTCGACAAGACGGCGACGGAGGAGCTGGGCCAGAACGCCCTGGTCATCCGCGTCCAGCCGGACGAGGGCGTGACCATGCGGTTCGGCTCCAAGGTGCCGGGCACCTCGATGGAGGTCCGGGACGTGTCGATGGACTTCGCCTACGGCGAGTCCTTCACGGAGTCCAGCCCCGAGGCGTACGAGCGGCTCATCCTCGATGTGCTGCTCGGCGACTCGAACCTCTTCCCGCGCGTCGAGGAGGTCGAGCTCTCCTGGAAGATCCTCGACCCGATCGAGCAGTACTGGGACAAGCACGGCAAGCCGGCGCAGTACCAGTCCGGGACCTGGGGTCCGGTCGAGGCGGACGAGATGCTCGCACGAGACGGACGGAGCTGGCGCCGGCCATGAAGACCGACCTGACGGACACCACGTCCAGCAAGATCAACAAGGCGCTGGTGCTCGGGCGGCGTGCCATCGGCACGCCCGCCGTCGGCATGGTGCTCACCCTCGTCATCGTCACCGACGAGGAGAACGCCTACGACGCGCTCAAGGCGGCCAACGACGCGTCCCGCGAACACCCTTCGCGGACGCTGGTGGTCATCAAGCGCGCCTCGCGTTCGCCGCGCGACCGCGCGAAGGCGCGGCTCGACGCCGAGGTCCGCCTCGGCGCCGACGCCAGCACAGGCGAAACGGTTGTCCTCCGGCTGTACGGCGAGGTCGCCGACCACGCCCAGTCGGTGGTCCTTCCGCTGCTCCTGCCGGACGCGCCCACCGTCGTCTGGTGGCCGGTCAACGCCCCGGCCGACCCGGCGAACGACCCGCTGGGCGCGCTCGCCCAGCGCCGGGTGACCGACACGTACGCCTCCGAGCAGCCGATCCACGAGCTGACCGGGCGCGCGGACACCTACACCCCGGGCGACACGGATCTGGCCTGGACCCGGATCACCCCGTGGCGTTCGATGCTGGCCGCCGCGCTCGACCAGGTCGTGTGCGAGGTCACCTCCGCCGAGGTGGAGGGCGAGGAGTTCAACCCGAGCGTCGAGCTGCTCGCCATGTGGCTGGCGGACCGGCTGAAGGTGCCGGTACGCCGGTCCACCTCACCGGGCCCCGGGCTCACCTCCGTACGGATGGAGTCCACCTGCGGGCCGATCGTGCTCGACCGGCCGGACGGCTCGCTGGCGACGCTCTCCATCCAGGGGCAGCCGGACCGTGGCGTGGCGCTCAAGCGCCGCGAGACGGCCGAGCTGATCGCGGAGGAGCTGCGGCGGCTCGACCCGGACGACACGTACGCCTCGGCGCTGCGGTTCGGGCTCGACCGGCTGGACGAGGCGGCGGCGGTGACCGCCCCCGAACCCGCCGAGGAGGCGCCGGCCGCCGAGGAGGCGCCGGCCGCCGAGGTCAAGGCTCCGCCCGCCGCGAAGAAGGCACCGGCCAGGAAGGCGGCGGCCAAGTGAGCACCCCGCAGCTCGTCGTCCACCGCGACAAGGAGCTGATGGCCCAGGCCGCGGCGGCCCGGCTGATCACCCGGATCGTGGACGCCCAGGCCACCCGCGGCTCGGCGTCCGTGGTACTCACGGGCGGCCGCAACGGCAACGGGGTGCTCGCGGCGCTCGGTTCGGCCCCCGCGCGGGACGCGATCGACTGGTCGCGGCTCGATCTGTGGTGGGGCGACGAGCGGTTCCTGCCCGAGGGCGATCCGGAGCGCAATGTCACCCAGGCCCGTGCGGCGCTGCTCGACAGCGTTCCGCTGGACCCGGCGCGGGTGCACGCGATGCCGGCCTCGGACGGGCCGTACGGCAATGACGTCGAGGCCGCCGCCGAGGCGTACGCGGCCGAACTGGCCGCGGCCGCCGGTCCCGAGGACCTTGGATCGGTGCCGGGCTTCGACGTGCTGATGCTGGGTGTCGGGCCCGACACGCATGTGGCCTCGCTCTTCCCGGAGCTTCCGGCGGTGCGCGAGACCGAGCGCACGGTGGTGGGCGTGCACGGCGCGCCGAAGCCGCCGCCGACCCGGATCTCGCTGACGCTGCCGGCGATCCGCGCCGCGCGTGAGGTCTGGCTGCTCGCGGCCGGCGAGGACAAGGCGAAGGCCGCGGCCATCGCGCTGTCCGGGGCGGGCGAGATCCAGGCCCCGGCGGCGGGCGCCTACGGCCGCTCGCGCACGCTCTGGCTGCTCGACGCGGCGGCCGCCTCGGAGCTGCCGCGCGCGCTGTATCCACCGGCTTCGCCCTGACGTCCTTCGGTCCGGCGTCCGGCTTCGGCCTGACGGAAGCTCAGGGAGGCCCGGTTCACCGCGCGGTGGGCCGGGCCTCCGGCATTTCCCGTACGTGTTCCAGGAAGGGGCCGAGAAGGTCGGGCACCGCCTCGGCGGCGAAGGTGAGGCCCTCGCCCTGCCCGGCGTCGTAGATGTCGTACGCGCCCGTGCCCGCCGCGGTCGTCGCGGTGAGCGTGAGCAGGCCCGCGCGGCGCTGGAAGTACGACTGCTTGACGGTCCATCCGATGACACCGCCGCGCTGGAGGGCGACCGTGGTCCGGCGGATCGTGCCGGACCGGGCCACCAGATAGTCGCCGCTGACGCCGTGCCCGAGGTTGCGGTAGGCGTCGCGGGCGAACACCACGGCGAGCGTGCCGAGAACGAGGGCGCAGCCGACGGCGACGTAGACCAGGTCGGGGGTGAGCAGCGCCCCGAGGACGCCGAGGACCACGACCGGCCCGAACGCGCTCCACAGGGCCCAGCGCAGCCGCCGGGTGCGGGCGGCGCGTGGATGGACGATGAGCGGCGCGCTCGTCGGGGGCTCGGACTCGCGCAGCACCTGTGCGGCGACCCGGTCGGCGACCGCGCGGGGCGCCGCGGGCAGCAGGGTCTTGTTCTCGGCGTGCCTGTCCTCCTCGTCCTCGGCGAGTCCGGTGGCGACGGCGTCGACGCGGGCGGCCCGGCACATCCGTACGCCCAGCGGCTCGACCAGTTCGACGCCGCGCAGGCGTCGTTCCTCGATGGAGATCGAGCGGGCGGTGAACAGTCCGCGGCGGACCCGCAGGGTGCCGCCGGGCTCGCGCTCCAGGCGGTAGTTCCACCACATCTCGACCCAGAGGCCGAGGGCGCCGACGGTGCCGGCGAGGACGGCAAGGGCGACGAGGACGAGGATCATCGAGAGGACCGAGGTGTCCTGGAAGCGGTCCCCTATCCACTCGACGACCTCGTCCTGGGCGCCGAACCACTCGCTGACCTGCATCACGGCACCGGCCGCCGCGCCGCCGAACAGCACGGCGACGAAGGAGACCGGGGCGTAGCGGATCCAGCGCGGGTCGAGCGCGGCGAGGGCGCCGTCGTGGCGGGTGTCCTCGGTGCCGGTGAGCGTCCGCGCGAGCAGCTCGCGGCGGAGCCGCTCGCCCTCGGCCCGGGTGACCGGGTCGAGTTCGAGCGTGGACTCGCCGCCGCCGTTGTGCTCGCCGGTGCCGATGCGGACCTTGACCAGGCCGAGGACACGCAGCAGCGGGTTGGCGGTCAGGTCGACGCTGCGGATGCGTTCGCGGGCCAGCGAGCGGCGTTTGACCAGCAATAGTCCGGTGTGGAGTTCGGCTCGTTCGGCGCCGATGCGGTAGCGGGTGCGCCGCCAGCGGACGTAGTCGGCCGCCGACCCGCCGCCGATGAGGAGCACCGCCCCGGCGGCGATCCAGCCGATGGCCCGCGCGGCGGACATGCCGTTGGTCAGGCCGAAGAACGTGGGCAGGGCGGCACCGCCGGCGACGCCCGCGAGAACGGCGGCGGTGACCAGGACCGTACGGGGGTCGAGGCGGCGCCACTCCTCGCTCATGTGGCGTCTCCGGGGGTGGCCTGCGTGATGCGGGTGAGCTTCTCGGCGAGATCCGCGGCGAGTTCGTGGTCGAGGCCCTCGATGCGGATCGCGCCCTTGGAGGAGGCGGTGGTCACGGTGACCGTGGCGAGCCGGAAGAGCTGCTCCAGCGGTCCCCTGACCGTGTCGACGGTCTGGATCCGGGACATGGGCGCGATCCGCCACTCCTGCCAGAAGGCCCCCGTGCGGACGTAGACGGCGTCCTCGGTGACCTCCCAGCGGTGGACCCGGAACCACCAGGAGGGGAAGAACGCGGTGCAGGCGAGGCCGAGGGCCGCCAGGAGCGCGGCGGGCAGCCACAGCCAGAACCGGGCCGGCTCGATGAGCGCCCCGAGGACGGCGAGGACCGCCACGGGCATGGCGGTGGTCAGCAGCCACTGGGTGCGCCACCAGCCGACGGCCCGCTGGCTCAGCGTGTTGTTCGGCGGCCTCAGCCGCACCTCGCCCGGCACCACGTTCTCCCCCCTCATCGTCTCTACCGTCCGCGCAGCGTCCGGTAGGTGTCGACCAGCCCGGCCGTGGAGCCGTCGAGCTCCTCGCCGCCGCTGCCCTCGGTGAGCACGGGCTCGATCCGCTTGGCGAGGACCTTGCCGAGCTCGACGCCCCACTGGTCGAAGGAGTCGATGTTCCAGATCGCGCCCTGGACGAACACCTTGTGCTCGTAGAGCGCGATGAGCTGGCCGAGGACGGAGGGGGTGAGTTCCTTGGCCAGGATCGTGGTGGTGGGGTGGTTGCCCTGGAAGGTCTTGTGCGGGACGAGCTCCTCGGCGACGCCCTCGGCCCGTACCTCGTCGGCGGTCTTGCCGAAGGCCAGCGCCTGGGTCTGGGCGAAGAAGTTGGCCATCAGCAGGTCGTGCTGGGCGAAGAGGCCGGGGAGCAGGTCGGCGACGGGCTCGGCGAAGCCGATGAAGTCGGCCGGGATGACCTTGGTGCCCTGGTGGATCAACTGGAAGTACGCGTGCTGCCCGTTGGTGCCGGGCGTGCCCCAGACGACGGGTCCGGTCTGCCAGTCGACGGGCCGGCCGTCGCGGTCGACGGACTTGCCGTTGGACTCCATGTCGAGCTGCTGGAGGTAGGCGGTGAACTTGGACAGGTAGTGCGAGTACGGCAGGACGGCGTGCGACTGGGCGTCGAAGAACCCGCCGTACCAGACGCCGAGGAGGCCGAGGAGCAGGGGCGCGTTCTCCTCAGCGGGGGCGGTGCGGAAGTGCTCGTCGACGAGGCGGAAGCCGTCGAGCATCTCGCGGAACTGCTCCGGGCCGATGGCGATCATCAGGGAGAGGCCGATGGCGGAGTCGTAGGAGTAGCGTCCGCCGACCCAGTCCCAGAACTCGAACATGTTGGCCGTGTCGATGCCGAATTCCTTCACCTTCTCGGCGTTGGTCGACAGGGCCACGAAGTGCTTGGCCACCGCCTCCTGGCCGGCCCCGAGGCCGGTGAGGAGCCAGTGGCGGGCGGAGGTGGCGTTGGTGACCGTCTCGATGGTGGTGAAGGTCTTCGAGGCGACGATGAAGAGCGTCTCGGCCGGGTCGAGGTCGCGGACGGCCTCGTGGAGGTCGGCGCCGTCGACGTTGGAGACGAAGCGGAACGTCAGGTCCCGCTGGGTGGAGGAGCGCAGGGCCTCGTAGGCCATGGCGGGGCCGAGGTCGGAGCCGCCGATGCCGATGTTCACGATGTTCCTGACCGGCTTGCCGGTGTGGCCGGTCCATTCGCCCGCGCGGACCTTGTCCGCGAAGGCGGCCATCGTGTCGAGGACGGCGTGCACGGCCGGGACGACGTTCTCGCCGTCGACCTCGATGACGGCGTCGCGCGGGGCGCGCAGCGCGGTGTGCAGGACCGCGCGGTCCTCGGTGGTGTTGATCTTCTCCCCGCGGAACATGGCATCGCGCAGCTCGGCCACGCCGGTCGCGGCGGCCAGCTCGCGCAGCAGCGCCAGCGTCTCGTCGGTCACGAGGTTCTTGGAGTAGTCCAGGTACAGGTCGCCGACGCGCAGCGTGTACGCGGTACCGCGCCCCGCATCGGCGGCGAACAGCTCGCGCAGGTGCGTCTCGCCCAGCTGCTCACGGTGCTTCCCGAGGGCGGCCCACTCGGGCAGCTGGTTGAGCCTCGTACGGGCTTCGGTCTTCATCTCGGACATCGCCTACTTCTTCTCTTCCTGCCTGCTTGCCCCGCTGCCCCTCCAACCTAATTGATCTGCGGTCCGGACCGCGCAACGCGAACGGGCCCTGCCCGCGAATCACTTCGCGGGCAGGGCCCGTTCGTCACACTGTCACACCACGCTCAGATCTCGCCGCGCAGCTTGGCGAGCGCCTCCGCGAGGATCGCCTCGCCGTCCGCGTCGCTGCGCCGCTCCCGTACGTACGCGAGGTGCGTCTTGTACGGCTCGGTGCGCGGCGGGTCCGGCGGGTTGTCCCGGTCCTGACCGGCCGGGAAGCCGCAGCGCGGGCAGTCCCACGTCTCCGGAACCTGTGCGTCACTGGCGAAGCTCGGCTGCGTCTCGTGCCCGTTCGAGCACCAGAAGGAGATGCGGAGGCGCGGCGCCGACTCGCCCCGCTCGGCCTCCCCCATCGGCCCCGCTCCGACCCGGCTTCCCCGGATCGCGTTGCCACTTGCCACGGTCGTAACTCCCTGCGTGATGGTGCTCGAAGATGCCCCAGTCTACGTAAGGCCCAACGCGCGTCCAGTGATTGGAGTTACACGTCCAACTTCATCAGAAGAGCAAGTACGACAATGCACGCGAACCAGAGCAGACCGACCACGACGGTGATGCGGTCCAGGTTGCGCTCGGCGACCGAGGAGCCACCGACGGACGACTGCATGCCACCGCCGAACATGTCGGAGAGGCCGCCGCCCTTCCCCTTGTGCATCAGCACGAGCAGCATCAGCAGCGCGCTGAAGACGATCAGGGCGATCGAGAACCCCATAACCACGGCTGGACCAACTTCCTCGGACTTATACGGACGGGGGCCGGGCATCTCCTGCCCGACCCCCGCAAGGGTACGACGGATCGTCGCTACCGCCTACTCACCGATCAGGTCACTGGTCACGGAAGCGGACGATCTTGACGAACTCCTCGGCGTCCAGCGCCGCGCCGCCCACCAGGGCACCGTCCACGTCGGGCTGCGCCATGATCGCGGCCACGTTGCTTGCCTTGACCGAGCCGCCGTACTGGATGCGGACCTTGTCGGCCAGCTCCTGCGAGTACAGCTCCGCGAGACGCCCGCGGATCGCCCCGCAGACCTCCTGCGCGTCCTCGGGGGTGGCGACCTCGCCGGTGCCGATGGCCCACACCGGCTCGTAGGCGATCACGATGGACTCGGCCTGCTCGGCCGGGATGCTCTTCAGAGCGCCGTCGAGCTGCGCGAGGGTGTAGTCGACCTGGTCGCCCGCCCTGCGGACGTCCAGGCCCTCACCGACGCAGAGGATCGGGGTCAGGCCGTGCTTGTAGGCGGCCTTCACCTTCTCGTTGCAGAGCGTGTCGGTCTCCTCGTGGTACTGCCGGCGCTCGGAGTGGCCCACGGCGACGTAGGTGCACTTCAGCTTGGCCAGCATGGCGCCCGAGATCTCACCGGTGTAGGCACCGGAGTCGTGCGCCGAGATGTCCTGGGCGCCGTACTTGATCTTGAGCTTGTCGCCGTCGACCAGGGTCTGGACGGACCGCAGGTCGGTGAAGGGCGGCAGGACCGCGACCTCGACGGCGTCGTAGTCCTTGTCGTTCAGCGCGAAGGCGAGCTTCTGGACGTGCGCGATGGCCTCGAGGTGGTTGAGGTTCATCTTCCAGTTGCCCGCCATCAGCGGGGTGCGCGTGCTCATTAAGGTCAGTCCTCCAGTGCGGCGAGGCCGGGGAGCGTCTTGCCCTCGAGGTATTCGAGGGAGGCACCGCCGCCGGTCGAGATGTGGCCGAAGGCATTCTCGTCGAAGCCGAGCGTGCGCACGGCCGCGGCCGAGTCGCCACCGCCGACGACGGTGAAGGCGCTGCTGTCGAGGAGGGCCTGCGCGATGGCGCTGGTGCCGCCGGCGTAGTCGGGGTGCTCGAAGACGCCCACCGGGCCGTTCCAGAACACGGTCTGGGCGTCGGCGATCTTCGAGGCGTACAGCTCACGGGTCTTCGGGCCGATGTCGAGGCCCTCCTTGTCGGAGGGGATCGCGTCGGCGTCGACCGTGATGAACTCGGCCGGCGTCTTGCCCTTGAGGTCGGGGAAGTCGGCCGAGGCGCGGATGTCGACGGGGAGCACGAGCTCGACACCGGTCTCCTCGGCGCGCTTCATGTACTCGGTCACCGTCGGGATCTGGTCCTCCTGGAGGAGGGAGATGCCGACCTCGTAGCCCTTGGCCTTGAGGAAGGTGTAGGCCATGCCGCCGCCGATGAGGAGGCGGTCGGCCTTGCCGAGCAGCTCGTCGATGACGGCGAGCTTGTCGGAGACCTTGGCGCCGCCGAGCACGACCACGTAGGGGCGCTGGACGTCGGTGGTCAGCTTCTTCAGGACGCTGACCTCCTTGGCGATGAGGTAGCCGGCGGCGTGCGGCAGCCGGGCCGGGAGGTCGAAGACCGAGGCGTGCTTGCGGTGCACGGCGCCGAAGCCGTCGCCGACGTACAGGTCGGCGAGCTCGGCGAGCCGGTCGGCGAAGGCGCCGCGCTCGGCGTCGTCCTTGGCGGTCTCGCCGGCGTTGAAGCGCAGGTTCTCGATGACGGCGACCTGGCCGTCGGCGAGGCCCGCGACGGTCGTCCGGGCGGACTCGCCGACCGTGTCGGTCGCGAACGCCACGTCGGTGCCGAGGAGTTCACCCAGGCGCGCGGCGGCCGGCGCGAGGGAGAACGCCGCGTCCGGGGCACCCTTGGGGCGGCCCAGGTGCGAGGCGACCACGACCCGGGCGCCGGCCAGGGCGAGCGCCTTGACGGTGGGGAGGACGGCGCGGATCCGGCCGTCGTCGGTGATGGTGGTGCCGTCCAGCGGCACGTTGAGATCGGCGCGGACGAATACCCGCTTGCCGGCGACGCCTTCGGCGAGAAGCTCGTCGATGGTCTTCATCTTCTACTGACTCCTTGGTACGCGGTGAAGCACACGAGACAGGGCTCGCACAGCGCATCATCGCGCTGTCCGAGCCCTGTGCTCACATCGAGGTGCCTGTCCGAAAGGCTCAGAGCTGGTTGCCGACGAAGACCGTGAGGTCGACGAGGCGGTTCGAGTAGCCCCACTCGTTGTCGTACCAGCCGAGGATCTTCACCGACTTGCCCTCCTGGACCATGGTCAGGGAGGAGTCGAAGGTGCAGGACGCCGCGTCGCCGACGATGTCCGAGGAGACGATCGGGTCCTCGGTGTAGTAGAGGACGCCCTTCAGGTCGCCGTCGTCGGCGGCCTTCTTGAACGCGGCGTTGACCTCGTCCTTGGTGACCTCGCGCTGGAGCTCCACGACCAGGTCGGTGGCCGAACCGGTCGGGACCGGGACGCGCATGGCGATGCCGTCCAGCTTGCCCTTGAGCTGCGGGAGGACCAGGGCGGTGGCCTTGGCGGCACCGGTCGTGGTCGGGATGATGTTCTCCGCGGCGGCGCGGGCGCGGCGCAGGTCGGAGTGCGGGAAGTCCAGGATGCGCTGGTCGTTGGTGTACGCGTGGACCGTCGTCATCAGACCCTTGACGATGCCGAAGTTCTCGTCGAGGACCTTCGCCATCGGCGCCACGCAGTTGGTGGTGCAGGAGGCGTTGGAGATGACGTGGTGGTTCGCGGGCTCGTACTTGTCCTGGTTGACACCCATGACGATCGTGATGTCCTCGTCCTTGGCCGGAGCCGAGATGAGGACCTTCTTCGCGCCACCGGCGATGTGCTTCTCGGCGTCGGCCTTCTTCGTGAAGATGCCGGTCGACTCGATGACGATGTCGACGCCCAGCTCGCCCCAGGGGATGTCGGCCGGGTTGCGCTCGGAGAGCACCTTGATGGTGTGACCGTCGACGGTGATGGTGTCAGCCGTGTGGGTGACCTCGGCCTTGAGGCGTCCCAGGATCGTGTCGTACTTCAGCAGGTGTGCGGTGGTCGCGGTGTCACCCAGGTCGTTGACAGCCACGATCTCGATGTCGGCACCCTGCTCAAGGAGCGCGCGGAAGTAGTTGCGACCGATGCGGCCAAAGCCGTTGATGCCTACGCGGATCGTCACGAACCGATCTCCTCGTGAGAGTACGCCGGGTTTCGACGCCGGCGAGATTCTTTTTTAGGGATGTCCCCGACCGCTTACGACCCTACCTCTCTCATCGGCTGAGAGTGACATCGTGTGCGGTCATAAGTCCTGGGAATGCACTGCGGCCCGTTATTACCAACGGGTTCGGGCCACGGTGCCACTTTCGTCCCGATCACTGACTGTGATCAAAGGTGCGGGTGGCCGCTCAGCCGTGCACCGCGCCGAGCGCCTTCCGGATCAGTGCGGCGCGCTCACCTGCGTGACGGACGTGTTCCAGGCCGAAGCCGAGCAGCACGGTGTCACGGGTGGTGACGGCGGCCTGCGAGTGGAACAGGCCGGCGGAGCGGGTCCAGTCGCTGCCGTTCCCGGGGCTGCCGGCCGGCGGCCCTGGTACGGACCACGCGCCGAGCGCGGTCTCGAAGCCCTCGCTCTGGCCCGGAGTTCCGCCGACGACGAGCGCGGTGTCGTCGACGAAGGCGCCCATCTCGCCGCTCCCGGGGTCCGAGATGTACGAGATCGACAGCTCGACCTGCTTGCCCGCGTAGGCGCTCAGGTCGACGGAGGCCTGCCGCCAGCCGTTGGAGGGACCGGTGAAGGCGTTCCAGGAGCCGGTGGTGCCGGTGGTGGTGCAGCCGTCCTCGCCGACGGTCAAGTAACGGGCGAGGAAGGGGTGGCCCCGGACGTAGTAGCCCTCGCCGCAGTCGGCCGGGGCGGCGGTGGAGGTGCCGCCGTTGGCGTCGGGCAGCGTGGTCCAGTCGTCCTGGCCGGCCGTGTGGGCCTCGACGACGAGGTTGTCGTAGCCGGGCTCGGTGTCGTAACTGACCTGGAACCGCAGGCTGGGCCTGGCGGCCGCGTCGACGCCGGTGAGGTCGACGGTGCGGCTGAGTCGCGTCCAGGTGTTGTCGGCGTGGCGGACGGCGCCGAAGTACGCACCCTCGTAGGGCTCGAAGGGGGTGCGGACGTCCGGGTAGTCACCGGCGGACCTGCTGCTGCCGAACTGGGGGAACTGTCGCGGCTTCAGGGTGTCCGAGGTGACGGTGTACGCGCCGGCGTTGTCCAGCGGGTTGTCGGGGGTGGAACCGAGGGTGCCGGTGGCGCCGCCGAAGAGGCCCGATCCGGCGAACGCGGGCGGGCCGTTCAGCCCGGCCCGGTGGTAGGCGCCGAGGAAGTACTGGGCGAAGTCGTTGGACGTCGCCCGGCCGATGTCGACGAGGCCGCCGGACTTCTCACCGGCGTTGATGAGCTTGCCGCCCTCGTTCAGGTAGTCCCGCACGGCCAGCATGACCGGCCCGGAGGGCTGCTCGGCGCCGGTGTACCAGACGACCGTACGGAAGTGGCTCAGCACGCCGAGCGCGTCCGGGACCCCCTGCGTGGCGACGTCCCAGACGGCGGCCCTGCGGCCGCTGTCGGCGAGCGCCTTTACATAGGCGGCGGTGTGCTGCGCGGCGGCGGGGCCGCCCTCCTCGGCGAGGACGAGCACGTCTCCGCGTGGCCGTTCGGCCACGGTGTACGTGAACGGGGTGGACGAGGTCCGCTTGCCCTCACGGGTGCGGGCGGTGAACCAGACCTCGACGGTGTCGCCCGGTCCGGCGTCCTCGATCTCGGCGCGGTACTGGTCGAAGTAGAGGTTGTCCTCGCCGCCGTAGGTCTCGCCGCCCTGCCAGGCCTCGAGCCGTTCGGTGTGCGTACGGCCGCCGTTGACGCGGTACTTGAGCTCCTTGGAGCGCAGGGACTTGCGGGCGGTCACGGACACCTCCTGGTCGCCGCCGCGGGCGTAGGAGGTGGTGAAGGTGTGCGGGGTGAAGTCGGGGGCGTCGAGGCCGGGGACGGAGACGGGCCGGTCCGGGTGGGCGGCGGTCTCGGCCACGGCGAGCGCGAACGGGACGTTCTTGGCGAACTCCGCCTGAATCAGCTTCTCGTCGTCCGGGAAGGTGAAGACGGAGGCGCAGTCGGAGGGCTGCCAGGCGTCGTTCGGGTCGACGCGGGAGGCGGTGGCGCAGGTCGACATCTCCGGGGTGAACATCTGCATCCCGTTGACGTTGGCCGCGTGTCCGTCGGCCTCGCCGTTGGTGGTGTAGAGCTCGGAGGAGACCTGGGGCCGGTAGCCGGGCACGGCGGACTTCTGCGGGGTGCCGGCCAGCGACTTCAGCGCCACGTCGTCGGGGGTGTCGGTGGCGACCTGCCAGCCGACGCCGTAGAGCAGCAGCTGGGCGGCGGAGTGGTAGTTGATGCCGTACCGGAAGCCGATGCGCTTCTGGAAGGCGTCGAGCGCCCTGGTCTCGGGCTCGGACATCGGGCCGGTGCCGCGGTAGGTCTCGTCGGCCGGGTCGGGGGACGAACCCTCGTTGTCGTAGCCCCACTTGTAGGCGAAGTTACGGTTGAGGTCGACACCGTCGCCGGGCGCGATGCGGCCGTCGCCGTTGTTGTCGCGGAGGTTCTTGCGCCACTGGCGGTTGGCGGGGTCGGCGTGGGTGAAGTCGTAGCCGTCCGGGTTTGCGGAGAGCACGAACCAGAGCTCGGTGGAGTCTACGATCTTCGTGATCCGCTGGTCGGTGCCGTAGCCGTCGAGGTAGTGGTGCATCAGCCGCCGGGTCATCTCGGGGGTGATCCACTCACGGGCGTGCTGGTTGGACAGGTACAGCGTGGCGGGCCGGGTGCCGTCCTTGGCCTGCTTGGCGCCCTTGCTGATCTTGAGGGCGAGGATGTCCTGGCCCTTGAGGGTCTTGCCGATGGAGACGACCTTGGTGAGGTCCGGGTGGGCCTGTGCGGTGGCCAGGATCTCCCGCTTGAGGCCGTTCTCGCCGCCGTACGGCCGGAAGACGCCGTCCCCGGCGCCGGCGACTCGCTTCTCGGCCTGGCTGGACAAGGTGTGCTCGCTGAGTTCGACGCCCTTGCCGCGCAGCTGCCCGGCCTGCTTGCCGGTGAGGTAGAGCTCCAGGGTGGCGGAGCCCTTCTCGGGCACCTGCTCCGTCAGCTCATGGCCGTCGGTGCCGGCTTCGAGGAGCAGCGGCACCTGTTCCTTGCTGACCGTGGCCCGCCATACGGAGAGGGCGTCGCCGCCCTCCGTTCCGTCCGGTTCGGCTCCGGCGACGGGCGCCGCCAGTCCGGCGATCAGCAGTGAAGCCGCCGCGAGGATCGCTCCCGCTCTGCGTCTCATAAGCCCCCCTTGCTGTTGTCTGCCACGAAAGTGAACAGACGCCAGGCTTCTGACGGCGCATGATCATGTCAAGGGTGCCTCGCAGGCCGAACGGGTGCTGCCGGTGCCTCAGAAAGGCACCGGCAGCGGTGAGTTGAGAGATCGGACGGTCAGCCGACGAGGCTGTCGTCCAGCTCCTCCGTCAGATTGGACTCGGTCCCGGGGATGCCCAGGTCCTGCGCCCGCTTGTCGGCCATGGCAAGGAGGCGGCGGATCCGGCCCGCGACCGCGTCCTTGGTCAGCGGCGGATCGGCGAGCGCGCCCAGCTCCTCCAGGGAGGCCTGCTTGTGCTCCATGCGCAGCCGGCCCGCGGCGGCGAGGTGCTCGGGCACCTCCTCGCCGAGGATCTCCAGGGCGCGCTGGACACGGGCCCCGGCGGCGACCGCCGCGCGCGCCGAGCGGCGCAGATTGGCGTCGTCGAAGTTGGCCAGCCGGTTCGCGGTGGCCCGGACCTCGCGGCGCATCCGCCGCTCCTCCCAGGCGAGCACCGACTCGTGCGCGCCGAGCCGGGTCAGCAGGGCGCCGATCGCGTCCCCGTCCCGGACGACCACCCGGTCCACGCCCCGTACCTCACGGGCCTTCGCCGCGATGCTCAGCCGCCGGGCCGCACCCACCAGGGCGAGCGCGGCCTCCGGGCCGGGGCAGGTCACCTCCAGGGAGGAGGAGCGCCCGGGCTCGGTGAGCGAGCCGTGCGCCAGGAACGCGCCGCGCCAGGCCGCCTCGGCATCGCAGGTGGCTCCCGAGACGACCTGCGGGGGCAGCCCGCGGATCGGGCGGCCCCGGCCGTCGACCAGACCGGTCTGGCGGGCCAGCTGGTCGCCGCCCGCCACCACCCGTACGACGAAGCGGGAGCCGCGCCGCAGGCCACCGGGGGCCATCACGATCAGCTCCGAGCTGTGCCCGAAGATCTCCAGAATGTCCCGCTTGAGCCGGCGCGCCGCCATCGCGGTGTCCAGCTCCGCCTCGATCACGATCCGCCCGCTCACCAGGTGCAGGCCGCCGGCGAACCGCAGGATCGACGAGACCTCTGCCTTCCTGCAGCAGGTCCGGGTGACGGGGAGCCGGGAGATCTCGTCCTTCACCGCTGCCGTCATCGCCATGGGCCGATCCTTCCATGCATCCGAAAAATACGGTCGTACGCGGCGGCCAACAGCTCCGGATCATGCTTCGGAGCGCCGTCGGCCCTGGCCACCGGTGCCAGCTCGAGCGCGGCGCCGAGCCGCTTGGCGGCGTCGACGAGGGGCTCCCGGGCGGACACGTCGGGCACGGCGGCCTCGTCGGCCAGCACCACGTCCAGGGCGAGTTTAGGGGCGTGTCGTCCCAAAACCTCCAAATGACGCTGCGGAGAGAACCCCTCGGTTTCTCCCGGCTGCGGTGCGAGGTTGAGGGAGAGCACCTTGCGAGCCTTGGTCTCGGTGAGCGCGTCGAGCAGCTCGGGCACCAGCAGGTGCGGGATCACCGAGGAGAACCAGGAGCCCGGGCCGAGCACCACCCAGTCCGCGTCCCGGACCGCGGCGACGGCCTCGGGCACGGCGGGCGGGTCGTTCGGGACCAGGTGCACCGACTGCACCTCGCCGGGCGTGAGCGCCACCGTGGCCTGGCCACGGACGGTGTCCACGTCGTTCGGGCGCTCCGCATCGTGCCCCCTGACCAGGGCCTGGAGCTCCAGCGGCACGGCGGACATCGGCAGCACCCGACCGTGCGCGCCGAGCAGCTTGCCGACCAGGTCCAGGGCCAGGACATGGTCGCCCAGCTGCTCCCAGAGCGCGACGATCAGCAGATTGCCGACCGCGTGCTCGTGCAGATCGCCCTGGGACTGGAAGCGGTGCTGGATGACCCGGGCCCAGGTCTGCCCCCAGTCGTCGTCCCCGCACAGCGCGGCGAGCGCCTTGCGCAGGTCGCCCGGCGGCAGTACGCCCAGCTCCTCCCGGAGCCGGCCGCTGGAGCCGCCGTCGTCGGCGACGGTGACCACGGCGGTCAGGTCGCCCGTGATCCGGCGCAGGGCGGCGAGGGAGGCCGACAGGCCCATGCCCCCGCCCAGCGCGACGACCTTGGGCTGGGCGCCGCGCCTGCGGAGCGTACGTACCGAGAGGGTGGACGTACGCCGACGGTACGGCTTCACTCGCGCCCCATGTCCCGGTGGACGACGACGGTCTCGACCCCTTCCGCGGCGAGGCGTGCGGCGAGCTTCTCGGACGTGGCGACGGAGCGGTGCTTGCCGCCCGTGCAGCCGACGGCGATGGTCACGTACCGCTTGCCCTCGCGGCGGTAGCCCGCGGCGATCAGCTGGAGCAGCTCGGTGTAGCGGTCGAGGAACTCCTTGGCACCCGGCTGGTTGAAGACATAGGCCGAGACCTCCTCGTTGAGGCCGGTGAAGGGCCGCAGCTCGGGGACCCAGTGCGGGTTGGGCAGGAAGCGCATGTCGACGACGAGGTCGGCGTCGACGGGCAGCCCGTACTTGAATCCGAAGGACATGACGGTGGCCCGCAGCTCCGGCTCCTCGTCGCCGGCGAACTGGGCGTCCATCTTGGCGCGCAGCTCGTGGACGTTGAGGCTGGAGGTGTCGATCACCAGGTCGGCGTCGCCGCGCAGCTCGCGCAGGAGGTCGCGCTCGGCGGCGATGCCGTCGGTGATGCGGCCGTCGCCCTGGAGCGGGTGCGGCCTGCGGACCGACTCGAACCGCCTGACCAGGGCCTCGTCGGAGGACTCAAGGAAGACGATCCGCCGGGTGACCTGCTGGGCGTCGAGGGCGGCGAGGGACTCCCGCAGGGCGTCGAAGAACTGCCGGCCGCGGACGTCGACGACGACGGCGATCCGGGCCACGTTGCCCTGGGAACGGGCGCCGAGCTCCACCATGGTGGGGATCAGCGCGGGCGGCAGATTGTCGACGACGAACCAGCCGAGGTCCTCCAGGCACTTCGCCGCGGTGGACCGGCCGGCGCCGGACATGCCGGAGATGATCACCAGCTCGGGGATGGCCGCCGCGTCGGCGGCCTCGCCGGCCTCCTTCGTGCCCGTACTCACGTGTCCTGCTCCGTCTTCTCGGTGCTCTTCGTGCTCTTCGTGCGCTTCGTGCTTTTCGTGCTCGGTCATTCCGTGGTGCCCCCGTCGTCTTCCATGATCTCTCCTGTGGCCGTGTTCACGGCGGGTGCGGCCGGGGCCGCCTGGGCGAGAGCCACGGCAACGGCTTCGGCCGTCTTCCTGCCCATGCCGGGCACCTCGCAGATCTGCTCGATTGTCGCCTGCCGGAGCCGCTTCACCGAGCCGAAATGCTTGATCAACGCCTGTTTGCGGGTATCCCCGAGGCCGGGGACCGCGTCGAGGGGGCTGCTCCTGACCCGCTTGTTCCGCTTCGAGCGCTGGTAGCGGATGGCGAAGTCGTGAGCCGTGTCACGCACGCGCTGAAGGAGGTACAGGCCCTCGCTGGAGCGGGGCAGCACGACGGGATCGGCGTCGCCGGGCAGCCAGACCTCCTCCAGCCGCTTGGCGAGGCCGCAGACGGCGATGTCGTCGATACCCAGCTCGTCGAGGGCCCGCCGGGCGGCGGCCACCTGCGGCTGCCCGCCGTCGACGACGACGAGCTGGGGCGGGTACGCGAACCGCTTGGGGCGCCCGTCGTCCACGGGGACCTCGCCGGAGGCGGGGCCCGAACCGTCCGGCAGGGCGTCCACCGGGTCGCCTGCGGCGTCCACGGCCACGCCCTCCTGCCCCCACTCCCCCGTCTTCTCCTTCTCGACCAGATAGCGCTTGAAGCGGCGGCTGATCACCTCGTGCATCGAGCGGACGTCGTCCTGCCCCTCGAAGCCCTTGATCTGGAAGCGGCGGTACTCGCTCTTCCGTGGCAGCCCGTCCTCGAAGACGACCATGGACGCCACGACGTCCTGCCCCTGGAGGTGCGAGATGTCGAAGCACTCGATCCGCAGCGGGGCGGAGTCCAGGTCCAGGGCCTCGGCGATCTCCTCCAGGGCCCGGGAGCGGGTGGTCAGATCGCTGGCGCGCTTGGTCTTGTGCAGCACGAGCGCCTGCTGGGCGTTGCGCGCGACCGTCTCCATCAGGTCCTTCTTGTCGCCGCGCTGCGGGACGCGGAGGGAGACCTGGGAGCCCCGGCGGCCGCTCAGCCACTGGGTGACGGCGTCGGCGTCCTCGGGCACGGCCGGGACGAGGACCTCCTTGGGGACCGCGTCGCCGCTCTCCTCGCCGTAGAGCTGCTGGAGCGCGTGCTCGACGAGACCGGCCGTGGAGACGGCCTCGACCTTGTCCGTGACCCAGCCGCGCTGGCCGCGCACCCGCCCGCCGCGGACGTGGAAGATCTGGACGGCGGCCTCCAGCTCGTCCTCGGCGAGCGCGATGAGGTCGGCGTCGGTGGCGTCGGCGAGGACGACGGCGTTCTTCTCCATGGCGCGCCGCAGCGCCCCTATGTCGTCGCGGAGCCTGGCCGCCTTCTCGTACTCCAGCTCCTCGGCCGCCGCCGTCATCTGCTGCTCCAGGCGGCGGATGTACGTGCCGGTGCGGCCGGCCATGAAGTCGCAGAACTCCTCGGCCAGTTCGCGGTGCTCGTCGGGGGTGACGCGGCCCACGCAGGGGGCGGAGCACTTGCCGATGTAGCCGAGGAGGCAGGGCCGTCCGGCGGAGGCGGCGTTACGGAACACCCCGGCGGAGCAGGTCCGTACGGGGAAGACGCGGAGCATCAGGTCGACGGTCTCGCGGATGGCCCACGCGTGGGCGTACGGCCCGAAGTAGCGCACGCCCTTCTTCTTGTGGCCGCGCATGACCTGGACGCGCGGGAACTCCTCGTTCAGGGTCACCGCGAGGTAGGGGTAGCTCTTGTCGTCCCGGTACTTGACGTTGAACCGGGGGTCGAACTCCTTGATCCAGGAGTACTCCAGCTGGAGCGCCTCGACCTCGGTCGAGACGACGGTCCACTCGACGGAGGCAGCGGTGGTGACCATCGTGGCCGTGCGCGGGTGCAGGCTCGCGAGCGGCTGGAAGTAGTTCGCCAGCCGCTGGCGCAGGGACTTCGCCTTCCCGACGTAGATCACCCGGCGGTGCTCGTCGCGGAATTTGTAGACCCCCGGCGAGTCGGGGATCTGCCCCGGCTCGGGGCGGTAGCTGGAGGGGTCGGCCATGCTCCCCACCCTACTGGCGGGGGCCGACACTCCGACCGCGTGCGCTCGTTGGCCGGCCATGACGACGGCCGCGTCCAGAGGCCGGGCCGAGCGGGCCACGGGTTCCCGGCTCGCTGCTCGGTGAGGGCGCCCGGGCCGGTACCGGGGGGGGGTGGGCCCGGGTACCGGCTTTCGGGGGGCGCGCCGGCCGCCGTCAGGCGGTGGGCTGACCGGGCGTAGCGCGGCGGCGGTGCCAGGCCCGGGTGCCGATGAGGGTCAGGGCCAGTGCCGCGCCCGCGCCCGCGGCCGCCATGGCGGAGGGGGCGTCGTGGCTCGCGACGGGGGTGTCGTAGCCGCCCGCCGTGCCCTTCCGGGCGTAGGCCGAGCCGGGCAGCTTGTCCCCGTAGGCCCGGACGACCCGGTCCCGGTACGCGGTCAGGCTCGTCCCGTTCCTCCCCACCGCCCGTACCGCGTCCTCGTCCAGCGGCAGCACCTTCGCGCCCTTCTGGACGTACCACGCGTCGATCTGCGGCTCGCGGAACACGATCCCGCCCGGCAGGGCCTTCGCGCCCTCCCCCGCGTACCGGATCTCGTCGTCGCCGGTGGCGATGTTCACCACCTCCCAGCCACCGTCCGCCCGCCGCGCGGTCCACAGCGAGGCCGTCCGCCCGTCCGAGGCGACCGCCTTGCTCGCGTGGAACTCGACGCGGGCCACGGGCGCGCCCGCCTTCCCCGCCACGAAGTCCGGGGACAGGATCCGTACCGGCACCGAGGCCCCCTCGATGCGGGGCCGCGCCGCCGAGCTCGCGACGGCGCCGTCGCGGGCGAAGAACCGGGAGAGCGTGTCCAGGGTCTCGGGGGCCGACGCCGCGGTCTCCGGCGTGGGCGCGGCGGCTGCGGCCGTGGCCGGCGCCGCGCCGACCGTGCCGAGCACGACGAGCGCGGCGGCGGTCAGGAACCCGGCGCTGATGGCACGTACGTTCATCGCCGTCACGCCCCTATCCGGTAGAGCGAGTGCGTCCAGGAGAAGGAGCCGTTGTCCACGTACCAGGCGTGCGAGGCCCAGTTGTAGCGGTCGCTGGAGGGCCAGGGGTCGCCCCAGTACACCCAGCCGTTCGCGTCGTCGTACCCGTAGATCACGTGCATGTGCCCGCCGCCGCTCGACCACTGGATCCGCGTCTCGACCGGCCGGTCGGCGTTGATCTCGGTCTGCACGGTCGAGTAGCGCAGCCAGCCCGTCACGTACGAGCCGGGGTTGACGCCCGCCCAGCGCAGGCCGGTCTGCACATTGCCGAGCGTGGCCTGGTTGTTGGGGCAGTCGTAGCCCTGCTGCCGGTTGAAGGCGGCGTTGCAGAACTGGTTCTGGCTGTAGTTCCGGCCGAACCAGGTGGCGATGGTGTTGCCACCGGCCGCCCAGCACCAGTTGGTCTTCTGCTGCGCCTGCATGGTGATGTTCAGCCGCTTGGACCCGAGGGCGTCTTCGGTCGTCGGCGCGGCGGTCGCCGACGACATGGGGAGCAGGAAGAGGGCGGCAGCGGCGAGTGCCGCCAGGGACAGCTTTCTACTGCGCATCGCGTTCCTCCCGAGGTGGGGGGTGGGGGGTGGGGATGTGGGGAGTCGGAGGAGCGCGTCCGGACGCTGCTCTGGAGCATCGAACGTTGTCCGGAACGGGTCAACACGCTTCAATGCGGGGTGACGGCGGGCTGTGAACGGTGTGACCCGGCTGTGAACACGCACCTTCCCGTCACCTGCGGGCCCGCCCCCGGCGGCACGACGGTCCGCCCCCTTCGTCGTGAACGTTCACTGAGGAGTCCCCGTGGGGCACACCGAGGCCGATCTGGCGCAGTTGCTGCACACCGGACCGTTCCATCTGGCGCTGCGCACGGCCTTCGCGGTGCGCGGTCTTCCGCTCCAGCGGGTGCAGCACCATCTCGCCCACCGAGGGGTCAAGGTCGGGGTGACGAGCCTCAGTTACTGGCAGCAGGGCGCCCGCCGCCCGCAGCGGCCGGAGTCGATGAAGGCCGTCCGCGCCCTGGAGGAGGTCCTCCAGCTGCCGGGGAACTCGCTGATCCGGCTGCTGGCGGAGGACACGGCGACGCGCGGTGACGTGGAGCGGCCGGCGGCCCGCTCGTACCGTTCGCTCGTGGAGGCCTCGGGCGCGGTGGAGGCGCTGCTCGCCGAGATGGAGTCGCCGGTGGACGGCGGGCTGCACACGGTCGGCCATCACGAGCGGGTACGGATCGGGGCGGGGCGGGAGCTGGTGGGGCGCGACTCGCAGCATGTGGTGCGGGCGCACCGGGACGGGATCGACCGCTATCTGGCCATCCACCACGGCGATCCGGGCTGCGATCCCTCACGGGTGGTGGTGCGGGCGACGGAGAACTGTCGGACGGGGCGGGTGCGGTGGCACGCGGAGACGGGCGTGCTCGTCGCGGAGCTGCTGTTCGACGCGCGGCTGCGGGCGGGGGACACGTACCTCTTCGGCTACGGCTTCGAGGACGGGACGGGCGGTCCGAGCGGGGAGTACGTCCGGGGGTTCAGCTTCGCCGGCGGGCAGTACGTGCTCCAGGTGCGGTTCGACGAAGCGGCGCTGCCGGTACGGTGCCGGCGCTTTGCCCAGGCCTCGGCGGGCGCGCCGCGCGGCGGCCGCTCGGATCTGACGCTGAGCGGGCGGCACCGCGCGGTGCATCTGGTGGAGCAGGGGGTACGGCCCGGGATCCTGGGGATCGACTGGGACTGGGCGTAGGCGCGGATACGCTGCGGGGCCCTGCGCCTCCAGGGCCTACGACCACGGGCGCTGGGTCCTACGCATCGGGGGCCCCTCGGGGGCCCCTCGGGGGTCCCACGCCTTCGGGCGCTACGCCTCCGGGCCCGCGACGAGCTTTCCGCCCTCGATCCGCACCGGGACCTCGGGGAGCGGGACGGTCGCGGGGCCCTGGAGGGCCTTGCCGGTGGTCACGTCGAAGCGGCTGCCGTGGCATGGGCAGTTGCCCTCGTTGTTCTCGATCTTGTCCAGGACACAGCCCGCGTGGGTGCACTGGGCGCTGAACGCCTTGTACTGGCCCTTGGCCGGGCAGCTCACCAGGACCCGCTGCTCGCGGTAGAGCTTGGCCCCGCCGACGGGCACGTCCTCGGGGGCGCCGAGGGTGACCGGGGCGGTCGGGGTCGGGACCTGGGCATGCCCGAGCTTGGACTCCGTGGAGCAGGCGGCGACACCCAGCCCGGCGGCACCGGCGAGGGCGGCGCCTTTCAGTACGGTGCGGCGGGTGGACTGGCCGGACATGAGCGCTCCACGGTGGGATCGGGGCAAGAGGTGACCGAACCGACGATACCGGCGGGTCCGTACGGGCCTGCGCGGGGGCTGTCGTGGCCGGTGGGGCATGGGTTACGTTCGCCGACGTGATCGTCGTCGCTGGTGAGTCCCTGATCGATCTGGTCCCGGACGGGGGCGCCGGACCGCTGCCCGCGCTGGTTCCGCGCAAGGGCGGAGGCCCGTACAACACGGCCGTGGCCCTGGGCCGGCTGGGCGCCGGGGTCTCCTTCTGCTCGCGGGTCTCGACCGACGCGTTCGGCGAGGCGCTGATGGGAGGGCTGCGGGAGGCGGGGGTGGCGACGGGGCTCGTCCAGCGCGGCCCGGAGCCGACGACCCTTGCGGTCGCCTCGGTGGGCGCCGACGGCTCGGCGGAGTACGGCTTCTACGTCGAGGGCACGGCCGACCGGCTCTTCGCGCTGCCGGAACGGCTGCCCGAGGAGGTGCGGGCGGTGGCGTTCGGCACGTGTTCGCTGGCGCTCGAGCCGGGCGCGAGCGCGTACGAGGCGCTTTTGCGGCGGGAGGCGGAGCGCGGCGCACTGACGCTCCTCGACCCCAACATCCGCCCGGGACTGATCCCGGACGCGGCGGCCTACCGCGAGCGCTTCGCGTCCTGGCTGCCGTACGTCTCGCTCCTGAAGCTCTCGGCGGAGGACGCGGCCTGGCTGGGCGGCGCGCCGGCGCAGTGGCTGGAGAGGGGGCCGTCGGCGGTCGTCCTGACCCGCGGCGGGGCGGGCCTGACGGTCCACACCCGGTCCTTCGAGGTGTCGGTACCGCCCGTACGTGTCGAGGTCGCGGACACGATAGGCGCGGGCGACACGGTGAACGCGGCGCTGCTGCACGGCCTGGGCGACCGCGCGCCGCACTCCCTGGACGCCGCCGCCTGGTCCGCCCTTCTGTCCTACGCGGCCCGAGCGGCGGCCCTCACCTGCACCCGCCCGGGCGCGGAACCCCCGTACGCGAGCGAGCTGAAGGTCTGACCGAAGCCGAAACTCGCCCCAGGGCCGAACCCCGTACCCCCACGGCGCAGCCGACGGCACCGGGGCTCGGGGCCAGGAGCCCCACACCATGTACGGGCCACGCCCCTGACGGCCCCCAGGCCACCGGCCGGACCATGGCGCAGCCCGTGGCACGGGCTCGGGGCCGGGGCCGGAGCCCCGGTGCCGCGTACGAGCCGTCGGCCGTGGCGCGACCTACGGCACGTGGCTGCGGGCGGAGCCCCGGCCTGCGGGGTGCCGGGGCGGAGCCCCGGGCCTACGGGTACTGGGGGGAGCCTCGGCCCTACGGGGTACTGGCGCGGAGCCCCCGCTTCGGGGCTGGGGCCGCGACAGCCGCCCCAGCCCCCCGCCGTCACGCCTTGCGGGCCCGCGCCGCCGTCTTCTGGGCGGGGGCGGCCTTCTTCACGGCGGCCTTCTTGGCCGGGGCCCGCTTCGGGCTCCGCGCCGCCGGCACCGTCGCGTCGCTGATGCGGTCCGCGCCCAGGATCTCGCGGAGGAACTTGCCGGTGTGGCTCGCCGGAACCGACGCGACCTCCTCCGGCGTGCCCTCGGCGATCACCAGACCGCCGCCGCTGCCGCCCTCCGGGCCCATGTCGATGACCCAGTCCGCGGTCTTGACGACGTCGAGGTTGTGCTCGATGACGATCACCGTGTTGCCCTTGTCGACCAGACCCGACAGGACCTTGATCAGCTTCGAGATGTCGTCGAAGTGCAGACCCGTGGTCGGCTCGTCCAGGACGTAGACCGTGCTGCCCGTCGACCGCTTCTGGAGCTCGGAGGCGAGCTTCACGCGCTGCGCCTCACCACCCGAGAGCGTCGGCGCGGACTGGCCGAGCCGGACGTACCCGAGGCCGACCTCGTGGAGCGTGCGGAGATGGCGCGCGATCGTCGGGACCGCCTCGAAGAAGTCCAGGGCCTCCTCGATCGGCATGTCCAGGACCTCGGCGATGGACTTGCCCTTGTAGTGGACCTCCAGGGTCTCCCGGTTGTACCGGGCGCCGTGGCAGACCTCGCACGGGACGTAGACGTCCGGGAGGAAGTTCATCTCGATCTTGATCGTGCCGTCGCCGGAGCAGTTCTCGCAGCGGCCGCCCTTGACGTTGAAGGAGAACCGGCCCGGCAGATAGCCGCGGACCTTCGCCTCCATCGTCTCGGCGAAGAGCTTGCGGACGTGGTCGAAGACTCCGGTGTACGTCGCCGGGTTCGACCGCGGCGTGCGGCCGATCGGCGACTGGTCGACGTGCACGACCTTGTCCACGAGGTCGTCGCCGTCCACGCGCGTGTGCCGCCCGGGCACCGACTTGGCGCCGTTCAGCTCGCGCGCCAGGTGGGTGTAGAGGATGTCGTTGACCAGCGTCGACTTGCCGGAGCCGGAGACTCCGGTGACGGCCGTGAGGACGCCCAGCGGGAAGGAGACGTCGATGTCCCGCAGGTTGTTCTCGCGGGCACCGTGCACCGTGAGCCGGCGCGAGGGGTCGACGGGGCGTCGGATGTCCGGCATCCCGATGGCCTTGCGGCCCGACAGGTACTGCCCGGTCATCGACTCCTTGTTGGAGAGCAGCTCCTTCAAGGGGCCGGAGTGGACGACCTTGCCGCCGTGCTCTCCGGCGCCGGGGCCGATGTCCACGACCCAGTCGGCGACCTTGATGGTGTCCTCGTCGTGCTCGACCACGATGAGCGTGTTGCCCATGTCCCGCAGCCGGACCAGGGTCTCGATGAGCCGGTGGTTGTCGCGCTGGTGGAGGCCGATGGACGGCTCGTCCAGGACGTAGAGCACGCCGACCAGGCCGGAGCCGATCTGGGTGGCGAGCCGGATGCGCTGGGCCTCGCCGCCGGAGAGCGTGCCGGCCGCGCGGTTGAGGGAGAGGTAGTCGAGGCCGACGTCGACCAGGAACCGCAGCCGCTCGTTGACCTCCTTCAGGACCCGCTCGGCGATCTTCTTGTCCCGGGCATTGAGCTTCAGGCGGCCGAGGAAGTCGGCGCACTCGCTGATCGACATCGCCGAGACCTCGGCGATGGACCGCTCCATGACCGTGACGGCGAGGACGATCGGCTTGAGGCGGGAGCCCTCACAGGTCGGGCAGGGCACCTCGCGCATGTAGCCCTCGAAGCGCTCACGGCTGGAGTCGCTCTCGGCCTCGCTGTGCCGGCGCTTGACGAAGGAGACGGCGCCTTCGAAGGCCGGGGTGGTGTACGCCCGCTCGCGTCCGTACCGGTTGCGGTAGCGGACCTCGACCTGGGTCTTGTGGCCGTACATCAGGGCCTTCTTGGCCCGCGCCGGGAGTCCCGCGTACGGGATGTCCGTACGGAAGCCGAGTGCCTGGGCGAGGCCGCCGATGAGCCGGCCGAAGTACTCCTTGGTGTGGCCGTGCGACCAGGGGTGGATGGCGCCCGCGTCGAGCGTGCGGTCCTCGTCCGGGACGATCAGCTCGGGGTCGACCTCCATGCGCGTGCCGATGCCGGTGCAGTCCGGGCAGGCGCCGAAGGGCGAGTTGAAGGAGAAGGAGCGCGGCTCCAGCTCCTCGAAGGAGAGGTCGTCGTACGGGCAGTAGAGGTGCTCCGAGTACATCCGCTCGCGCTCGGGGTCGTCCTCGGCGAGGTCGACAAAGTCCAGGACGACCATGCCGCCGGAGAGCCCGAGGGCGGTCTCGACGGAGTCGGTGAGCCGGCGCTTGGCGCTGTCCTTCACGGTGAGACGGTCGACGACCACCTCGATCGTGTGCTTCTCCTGCTTCTTCAGCGTGGGCGGCTCGCTGAGCTGGATGGTCTGCCCGTCCACTCGCGCCCTGCTGTAGCCCTTGGTCTGGAGGTCGGCGAAGAGGTCGACGAACTCGCCCTTGCGCTCGCGCACGAGCGGCGAGAGGACCTGGAAGCGGCTGCCCTCGGGCAGCTCCAGGACCTTGTCAACGATGGCCTGCGGCGACTGGCGGGAGATCGGGCGGCGGCACTCGGGACAGTGCGGCTTGCCGATGCGCGCGAAGAGCAGGCGGAGGTAGTCGTAGACCTCGGTGATGGTGCCGACCGTCGAGCGCGGGTTGCGCGAGGTCGACTTCTGGTCGATGGAGACGGCGGGCGAGAGACCCTCGATGAAGTCGACGTCCGGCTTGTCCATCTGGCCGAGGAACTGCCGGGCGTACGACGAGAGCGACTCGACGTACCGGCGCTGTCCCTCCGCGAAGATCGTGTCGAACGCGAGGGAGGACTTCCCCGACCCGGACAGCCCGGTGAAGACGATGAGGGAGTCGCGGGGGAGGTCGAGCGAGACGTTCTTGAGGTTGTGCTCGCGAGCGCCACGAACGATGAGACGGTCGGCCACGCCGGTCCGCACCTTTCTTGAGAGAGCGGAGGCACAGGAGTGCGGGTCGCAGATATGCCTGGAAGTACCTGGATGTGCGTGAGTACCCAACAACCAAGGATGCCGGATGCTTCCACCGAGCCTATAGCACGCACATTCGAATTCCGGCCTCGCGTCGACCGCTTCACCCGAACGAGTGGCCGCGTTAGGGTCGGCCTCATGATCGACCCTGTGCGTGACCTGGCCTCTGTACGTGAAGCGACCGAGCGGCTCCTCGACGCAGCCGCCTCATGGGACAACGCGACGGTCGCCGAGCCGTCACGGCTTCCCGGCTGGACCCGCGGCCATGTCCTGGCCCATATCGCCCGCAACGCCGACGCTCTGGTGAACGTCCTCCAGGGCCGGCCCATGTACCCGGACGCCGCGACCCGCGACGCCGACATCGAGCGCGACGCCCCGCGCCCGCTCGACGTCCAGCTCGCCGACATCCGCGAGAGCGGCGAGCGCTTCCAGGCCGTGGGCGCCGAGCCCGCCGACTGGGAGCGGATCGTGGAGCTCCGCAACGGCGTCACGGACCGGGCGGCCCGCGTCCCCTTCCGCCGCTGGGTGGAGGTCGCCCTGCACCACGTCGACCTGGGGGCCGGCTACGAGCTGGAGGACCTGCCGGAGGAGTTCGTCCTGCGGGAGATCGACTTCCTGGCGGACCGTTTCAAGGGCCACAAGGAGGTGCCGGCGACCCAGATCCGCACCCAGGACGGCCGCGGCTGGACGCCTGACGGCGGCTTCCAGGACGACATGACCTGGACGACCGGCGGCGGCGCCGAGGGCGGCCCGGTGGCCGTCTCGGGGCCCGCCCCCGAGCTGCTCGGCTGGCTCGCGGGCCGCCGCGACGGCTCCGCCCTGAAGGTCGAGGGCGGCCCGCTTCCGACGCTCCCGCCCCTGTAGTCCCGGCCGTTGGGACCCCGCCTGTCGGTGCCCGGCGATAGGCTGAGCCCATGACGTACAGCGGAGCTGTGAAGGTCGGCGGGCCCGCCGATGTGCACGAGCTGACGGACCTGATGATCTCCAAGGTCGCCGTCGGCCCGATGGACAACAACGCGTATCTGCTGCGCTGCCGGGCCACCGGCGAGCAGCTGCTGATCGACGCGGCCAACGAGGCCGGCACGCTCCTGACGCTGATCGGTGACGACGGCATCGCGTCCGTCGTCACCACCCACCGGCACGCCGACCACTGGCAGGCGCTCGCCGAGGTGGTCGCGGCGACCGGGGCGCGGACGTACGCCGGTGCGTACGACGCCGAGGGCATCCCCGTCCCGACGGACGTCCTGGTCGAGGACGGCGACACGATCAAGGTCGGCCGGGTCGAGCTGACCGCCCGCCGGCTGGTCGGGCACACGCCCGGCTCGATCGCGCTGATCTACGACGACCCGCAGGGACATCCGCACGTCTTCACCGGCGACTGCCTGTTCCCCGGCGGCGTCGGCAACACCTGGAAGGACCCGAAGGCCTTCGCGAGCCTGATCCATGACGTGGAGACCAAGCTCTTCGAGGTCCTTCCGGACGAGAGCTGGGTGTACCCGGGCCACGGCAGGGACACCACGCTCGGTGACGAGCGGCCGCACCTGCCCGAGTGGCACGCGCGCGGCTGGTGACGCCTCCCGGACGGTCCTGACCGGCCCTGACCGGCACGGGCGCGCGGTCCGCGGCCGCGTGCTTCCGTACGCCCCCGTAACTCCGGCGGGCGCCGGGTAGTTGGCGCGACATGCGCCACAGTCACTCTCCGCGTCCACCGTCGATGGTGCGGCTCGCCGCCGCCTCCCTCGTCGGCACGGCCATCGAGTTCTTCGACTTCTTCGTCTACGGGACCGCCGCCGCGCTCGTCCTCGGACCGCTCTTCTTCCCGACCTTCTCCCCCGTCGCCGGGACGCTCGCGGCCTTCGGTACCTTCGCCGTCGGCTTCGTGGCCCGCCCGCTCGGTTCCGCCCTCTTCGGGCATGTCGGCGACCGCTACGGGCGCCGCCCTGTCATGTTCGCCTCGCTGATCCTGACCGGCTGCGCCACGGTCGCGGTCGGCTGTGTCCCCTCGTACGCGACTCTCGGCCTCACCGCCCCCGTCCTGCTGCTCGTGCTGCGCTTCCTGCAGGGTCTGGGGCTCGGTGGCGAGTGGGGCGGGGCGGTGCTGCTCACAGCCGAGCACGCGCCGGAGCGGCGGCGGGCGCTGTGGGCGAGCTTTCCGCAGATCGGTCCGCCGGTGGGCTTTCTGCTGGCCAACGGCGTGATGCTGGCGCTCTCCGCCGGGCTGACCGACGCACAGTTCCGCGAGTGGGGGTGGCGGGTGCCCTTCTGGGCCGCGGGTCTGCTCGCCGCGGGTGGGCTGCTGCTCCGCTCCTCGCTGGCGGAGACCCCGCAGTTCCAGGAGCTGGCGGAGACCGGGCAGCGGGCGAACGCGCCGCTGGCGGAGGTGGCTCGCGGGCACTGGCGTCTGGTGCTCCTGACGGCCGGTGCGCTGGCGGTCGGGTACGCCGTCTTCTACACGGTCTCCACCTGGGCGCTGGCGTACGGCACCGAGCGGCTCGGCGTGAGCCGTACGGTGATGCTGGTCTGTGTCATGGCTGCGGTCGCGATCAGCGGGGTGGTGACCCCCTTCGTGGCGATCCTGGGCGACCGCTTCGGTCGGCGGCCGCTCTGTCTGGCCGGGTGCGCAGCCTCGGCGGTCTGGATGTTCCCGATGATCGGGCTGCTGCACACCGCCCAGCCGATGCTGATGTTCCTCGGCTTCGCGGGCGCCCTGTTGGCCTTCATCACGATGTTCGCGGTGGTCGCCGCGTACCTCCCCGAGCTCTACGAGCCGAGGGTGCGGTGCACGGGCGCGGCCGTCGGCTACAACCTGGCGGGCGTCCTGGGCGGCGCCCTGACCCCGATCGTGGCCACGGCGGTGTCCGCGGGCTCGGGCCCGCCCTGGGGCGTGGCGGCGTATCTGACGGTGGTGGCGCTGGTGAGCCTGGGCTGCTTCGCCCTGCTGCCGGAGACGCTGCCGGCCCGCGAGGAAGCGCCCGAGAAGGTTCCCGCGTAGCACGCGAAGCGGCCGGTACGGGCGGTGGTGTGCCGCCCGCACCGGCCGCGGTGCGTTCCGTGCGCCGTACGCGGTCAGGCGCCGACGCTGTCCTTCTCGGTCTCGCCCGCCTCCACGACGGGGGCCGTCGGGGCCTCGGCGGCCTCGCGCTCCGCCTGCTTCCTGGAGGCGATCAGGCTGGTGATCGTGGTGACGATCAGGACGCCGCAGATCACCGCAAGCGAGAACGGGATGGAGATCTCGGGGACGTGGACCCCGGACTCGTGCAGGGCGTGCAGCACCAGCTTCACCCCGATGAAGCCGAGGATCACCGACAGGCCATAGCTGAGGTGGACCAGCTTCTTGAGCAGGCCGCCGATCAGGAAGTACAGCTGCCGCAGACCCATCAGCGCGAAGGCGTTGGCGGTGAAGACGATGTACGGGTCCTGGGTCAGGCCGAAGATCGCCGGGATCGAGTCGAGGGCGAAGAGGACGTCGGTCGTACCGATGGCGAGCATGACGACCATCAGCGGGGTCAGCACACGCTTGCCGTTGACCTTCAGGAAGAGCTTCGTGCCGTGGTACTTGTCGGCGACGCCGAACTTGTTCTCGATGGACTTGAGGAGACGGTTCTCCTCGAACTCGTCCTCCTCCTCGTCGGAGCGCGCCTCCTGGATGAGCTTCCAGGCGGTGAAGATCAGGAACGCGCCGAAGAGGTAGAAGACCCACGAGAAGTTGGCGATGACCGCGGCGCCGGCGGCGATGAAGATCGCGCGCAGGACCAGGGCGATCAGCACACCCACGAGCAGCACGCGCTGCTGGAGGTGGGAGGGCACCGAGAACTTCGCCATGATCAGGACGAAGACGAAGAGATTGTCGACGCTGAGCGACTTCTCGGTGATGAACCCGGCGAAGAACTCGCCGGACGCCTGGCTGGTGCCGAATATCAGCAGGCCGAGGCCGAAGAGCGCGGCCAGGACGATCCAGACGACCGTCCAGATTCCGGCTTCCTTGACCGACACGTCATGGGGCTTGCGCCCGATGAAGAAGTCGATCGCGATGAGGGCGCCCAGACCGAGAATGGTCAGCACCCAGAGAGTCGTCGAAACGTCCACTGCGCCTCCGGCGTCGTACGGCTACTTGATCAGCGTCGTCGCTGCCGGAGGTCTCTTCCACCCGGTCCGTACACGACGGGCCGGGCCGGCGCCCCGGGATCGACCCCGCTCGGGGTACGTCCGTATTGACGGGAACGCCGCACATGGGGAGTACTCCCCTCCGCGCCGAGAACAGTACCCGAAGAACCAAGAGAAGGTAAAGGTAAGGGCAAAGAGCCCTCAAAGGCGCAGGTCAGCGGCCCCAGTTGTGACGGGCTTCGGCGACCTGCGCAAGGACCTGGGGCAGCACGCGGCTGCCGGGCGGGAAGAGCGGCGGCTCGTACGTCCAGGCATGGCCGACCCACGGGTCGGCGAGGTGATCGTCCGGTACGGGAGTGATCCGCAGCAGCGAACGCCACAGCGGGTCGAGCACCGGGCCGTACGCGGAGGCGTCCTCGCGGTCCGCGACCATCAGGAGATGGACGCCGACCGCCGGGCCCTCGTCCGCGAGGTAACGGAGTTGAGTGACCGTCCGGTCGTCGAAACCGTGCGGGAAATCATGGACGATCAGCAGCTGCTCGGCGGTGTCCATGCCGGGCGGCAGCGCGTCGGGGGCGCCCGCCCGCAGCGCCATCTGGACCAGGTCCACACGCTCGGTGAGCTGGGCGAGGACGGCCTGGACCCCGGCCGCTCCGGCGGCCGGCGGACCGGCAAGGACACCCGCCTCGACGAGCGGGGCGAGCGCCGTCGCGCCCGAGCCCGCCGGGTCGAGGACATGGACCGTGAACTCTCCCGGCGGGTACACCGCAAGCAGCCGCGCCGCGTGCGCGACCGCGGTGTCCATCGCGAGCCGGCGCAGCTCGGCCTCGTCGAGCAGCCCCGCCGCCTCGGAGCGCCCTCTTCCGCTGTCCACCCAGAGCCCGCGCTCAAGAGGGAGCCGGACCAGCATGGGGATGCGCAGATCGGTCCGCTCGGGGAGGTGCAGATCGCCCAGGCGCACCGCCATCGGAGCCTCCATGGGGACCCGGTAGGCGTGCCAGACAGGGTTGTCCCAGCGGGCGTAGGCGGCGGGCAGCGCCGGTTCGACGACGTCGGACTCGGCGGCGAGCTGGGCCAGGTCACGGTCCAGCGCCTCCTGGGCGCGTGCGGTCAGCTCGTCGTGCTTGGCGCGGGCCGCCTCGCGGGCGGCGTCCCCGCCGCCGCCGATGCGGCTGCGCGGGTCGGAGAGCACGCTGTCGAGCTCCTTGTCGAGCCGTGACTCGGCGAAGTCGCAGGCGCTGCGGTACGCGGCGGTGGTGCGGGCCAGGTCCTCGAACATGCCCCACACCTGGTTGTAGAGCCGCTCGTCCATGGACCAGCCGCTGGCGTCCCCGGCGACGGGCACGGGCGGGGCCTGCTGCGGCTCGGGTGCGGCGGCCGCCTGCCGGCGGGGATGGGCGTAGCTGATGGGGCCGGTCGTTCCGCCCGCGCCGGTCGCCTGGGCGGGCGGCGCGGGCGGCGGGGTCACCGGCAGGGTGGGAGCCGGGTCCAGGGCGGACATCGGCTCCGGGGCGGACATCGGCTCCGCGGCCGTCGTCGGCGCCGAGTGGCGTACGCGCTCCGTCTCGGGCACGCGTGGAGGCGGGGCGGAGACCGAGCGGGCCAGGCCTCTGGCCACGGCCTCCAGGATCGAGGCGGCCAGGTCGGCGGGGCGCTGGAGACCCTGGTCGCCGAGCATCGCGGCCAGCCCGCCCTCGTACCCCTGGCCCATGGCGCGCACCTTCCAGGCACCCTGGCGGCGGTACAACTCCAGGGCGACGACGGCGGATTCGCGGTCCAGGCCGGTGATCGTGTAGGTGGCGATCTCGGTGCCGTCGAGGCCGGTGACGGCGACGAAGGGGGCCGCGACGGCGCCGAAGCGGGTCGGGCCGCCGACGCCGACGGGCAGCGCCAGCAGGACCGAGAGGCGGTGCACGACCGCGGGGACCGCTTCCAGGTCGACGGCGAGGCGGTGGTCGGCGGCGGCCTGCTGGGAGACGTCGACGCCGGGCAGCGAGGGCGAGCCGGGGTGGGCTATCCACTCGACGCCGGCGACCCGGCCCTGTTCGTCGCCGAGCGTGGCTCCGGCGACGACCGGATGACCGGCCGAGACCCGGATCTCCAGTCGGGTGTCGGGCAGGGGGTGGTTCTGCCCCCGGACCAGCTCGGCCGTCATCGACTCTGTCCCCTCGGATCCAATGGTGATGCGGGACAGCTCCCGGCGGCCTGCTGCCTCCGGGAGCTGTGGGTGCGCCTGCGGTGCCGTCCTAGAGGTGCGGCAGGATCGCGGGCATGAGGTCCTGGAACGTCCGGCCGTTGGCCGGGTTGCCCAGGGCGGTCATCTGCCAGCCGGAGCCCGCCCGGTGCACCTTCGCCATGATCTGCGCGGTGTACTGGCCGCCGCCGTCCAGGGTGTAGCGCGCGAGCTCCTGGCCGTTGGTCTCGTCGACGATCCGGCAGAACGCGTTCTGCACCTCCTGGAACGTCTGCCCGGTGAAGGAGTTCACCGTGAAGACGATCTGGTCGATGTGGACGGGGACGCGCTGGAGGTCGACCAGGATCGCCTCGTCGTCGCCGCCCTGGCCCACGCCGCCCACCAGGTTGTCGCCGGTGTGCCGGACCGAGCCGTCGTCACTGACCAGGTGCCGGAAGAAGACCACGTCCACCGGCTGCTTGTCGGCGAAGAGCACCGCGGAGGCGTCCAGGTCGATCTCGCGCGTACGCGAACCGAACAGGCCGCGGCGGGGTGCCGCCTGCCAGCCGAGCCCCATCCGTACGGACGACAGGCTGCCCCCGCCCTGCTTCTCCAGGCTGATGGCCTGACCCTTGGTCATGTTGACCGTCACGCGCTGTCCCCTCTCTAGCGATCCCCGCCGCCGCCTCCGCTGTGCGTGCGGTTGCCCAGCACCCTACGCAGGGGCAGTGACAACGCAGCAGCCGCGGTCGCGTTTTGTATCGGTCTTGCAACACACCGGGCGCGCGCCGGAGCGTCCGGAGCGCCCGGAACGTCAGGCGAGTCCCGCCTCCTTCATCTGGCGCAACTCCTTCTTCAGCTCCCCCACTTCGTCGCGCAGCCGGGCGGCCACCTCGAACTGGAGCTCCGCCGCTGCGGCGCGCATCCGGTCGGTCATCTCCTCGATGATCGCGGCCAGTTCGGTGGCCGGGCGGTCGCCGAGCTCGACCGTGGTGCCCGCCTTGCCGCCCTTGGCCTTGGCCTTGGCCTTGGCCTTGGTGGAGTGCACGGCGAGGGAGGGGACGGCCGCCTTGGCGCCCTTGCCGTCCTTGCTCTGGCCGATGCCGGTGGCGAGCAGGTCCCTGGTGTCGACCTCCTCGCGGGCGATGGTGGCGACGATGTCGTTGATCTTCTTGCGCAGCGGCTGCGGGTCGATGCCGTTGGCGGTGTTGTACGCGATCTGCTTCTCGCGGCGCCGGTTGGTCTCGTCGATGGCCTTCTCCATCGCCGGCGTGACGGTGTCCGCGTACATGTGGACCTGTCCCGAGACGTTGCGCGCCGCGCGGCCGATGGTCTGGATCAGCGAGGTGCCGGAGCGCAGGAAGCCCTGCTTGTCGGCGTCGAGGATGGCGACGAGCGAGACCTCGGGCAGGTCGAGACCCTCACGGAGCAGGTTGATGCCGACCAGGACGTCGTACTCGCCGGAACGCAGCTCGCGGAGCAGCTCGATACGGCGCAGGGTGTCGACATCGCTGTGCAGATAGCGGACCTGGATGCCGAGCTCCAGGAAGTAGTCGGTGAGGTCCTCGGCCATCTTCTTGGTGAGCGTGGTGACGAGGACCCGCTCGTCCTTCTCGGTGCGCAGCCGGATCTCGTGGACCAGGTCGTCGATCTGGCCCTCGGTGGGCTTGACGACGACCTCGGGGTCGACCAGGCCGGTGGGGCGGATGATCTGCTCGACGAAGCCGTCGGAGCGCGACAGCTCGTACGTGCCGGGGGTGGCCGAGAGGTAGACCGTCTGGCCGATCCGCTTCTGGAACTCCTCCCACTTCAGCGGGCGGTTGTCGAGCGCGGACGGCAGGCGGAAGCCGTGCTCGACGAGGGTGCGCTTGCGTGAGGCGTCGCCCTCGTACATCGCGCCGATCTGCGGCACGGTGACATGCGACTCGTCGATGACGAGGAGGAAGTCCTCGGGGAAGTAGTCGATGAGGGTGTTGGGCGCGGAGCCCGGCTCGCGGCCGTCCAGGTGCAGCGAGTAGTTCTCGATGCCGGAGCAGGAGCCGATCTGCTGCATCATCTCCAGGTCGTACGTGGTGCGCATGCGCAGCCGCTGGGCCTCCAGCAGCTTGCCCTGCTTCTCCAGCTCGGCCAGCCGCTCGGCGAGTTCGGTCTCGATGCCGCGGATGGCGTTCTGCATCCGCTCCGGGCCGGCGATGTAGTGGCTGGCGGGGAAGATGTACAGCTCGTGGTCGTCGCTGATCACCTCGCCGGTGAGCGGGTGCAGCGTGGACAGGGCCTCGATCTCGTCGCCGAACATCTCGATGCGGACGGCGAGCTCCTCGTAGACCGGGAAGATCTCGATGGTGTCGCCGCGGACCCGGAAGGTGCCCCTGGTGAACGCCAGGTCGTTGCGCGTGTACTGGATGTCGACGAAGCGGCGCAGCAGCTGGTCCCGGTCGATCTCCTCGCCGACCTTGAGCGGGACCATCCGGTCCACGTACTCCTGGGGCGTACCGAGGCCGTAGATGCAGGAGACGGAGGCGACCACGACCACGTCACGGCGGGTGAGCAGCGAGTTCGTCGCGGAGTGGCGGAGCCGCTCGACCTCCTCGTTGATCGAGGAGTCCTTCTCGATGTAGGTGTCCGACTGCGGGACGTACGCCTCGGGCTGGTAGTAGTCGTAGTACGAGACGAAGTACTCGACCGCGTTGTTCGGCAGGAGCTCGCGGAACTCGTTCGCCAGCTGGGCGGCCAGCGTCTTGTTCGGCGCCATCACCAGCGTGGGGCGCTGCAGCCTCTCGATCATCCACGCGGTGGTGGCGGACTTGCCGGTGCCGGTCGCGCCGAGGAGGACGACGTCCTTCTCGCCCGCGCGGATGCGCCGCTCGAGGTCGGCGATGGCCGTCGGCTGGTCGCCGCTGGGCTGGTAGGGGCTGACGACCTCGAAAGGCGCCACCGTACGTTCGATCTGGGAAACGGGCCGCATGTGACCACCGTACGACCCCCCACTGACAGTCGGGGCTGACAGCCGGGACTGACAGTCGGATGACGAAGCCGGTTCCTCACCAGTCCTGCGAGTCGTGGGCGCCCCGGCCGACGCGCTTGCGGCCGCCGCGGCCTGCCGGCCGGCGGGCGGCCGACCAGTTCGCGGGCTCGCCGTAGGCCGGTGCGCGGCGCGGCGCGGGCACTCCGGGGCGGTACCCGCCCTGGGCCGCCGGCCGCTGCCAGTCCGGGACGCCCATGACGAGCAGCGGGTCGAACATGACGACGACCGCGGCAAGGAGCAGGAAGACGGCGGGGCCGATCAGCATCGGGAGGAGTAGCGAGGTGGCGGAGTCGCCGCTGCCCATGGCGTCGCCCGGGCCGTGCACATGGACGTTGACGGCCGCCATGGCGGTGTAGTGCATACCACTGACGGCGAGTCCCATCACCAGGCTGGCGCCGAGGCTGGCCGGAAAGCCATGGACCGAGACGGCCGCCCAGAGGGCGGTGGTGGCCGCGACGACGGCGATCACGACGGAGAGGGCGACGGTGAGGGTGTCGTAGTCGATGGTGCCCTGGAGTCGCATCCCCGCCATGCCGAGGTAGTGCATGGTGGCGATGCCCAGGCCGGTGATGGTGCCGCCGGTGACGAGGGTGAGCGCGGTGGCGCCGCGGTAGCCGACGATGAAGATGCCGATGCCCACCATCAGGATGGCGACGCCCAGGCTGGCGAAGGTGAGGGGGCGGTCATAGCTGATGGGCGCCTGTCGGACGGAGAAGCCCATCATCGCGATGAAGTGCATCGTCCAGATGCCGGTCCCTATCGAGGTCGCCCCGAGGGCGAGCCAGCCGGCCTTGAAGGTGTCGCGGTGGCGCAGCGACCTCGTGGTGCAGCGCAGACCCAGGGCACCGCCGAGGCAGGCCATGAGGTAGGCGGCGACCGGAGTGACGAGTCCGTAGCTGAATCCGTCGACCGTGCCCTGCATGAGCGTGAGTCCTCCACCCGTGGTGCAACGTCGTCCGAAAACAGTCGGTACCGCTGAGTAGTCCTGCCGTGGCGAGATTATGGCGCGCGGATGGCCGGACGACCACGAGGTCCGGGAATTGCCGTCGGTGAGACCTTGCCGAGACCGGTCCGTGACGGCCGCGATGTCAGTGGCGGGTCGTACCGTGATCGTCATGGACACCACGGTGGAATGGGCGGTCGTGCCGAGCGACATCGGCCCGCTGATGCTCGCGGCGACCGATCGCGGTCTGGTGAGCGTGGTCTTCCACGCCGACGAGGCCGTGCGGGACGCGGCGCTCGACCGGCTGGCGGGACAGCTCGGCGCGGAGCCGGTGCACAGCGCCTCGGGCCGGCTCGCCGAGCCGATACGGCAGCTCGCGGAGTACTTCGAGGGCGGGCGGCGCACGTTCGACCTGCCCCTCGACTGGACGCTGACGGCCGGCTTCAACCGCCAAGTGCTGCGGGAGCTGGCGGACGGGGTGCCGTTCGGGACCGTCGTGGGGTACGGGGATCTGGCGAAGCGGGTCGGGCAGCCGGGCGCCGCCCAGGCCGTCGGGGCGGCGATGGGCGCCAACCCGCTGCCGGTCGTCGTGCCGTGCCACCGGGTGGTGGAGAGCGACGGCGGGATCGGCGGCTTCGGCGGCGGCCTGGAGACCAAGCGCACGCTGCTGGCCCTGGAGGGCGTTCTGCCGCAACCGCTCTTCTGAGGGGCGGGGACGGCTGGCACACTCACGTAAGTGACCAACACCCCCGACGCTCGTGACGCCGCGCTTCCGGCGGAGATATCCAAGTCCGTCACGGCCGCCTCGCTCCCGTCCCTCCGGCGACGGATCCAGGCCGTGCTGATCGCCGGACAGATCCTCGGCGGGCTCGGTATCGCCACCGGCATCGCCCTCGCCGCCGTCCTGGCCAAGGAGGTCAGCGGCACCGAGGCCCTGTCGGGCCTCGCCTCGACGGCCTCGGTGGCCGGTCCCGCGCTGCTCGCGATGCCGCTGGCCGCCCTGATGGGCTCGCGCGGGCGGCGTCCCGGACTCGTGCTGGCCTATCTCATCGGGGCGCTGGGCGCCGGAGTCGTCGTCCTCGGGGCGGTCATCGACAGTTTCCCGCTGCTCCTCGTCGGCCTGGTCGGGTTCGGTGCCGCGTCCTCGGGGAACCTGGCGGCCAGGTTCGCTGCGGCCGACCTGGCCGAACCGGACCGCCGGGCGCGGGCCATCTCCACCGTCGTCTGGGCCACGACCATCGGCGCCGTCCTCGGCCCCAACATCGCCGCGCCCGCCGGGGAGAGCGTGGAGGGCCTCGGCATCCCGGCGGCCGCCGGGCCCTTCGTCTGGGCGGCCGGCGTCTTCCTGGTCGCCGCGCTCATGGTGACGCTGCTGCTGCGCCCCGACCCGCTGCTGACGGCCCGCGCCCTGGCCGGTCCGGAGGAGAACCAGGAGGCCGACGCCCGCTCGCTGCGGGCGGGGATGCGGGCCGTACGGAAGTCCTCGAAAGCCCGTCTCGCGCTGGTGACGGTGGCCGTCTCGCAGACCGCGATGGTCTCGATCATGTCGATGACCCCGGTGGCACTGAGCCATCACGGGGCCGGGATCCAGCTGATCGGCCTCGTGATCAGCGGGCACATCGCCGGCATGTACGCCTTCTCCCCCGTCATGGGTTGGCTGTCGGACCGTCTCGGCCGGATCTCCGTCATCGGGCTCGCGGTCGGGCTCCTCTCCCTGGCGGCGCTGCTCGCGGGCACGGCGGGTCCGAACCACGGGCAGACCGCGGCGGGCCTCTTCGTCCTCGGCCTGGGCTGGTCGGCGGGCCTGGTGTCGGGCTCAGCACTGCTCACGGACTCCGTTCCGCAGGCAGCCAGGGCCGCGGCGCAGGGCCTTTCGGACTTCATCATGAACACGGCGGCCGGCCTCGGCGGCCTGATGGCAGGGCTGATCGTGGCCCGTGCGGGCTACGGCTGGCTGAACGCGGTGGGAGCGTGTCTGCTGCTGCCGATGGCGGCGCTGGCGGTACGGAGTGTGCTGCGGCGGGCTGCCTGACCGGATCCGTACGGGAATCGGATATGGGATATCGGATCTTGGATCTTGGATCTTGGATCTTGGATCTTGGATCCGATATCCAAGATCCTGGATCCGGTCTTCAGCGCAGGACCGTTGGAGATGTCGCACCGGACGCCAGTCGGTGTGGCGCGCCTGTCCCATCGGCGGGAACGGTCCACACGGCGCCCTCGTGGGCGTACGCGAGGGTGCCGTCGTCCGTCCAGAGCGCCTGGTCGTCGATGCTGCGGTGTTCGGCGAGCGGGTGCTCGCGCAGGGTGCGGAGGTCGAGGACGTACAGCCGCCAGGGCGCGTTCGGATCGTCGGAGACCTTCTTCTTGAAGGCGATCCGGGTGCCGTCCGGTGATAGTGACGGGCACTCGACGTTCTCGCGCAGGGCGCGGGCCGACCATTTCCGCATGTCCCCCTCGACGAGGTAGGTGCGGCCCCTCGTCGCCACGGTGGCGTAGAAGCGGTTGTCGTCGCGGGCGAAGGTGACGCCCCAGTAGTTGACGTCGGGCGCGTGGTGGCGACGGCCGTGGAGGGTGAGCGGGATCTGCTCCATGTTCTTCACGAGATAGCCCGTGTGCAGATCGAGGATCGACGTCCGGGTCGAGAACGCGGAGGCGGCGTAGGAGTCGCCGGTCGCGAACATGGTCCAGGCGAGCATCCGGCCCGAGGCGGAGACCCGGGCCCGGTTGGGGATGCCGGGGAGCGCGATCCGGCGCAGTTCGCGCAGCCGCCGGTCGAGGACGATCGCATACGAGCGGGCCGGCACGCCCGGGCGTCGCTGGAGGCAGAGCGCGGTGGGCCCGGCGGCGTGGAAGCGGTCGCACCGGGGCCCGCCGGCCGTGCGGTACTCCGGCGGGGCGCTCGGTTCCAGGCGGCTGATGCGGCCGCTCGCCGTGTCCCGGACGAAGAGGCGTCCTTCGGCGCCGTCGAGCGTGAAGGCGGGGTCGCCGCCTTGTACGGCGGGGCGCTCCGCGGCCCGGAGGGTGTAGGCCGTCGCCCCGCCGCCCAGCAGGAGCACGGCGAGGACAAGCACCCAGAAGCGGGCGGTGGCGGTCATGTGGGAGACCCTTCCGCAGACGAAGCCGAGGACCAAAGTGGGGCGTCGGGCAGCAGGCGCCAGGCACAGACAAGAGCCGCCGCGAGACCGGCGAGCGCCAGGACGACCGCGGTCGACGGGCCCCAGACCGTCCAGGCGGCCCCGAAGCCGGTGGCGGCGGCCAGCCGGGCCAGGGCCTGGGCGGTCTGGACGAGGGCCAGTCCGCCGGCGCGCCGACCCGCCGGCAGCAGCGGCCCGGTCAGCGCCATCAGGACCCCGTCGGTGGCCGCGTAGAAGACCCCGAGCAGCCCGAGGACGAGACCGGTCAGGAGCGGTCCGGGGCCGGGGACGAGCAGCAGTCCGTACGCGAGGAGCAGGGCCCCGTGCCCGTACAGGAACGGGCGGCGCCGTCCCACGCGGTCGGCGAGGCGGCCGGCCGGGACGGCGAGCAGCAGATAGCAGGCCGCCGCGCCCAGGGGCAGGAACGGGAACCAGGTGACGGCCAGGTCGAAGCGCCGCTGGAGCAGCAGATAGACGAACGCGTCCCCGACGGTGGCGGCGCCGAGCAGGGCGGTGGCGCCGAGGATCCGCCGGTACGCAGGGGAGCGCAGCGGGGCGAACAGCGAGCCCGGCCGTGGACGCGGGCCACCGCCTCCACCGAGACCCGCCCGGCTTCCCGGCACCAGCACCACGAGGAGCAGCACGCCGAGTGCTCCGACGCAGAAGCTCACGACGAACACCGCGTCGTACGCGTCCGCTGTCGCCCACAGCAGGGCGAACGCGGCGAGCGGGCCGAGCAGGGCGCCGGTGGTGTCCATGGCGCGGTGGACGCCGAAGGCGCGGCCCAGGTCCTCGGGCGGCGCGCTGAGGGTGATGAGTGCGTCGCGCGGGGCGGTACGGATGCCCTTGCCGAGCCGGTCGCCCGCGAGCGCCGCCGCGATCAGGCCCGGCGCGCCAGCCGCGAGGAGGAGGCCGAGGCGGGAGCAGGCGGAGAGGGCGTAGCCGAGTCCGGCGACGCGTTTGTGGCGGCCGCCGCGGTCGGCCGCGGCGCCGCCGAGGAGCCGTACGAGGGCGGTGGCGCCGGTGAACAGGCCGTCCAGGAAGCCGAACTGGAGCGGGGTGAGACCGAGTCCGAGGACGAGGTAGAGGGGCAGGACGGCCGTCACCATCTCCGAGGAGACGTCGGTGACCAGGCTGACCGTGCCGAGCGCGAGGACGGTGCCGGAGACGCGCCGCCGGGCCCCGGTGCGGGGCGGCGGCGCGTCCGGGCGACCTGTGGTCGCGAGGTACATCAGTGGCAGGTGTAGGTCGGGCCGGAGTCCTTGACCTGGCCGTCGGTGCCGACGTACTGCCAGGTGTACGTCGTGTCGGTGAAGTCCAGTTTCAGTACGCCGTAGGGCCCGCTGATCCGCTTCTGGGAGTGGGGCTGGACGGTCTCGATCGGATAGGGCTCGGCGCCGCCCATGCCGCCGACGATCTCGACGATGCCGTCGGCCGTGGCCCGTCCGTACGGGTCCTGCGGGGCGAAGCGCTCGTAGTGGTGGTCGTGCCCGTTGAGGACGAGGTCGGCCTTCGCGCCGTAGAGGATCTGCCAGACGGGCCTGGAGACGGGGTCGTTGCCGTGACCGCCGGAGGAGTACAGCGGGTGGTGGAAGTAGGCGGCGACGCAGCCCTTGGTGTTCCGGGCGAGGTCGTCCTTGAGCCACTGGATCTGGGTGGGGTCGTCGAAGGAGTTGGAGTCGAGGGCGATGAAGTGCCAGTTGCCTTCGTCGTAGCTGTAGTACGGCTTGCCCTGCGGGTACGCGATGGCGCCGAAGTAGGCCTTGTAGCCGGCGAGCGGTCCTGCCGGGTCGTACGTCTCGTGGTTGCCGGGCACGGGACGGGTCTTGTCCTTGAAGGCGCCCCAGGTCTTGTCGTAGTAGGCGCGGAAGTCGGAGAGCAGGGCGTCGTCGTACTGGTTGTCGCCCATCGTCAGATAGAACGTCGGATTGATCCGCCGGGCCTGGGCCGCGGTCTTGGGATGGGCACAGGAGCTGCTGGAGGCGGTGCACTGGGCGGCGATGTCGCCGGCCGCGACGACGGTGAAGGCACGGGAGGGCGGGGGCCCGCCGTCGAGGATGCCGTAGACCTCTACTTCGTAGAGGGAGTAGCCGTACGAGGTGCCGCGTACGGTCCCGTACACGCGGAGGAAGCGGCCCTTGCCGCCGAGGCCGGTCCAGTCGTCGGTGCCGCCGTTGCCGGCGGTCTCGGTGGCGAGCCGGGTCCAGGTGGCGCCGTCGGCGGAGATCTCCACGCGGTACGCCTTGGCATGGGCGGCCTCCCAGGAGAGGCGTACGCGCGAGACGGCGGCGGCGGAACCGAGGTCGACCTTGATCCACTGCGGGTCGGCGCCCTCGGCACTGGCCCAGCGGGTGGCTGGGTCGCCGTCGAAGGCCTTGGCCGGGCCGAGGGTGGAGTCCTCGACGGAGGAGGAAGTGGCGGCCCTGCCACGGGAGATCAGCGGGTCGGCGGCGGCGCCGGCCCACCCGGGGTGGGCGAGGAGGAGGCCGCCGATCAGCAGCAGGACGGCGGTGAGGAGAAGGGTCGTGGTGCGACGGGGTGGGGCGGAGGCGTACAGGCGCATACCTGGGCTCCCTGGCCTGAGGGGTCGGCGAGAGCTGGACACCGGTGCAGAGCACCCGCCGGGGCAGGCGGTTGCTACGCGGCCGGGTCAGAGCTCTCGCTGAGCGCGTCACGCCCATGGGAATCGGGCGCCGCGCCAAGCCGCTGCCCGGGATGGTAGCCGACAGGAAACCTTCCTACCAGACCTTCGACTCCCTCTTGGCGCCCGGGAGTTCAGATGCTGATGTGGTACGCCTTGCGCAGCGTCTCGTGGACCGTCCAGGTGGTCCGGTCCCCCTCGCGCAGCACGCACGCGTCACCGGGCCCGATCTCCAGCGTGGCACCGCCCTCGACGGCGACGGTGGCGCGCCCGCTGACGACGACGAAGAGCTCATTTGCCTCGGTGTCGGTCACGACTCCGGGGGTGATCTGCCAGATGCCGCGTACCTGCTTGCCGTCGGCGGACTCCCAGAGGACCTTGCCGGTCACCTCGGGCCTGCCGGAGACGATCTGGTCGGGGTCGAGCGGCTCGGGCTCCAGCTCCGCGTCGGGGATGTGGACGGCGAAGGAGGCCTGGTCATGTGTCGTCATGGGCGGTGACTGTAGCGGGGGCCGAGGGCCGCCCCACGGCCAGGACCGGCTGGAAGAGTCGACTCGCCGAGGCCCCCACTCGGCGTACGTCAGGTCGTGGCCGACCGCGAGGCCGTCGTAGAAGTGGCAGATGGACACCTCGGCCCCCTCGGGGGCGGAACCGCTCATAGGCATACGTCGCCGAGGCAGGCGCAACAGCCTCCTACGGCCGAAAACCGGGCCGGCGGAGCAGGTTACGGACCGATGTCCCCGCTGGTCACGGGAGGCGCCTTTGGTGCACCCAATGTTGGTCGGGGGGATTCCGCCGAGCCCCCTGTCGAGCCTGGCGTGTGCGCGTCAAACTCCCCCTGAACTCCTCCCCCACCTCAGACAGGAGAGTGCGATGCCCGCGTCCGCCTGCCCCCCTCACAAAGCCCGCCGCAAAGCCCGCCGCAAAGCCGTACTGCTGGCGGCCGTCGCCGCCGCCCTCGCGGCCGCCCCCGCGGCCCAGGCCGCAGCTGGACCGGGTGCCCCCGAGCCGATGGCCCCGGGCGCCTCGTACAAGGCCGCGCACGACACCCTCGGCCCGCAGCGCCTCACCCCGGAGCAGCGGAGACTGAGCGACGCCAAGCACGCGGAGGCGACCAGAGCGTACGAGAGCCTCCGCACCCGGGCGGCGCTCGCCGGCTACAAGCTCTCCGGGGGCCTCCACCAGTCGCAGAAGACCTCGTACTGGTGCGGCCCGGCCACCCTCGTGATCACCCAGTCCGCCAGTGACGAGGTAGCCGGCCGCTCGCAGCAGGACGCCGCGACCCTCCTCAGGACGAACTCCAGCGGCACCGCCTGGTACGGCATCAACATCAACGTCCCCAGCCCTACGGGCTACCCGATGGCCGACGCCCTGAACTACCGTCTGCCCGGCGCCGGTTACGTGCCGCGAGCGCTGCCGTACACCCCGACCGCCACAGACAAGGCCACCTTCAGGCAGCACATCACCCACGACACCGACAACGACTACGCGATAGCGGGCAACGCCTGGGAGGTGCCGGGCGGGCCCCACCTCGTCGGCCACCCCAACATCGAGATATTCCACTGGGTCGCGATAGACGGCTACAACACGGACACCGCCGCCGGACAGGTCAACTACCTCGACCCGGTGGGCGGGGTGAGCACGAGCGTCATCTCGTGGGCGGGTTCCGTCCCCAAGTCGGCGCACATCTCGTCCGACACCATCACCACCATCATGGGCGGCCGTGGTTACGTCTGGTAGGCCCTCCTCCTCCCGCGTCGGGTCCTCCCCGGGCCGGTCCTCCCCCGGCCGGGCCCGGACCCTCGCCCTGCTGCTGACGGGTGTCCTTCTCTCGGGATGCTCGTCGGCGCGGTCCGGCCCGGATCCGATGCCGGACAGGGCCTCCACCCCGGCGCAGCCGCGACCGAGCGCGCTCGCCGCCGCGTGCGAGGTGGAGCTGCCCGCCGCCTGGCGCTCCGCGCTCGACGCGGGCGAGCTGCGGACCCCGGCCGGTGAGCGGGCGGCCCTCACCGACACCGGACCCGGCTGGACGGCCGTCCAGCTCACCGGCGGCGACCGGCGGCGCGCCGCGCTCGTACGCGCAGGCGGCGCGCCCCGCGCCCTGCTCGCCCTCGCCGATCCCGTCGAGCACCAGATGCTCTCGGCCGACTTCGACGGCCGCCGGTGGGCCGCGTTCGCCGTCCTGGAAGGACGGACACTGGACAGCCCCTGGAGTCTCTACGTGTGGGACGCCGAGACGGGCTCGTCCCGGCGGCTCGCCCGTTCCACCGCGCCAGGACCGCTCCCCCAGCCCGTCGTCCGCGACGGCACGGTCCACTGGGCGCAGGGCGTCGGTGGCGGCAAGGCGACGGTGTACGCGGCGCCTGCCTCGGGCGGCGCACACCGCGCGCTGCACACGGGCGTGCTGGACGCCCCGTTCGCGGCGGGCGGGCTGCTGGTGTGGCGCGAGTCCGCGGGCTCCGGCACCCGGCTGGCCGCGGTCTCCCTCGTGGACGGGCGGCCCGCCGCGCTGCCCGGCCCGCTCGCCGCGCTCCGGGACATCCGCTCCGTCGTCTCCGACGGCGGGGCAGGCGGGAAGGGCGGAAGAGGCGGGACCTGGGCGTGGGTGGAGGGCGAGACCGCGCCCCGGCTGATGGTGTGGCGGACGGGAGACGCGCGGCCGACGGCGGTCGTGACGACCTCCCCGGCCGTCGACGGCATGGACCAGCTGCGGATCAGCGGCCGCCTGGTCACCTGGCGCACCCCGGAGACCTCCTACGCCCTGGACCTCGGCTCGGGCTCGTACGCACGGATCACTCCGGCGTACGGCTACGCGCAGGCCAGAGGCGGCGCGCTGGCCGTCTCGTACAGCGTGGGCAACGCCAAGGCCCCCGGGTCCCGGCCGGTGATCCAGGTGGTCGACGCGGGGCGGCTGCCCGGACTGCCCCGCTGTGGCTGAAGCTCGCCACCGAGGTTTGAGTGGTCCGTGGTCGCGCCAGAAATGGGACATGTCCACACACGTGTCCGAAGAGGTGCGGGAGGCGCTCCACGAGGGCCGGCCCGTCGTCGCGCTGGAGTCCACGATCATCGCTCACGGCCTGCCGCGCCCGCGCAATCTGGCGGTGGCCCGCGAGCTGGAGGCGCTGGTACGGAACGGGGGCGCCGTGCCCGCGACGATCGCGGTGATCGACGGCGTGGCCCATGTCGGGCTCGACGAGGACGGGTTGACCCGGATCGCGGAGGACCCAGCGGTACGGAAGCTGGGCCACCGCGACCTGGCTCCGGCGCTCGCGACCGGGGCGACGGGGGCGACGACGGTCTCCGCGACGGCGTGGCTGGCGGACGCGGCCGGCATCCGGGTCTTCGCGACCGGCGGGCTCGGCGGGGTGCACCGGGAGTGGGCCGAGACGCAGGACGAGTCGGCGGATCTGCGGCTGCTCTCCCGGGTCGGGGTCACGGTGGTGTGCGCGGGGGTCAAGTCGATCCTCGACGTCCCGGCGACGCTGCAGCGTCTGGAGACGCTGGGTGTGACGGTGGTGGGGTACAGAACGGAGTACTTCCCCGGGTTCTATCTGGCCTCCTCCGGCGAGCCGGTCGACTGGACGCTGCGGACGCCCGAGGAGGTGGCGGGCGTGATACGGGCCCGGGACGAGCTGGGCGAGCCGTATTCCGGGATGATCGTCGCCAACCCGGTACCGGTGGCCGAGCAGTTGGATCCCCAACTGCACGACCGGGTCCTCGCGCAGGGCCTCGCGGCGGCGAAGGAGAAGGGGATCAGCGGGCAGGCCGTGACGCCGTTCCTGCTCGAGTATCTGACGGTGCACACCGACGGGGCGTCCCTGGAGGCGAACCTGGCGGCGGTGCGCGGCAATGTGCGGCTCGCGGCGCGGATCGCCTCGGCGTACGCGGAAGACGGCATATGAGCGGTCTTCTGGTCGTCGGCGACGTGGTCACCGACATCGTCGCCCGGCACCGGACACCCCTGGAGCCGGCGACCGACACGGCCGCCGAGATCCGGCGGTTGCCGGGCGGGGCAGGGGCCAACGTCGCCTGCTGGGCGGCGCGTTCAGGCTGCCGGCCGGTGGGGCTGCTCGGCCGGGTCGGCACGGACGAGGCGGCGTGGCACGACCGGGCGCTCCGCCGGGCGGGCGTGCGACCGATGCTGATCCAGGACGGGCAGGTCGGCACGGCGACGGTGATCTCCCTGGTCGACGCGGACGCCGAGCGCACGTTCCTGACCGACAGCGGCGCGGCACTGCGGATCTCCCCCGCCGAATGGGCCGACACGTTCCTCGACGGGATGGCGTGCCTCCATCTCTCCGGGTACCTCTTCTTCGCCGAGTCGAGCCGTGCCACTGCCCTGAGGGCGCTGCGGGGCGCGCGGGAGGCGGGGGTTCCGGTGAGCGTGGACCCGGCGTCCGCGGGGTTCCTGAAGCAGCTCGGGCCGGACCGGTTCCTGGCGGCCGCGCGGGGCGTGGACGCGCTGTTCCCGAACGCCGACGAGGCCCGGCTGCTCACGGGTTGCGCCGAGCCGGCGGAGGCGGCGGTGACGCTGAGCCGTACGTTCCCGCTCGTGGCGGTCACCCTGGGCGCCGGGGGCGCGCTGGTCGCCGAGGCGGGCGCGGTGACGGGCCGTGTCGCGGCTCAGGACGTACGGCCGGTGGACTCGACGGGCGCGGGCGACGCGTTCACGGGGGCGTTCCTCGCGGCCCGGCTCGCGGGCGCGGAAGCGCTGGAGGCGGCCGAGGCCGGCTGCCGGGCCGGCGCGGAGGCGGTCACCGTGGTGGGCGGTCGGCCGCCGTCGGCCTAGCCGGGAAGGCCGGGTGGTGGCGGTCGGCCGCCGTCGGCCTAGCCGGGAAGGCCGGGTGGTGGCGGTCGGCCGCCGTCGGCCTAGCCGGGAAGGCCTGTCCACGCCGGGTGGCGCGGGTCGTCGGCGCGGACGACCACGTCGGCGGCCTCGGACGGGCCGACCTCGTTCTCGTACCGCTCGAAGGCGGGCAGGATCCACGGGTCCTCGCTGCGGCGCGCGAGAGCGCCGGGCGAGAGCCGTAGATGCACGGTCAGGTCGAAGGGGAACCAGTGCCCGAGGAGGAACGGGCCGTGCACCACGAGGACTCCGCCCGGCGGCAGTTCCACGTAGGGGCTGCGGGTGGCGCGGTCGGTGACGGGATCCCACAGGTCCGGCAGCACACGCCCGCTGCCGCCCGCCTCCACGGGCCCGAACACCTCGCGCCACAGAGCCCCGGTGTCGACCCAGCCGCTGTAGTACGCGTCGGGGTCCCGCTTCCCGTACTCGTAGCGGAGCGACGCGGGCCGCAGGAACCCCCCGGTACCGACGACGAGCACGGACCGCCCGAGCAGCCGCAGCGCCTCGGCGACCCGCTCGGCGGTCTCCTCGGTCGGCGCCGCGGGCGCCCCGTCGATCCCGACCTTGAGCCAGGCACCTCCGTCGCCGGGGCTCGCCCCGTGCACATGCGCGGCCAGGCGCTCGGAGAGCCGCTCCCAGGTGATCGCTTCGAATCGCACGGGCTCGAGTTTAGGAACAGCACCACGGAGAAACGGGATCGACCAGTGAGCCGGTAGCCGGTAGGTAGTCCGGTCTCGGCTGGTCTGCCGGTCAGCCCGTCGCGCCGACCGACTCGTCGAGTCGTGCCCGCCCCGCCGCGCACGCCTCCGTGAGCGTCAGCTCCCCGCTCGCCAGGGCCCGGCAGGTCGCCGTGTCCGTCCACAGGTGCGCGTCGGGGGCCTCCGCCGGTCCGTCGGCGTACGAGGCGGCCCCGTCGCCCCCGACCCGTACATGGAACGCACCCTCGTCCAGGGTCACTTGCACCACTCCCGTCACGACGCCCTCCAGGGCGCGCAGCAGCGGGATCGCGAACCAGTGGGCGCGCACGGCGTCGGTCGGCCGGGGCTCGTCCAGGGCGGGCGCGCCCCATTCGGCCAGGGCCCGCAGGACGGGCAGCAGTTCGCGCCCGCGCGGCGTGAGCTCGTACACGTACGCCGAGACGGGTGGCGGCAGGCGGCGGCGCGTGACGAGTTCGGCGCCCTCCATGTCCTTGAGGCGGCCGGCCAGCATGTCCGTGCTGACGCCCGGGAGATCGGCGTGCAGATCCGTGTAGCGGCGGGGCCCGGCGAGGAGTTCGCGGACGATCAGCAGCGTCCAGCGGTCGCCGACGACGTCGAGGGCACGGGCAGCGGCGCAGTACTGGTCATAGCTTCGGCGACGTGGCATGCGACGCAGTCTAGACAAGTTGTTGGACTTTCCAAGCTCGAACTTGGTAAAACCAAGCATCAATCCTTCTGGGGAGGTCGTCGCATGGAGTTCCGGCAGTCGAGCAAGCTGAGCGAGGTCTGCTACGAGATCCGCGGCCCGGTCATCGAGCACGCCAACGCCCTGGAGGAGGCCGGCCACAGCGTCCTGCGCCTCAACACCGGCAACCCGGCGCTCTTCGGCTTCGAGGCGCCCGAGGAGATCGTCCAGGACATGATCCGGATGCTCCCGAAGGCCCATGGCTACACGGACTCCCGCGGCATCCTCTCCGCCCGGCGCGCCGTCGCCCAGCGCTACCAGGCCATGGGCCTGCCGGAGGTCGGCGTCGACGACGTCTTTCTCGGCAACGGAGTCTCCGAGCTGGTCTCCATGGCCGTCCAGGCGCTCCTGGAGGACGGCGACGAGGTGCTGATCCCCGCCCCCGACTTCCCCCTGTGGACGGCGGTGACCACCCTCGCGGGCGGCAAGGCCGTGCACTACCTCTGCGACGAGTCGGCCGACTGGTACCCGGACCTCGACGACATGGCCGCGAAGATCACCGACCGCACCCGCGCGGTCGTCATCATCAACCCCAACAACCCCACGGGCGCGGTCTATCCGCGGGAGATCGTCGAGGGCATCCTCGACCTCGCCCGCCGCCACGGCCTGATGGTCTTCGCCGACGAGATCTACGACCAGATCGTCTACGACGAGGCCGTGCACTACCCGGCCGCCTCCCTCGCCCCGGATCTCGTCGTCCTCACCTTCGGCGGGCTCTCCAAGACGTACCGGGTGGCGGGATTCCGCTCCGGCTGGCTGGTCGTCAGCGGCCCGCAGCAGCACGCGAAGAGCTATCTGGAGGGCCTGACGATGCTGGCCTCCATGCGGCTGTGCCCCAACGCCCCTGCCCAGTACGCCATTCAGGCCGCGCTCGGCGGCCGGCAGTCGATCCACGAGCTCACCGCCCCGGGCGGCAGGCTCCACGAGCAGCGCGACAAGGCCTGGGAGAAGCTCAACGAGATCCCCGGCGTCTCCTGCGTGAAGCCGAAGGGCGCGCTCTACGCCTTCCCGCGCCTCGACCCGAAGGTGCACAGGATCCACGACGACGAGAAGTTCGTCCTCGACCTGCTGTTGCGCGAGAAGATCCAGGTCGTGCAGGGCACCGGCTTCAACTGGCCGCGTCCGGACCACTTCCGCATCCTGACGCTGCCGTACGCCGACGATCTCGACGCCGCGATCAGCCGCATCGGCCGCTTCCTGAGCGGCTACCGGCAGTAGACAGCCGCGGGGAAAAGGAGCGGGTCCGAGGGCGTAGCCTGCCCCCGGACCCTGTCGATGCCACTCACATCACACGCCGGCACACTTGAGAGCCCGGGTCAGTCGTCATTGCGTCGCGTCCTGCCATTGGACCACCGCCGATCGAGCTCGGCGGACCAGATTCGAACTGGCATTTCGACGCACCAGGGCCCGGGCCCGGTCGATCCGGCGATGAGCGGCGAATGCTGAATCTGGAGCAATAGTCTGAGTTTGAACGCGACCCTTGTCAGAAGGGCCGCGCATTCACGACACGTCTCAGCTTCAGCTTTGCGCTCCTCGCGCACCCCGACCGTGTTCTGTGGCCGGGGAGTTCATGGGTGTCTCCCGTTACCCGAAAAGGTAGCCGAAGACGGCGTCGCCGACCCGCTGGTCGGTGACCTCGGCGCTGTTCGCCTCCTCGCGGGCGAACTTCACCGCCTGCTGGAGCTTCTCCACCCGTTCCAGGAGCTCGTTCACCCGCCGGGCGGGCAGCGCGCCGGAGAACTTGACGGTGGTCCAGTAACCGACCGGCACGTCCTCGTAGTACACCTCGACCTGCGCCGGGTGCTTGTCCGTCGCCTCCGCCTTGACGTGGTTGCGCGGCACCTTCTTCGTCCGCACCGTGCGCACGACCTCGGTCTTCCACGCGTCCGTCGACGGGTCCTGCGTCCAGGACTCGGCCGCGTCGAGGACAGGCAGCTTGCGGACGAAGGTGTTGATGTCCGTCAGCTGCTTCTCCAGGAAGAGGAGGTACGCGACGGGCACCTGGCTCACCAGCACGCGCCCGTCGACGGTGACGTCGGCGCGCGCCTCGCAGTTGGCCCAGTCCTTGGTGGCGGTCACATCGAACAGCCGCGTCAACGCCCGTGCGGTGTCCCGCAGTACGTCCTCGGCCTTGACCTGCACCAGCGTGGACTCGGGCGGAAGCTGCTCGCCCTCCTCGTCCTTCGGCTGGTACGTACGGGAGATGCCGGCGAGCAGAGCCGGCTTCTGCAGCCCGTGATGCGCCGCGGTGAGGTCCTGCTGCGCCCTGGACTTGACGCCCTTCTCCACTGCGATGATCTGATTGAGTTTCGTTGCCACGCGACGGACCCTAGCCGGGCCGGGGCAGCGAATCGAACTGTTTTTCCTTGTCGGTTCATCGCCGCGGCAGCCCCCGGCGTGCGCTGAGGAGACCGCCATGGACCTGGTCGCGCCCGTCGTCGTCGAACCGCTCAAGCGCCGCCGCTGCTCGGAGTGCCTCCAGGGGCCCCTGGAGCGGATGATCGTCGAGTTCAACGCACCTGTCTGCCTGGACTGCGCCGACCTGGGCCATCTGGTGTTCCTGCGCCGCGGGGACACCGCCCTCACCCGCCGGGCGCGGGAGGGGAGCGCGCTGTGGGCGGTGGTCGTACGACACAAACGGCGCCGTACCCGGTACGAACGTCAGGGGCTGCTCGTCGAGGAGGCCGCGCTCGTCCGGGCGGAGGCGGCCTGCCTGGCGGACGCGGAGGCGCGGGCCCGGCGGCGGGCGCGGGACGCGGCGCGCAGGGCAGAGCGGGACGCCGAGGTCACGGCGGCGCTGGAGGCCGAGATCCTGCGGCTCTTTCCGCGCTGCCCCGTGGACCGGGCGGCGGAGATCGCGGCCCACGCCTCGCAGAAGGGCAGCGGCCGGGTGGGACGTACGGCGGCGGGGCGGGCGCTCGACCGGGGCGCGGTCACGGCCGCGGTGCGGGCCGCCGTACGGCATGTCGACACCGATTACGACTCACTGCTCATGCGCGGGGTTCCGCGGCACCAGGCCCGGACGAGAGTCGCACCCGCCATCGAGGCGGTGCTCCGGGCCTGGCGCCCTGGGTGAGAACCGGAAGGACCCGTGCGGGAGGGCTCAGACCTGGGCGCCCATGCGACGCGCCCGGCGGTACACGAGCGCGCCGCCCAGCAGCAGGGCTGCGCCGGCCGGGGCCGCGTAGCCGATCAGGTCCGAGCCCGTCTCGGCGAGCGCGACCGAGCTGGTCTGCGGGCCGGGCGCGGGGGCCGGCGCCTCGGTGTCGGTGTCGGTGTCCGTGCCGGTGCCGGTGTCCGTGCCGGTGCCGGTTCCGGTTCCGGTGTCGGTGACCGGGGAGGGCAGCGGCTTCGGCGGCACGTGCGGCTTCGGCTCCTCGCCGGGCTGCCCGGGCTTGGCGGGGCCGTTGAGGGCGGTGTTGCCGAAGACCGGGTTGCCGACGCCGACGACGTTGGCCGAGTTGCCGCTCACGTTGACCGGGAGGTCGATCGGCAGCTGGACGCCGTTGCCGGAGATCACGCCGGGCGAGCCCTGCGCGCGTCCCTCGGCGGTGGCGCCGCCGCCGTTGGAGGAGCCGCCATGCGATCCGCCGTGCGATCCGCCGTAGGAGCCGTCGCCGTGGGAGCCGCCCCCGCCGTTCTGCCCGCCGTTGTGCGGGGTGCCGGGCAGGTCCTTGTGGATCCGGCCGCCGCCGTCGGCGTCCGATCCGTACCCGTCGTCGGACGCGCTCGTGTTCTCACAGCGGTTGCCGAAGGCCGGGTTGAGCAGACCGACGACGTTGACGGTGTTCCCGCAGACATTGACCGGGGAGTGCACCGGCAGCTGAACGGCGTTGCCGGAGCCCACGCCCGGCGAACCGACGGCGGCGCCCTGCGCACCGGAGTCGGCGTGCGTGGCACCCGCCGACAGCGCGAGCGCGCCACCCGTGACCATCAGTGTGGCCAGACCACTTCGGCGAATCTGCCTCATGGCTTCCTGCCTTCCGGAGTATTCACGGGCAAGCGCCCGTACCGCACTTAACGCGATCCTGGCGAGGCCGGATCAGGCCGTTGGCGTGTTTCACTCCATCGAGTGGGAATGACGGCGAACGACCAGGGCAACCCCTGCCGTACGATCGCCCGCATGTCGCCGGAAGCCGTGGAACCGCCTTCGATTGCAAGGGCAATTGAGCCAAACGGCATATCTGGCATATCCGAACAACGTAGGATGAACACTTACCCAGCGGGCAGCGGGCAGCGGGCAGCGGGCAGCGGGCAGCGGGCAGCGGGCAGCGGGCAGCGGGCAGCGGGCAGCGGGCAGCGGAGGACCGTGCTCTTCGCGGCGCGGTCGGCCGCCGCGCTGCACCGGCTCCTCGATGTCGCCCCGGTCTTCCGCGGTGACGCCCGGATCAGCCGCCGCTTCGTGCTCGTCCCCGGGTCCGAGTTCGGCGTCGACGCCCTCGCCGCGATAGAACGGGCCGGCGCCAGAACCGTCCCCTGGAGCCAGGCGTGCGCGGGCGGACACCACCTCGTGCTCGCCGCCAGCCCCAAGGGCGAACTGTCCGCGCTCGGCGGGCCGCTCGTACTCCTCCCGCACGGCGCCGGATTCAACAAGTCCCTGCCCCAGGAGGGCACCGCCGACTCCGCCTCCGGCCTCGACGGGCTCTTCCTCCTCCACGAGGGACGGCCGCTCGCGGACGTACACGCGCTCGCCCACCCCCGCCAACTCGACCGGCTCGCCGCGGAGGCGCCCGCCGCCGCCGAGCGGGGCGTGGTCGTCGGGGATCCGACGCTCGACCGGATCCTCGAATCCGTCGGCCGCCGCGACCGGTACCGGACAGCCCTCGCGACCGGTGCACGGCGGCTGGTCGTGGTCGTCTCCACCTGGGGCCCGGAGTCCCTGGCGGCCCGGCGCCCCGGGCTCGTCCGCGAGCTCGCCGGACACCTCCCGTACGACGCCTGGCAGGTCGCGCTCGTCCTCCATCCCAACGTGCACAGCGAGCGCGGCGCGTACGACCTGCTGGAGAGCCTCGGCCCGGAGCTGGACGCGGGTCTGGTGCTGTCACGGCCGTACGAGGAGTGGGGCGCGCTGCTCGTCGCGGCCGACGCCGTCGTCACCGACCACGGTTCGACGGCGCTGTACGCCGCGGCCCTCGACCGGCCGGTCGTCGCCGCGTGCCAGGGCGGCGACGAACTGATCCCGGGCAGCCCGATGGCCGAACTCCTCGGCCGGGCCGGGGTCCTCGGCGGGGCGGCGGACCTCGACGCTCTCGTACGCGCGCATCGGCCCGGCGCGTCGCGGGCGACTGCCGGCGCCGCGTTCGCCCGGCCGGGCGAGGCGCTGGAGCTGCTGCGGACCGAGGTGTACCGGCTGCTCGGGCTCGATCCGCCGCCGTACCCCGCCGAACCGGCGCCGCTCCCGCTGCCGGAGAGCACCGCTCGCACCCCGTACGCCTTCGCGGTGCACGCTCGCCGGGAGGGGGAGGCTGTACGGATCAGCCGGCATCCCGCCTGGGCCGATGTCGAAGCCCACCATCTGGCCGCCGACGCGGAGTTCGCCGCCCGCCGTCAGCAGGAGAGCGCAGCCCTCCTCTTCCGCAGGTCGACGCCCGGCACGGGTGCGCCGGCGGGGGCGACGGCGGAGGAGTGGACGGCGGGGGTCCTGGAGCGGTACCCGGGGCGCCGTAGCGTCGCCGCGCCACTGGCCGCCGCCGGCCGGTGGCTGATCCGGCGTCCCGGCGCGTCCCTGTACGACGTCCGTCTCGGTTCGGAGGCCCCGGTGGACCCGACGGCGCTGCTCAGTGCGGTGCACGCCCACCTGTCCGCGGCCGACGACCCCGCGACCGGCCGTACCGTCCCCGCCGCCACCACCCTTGACGTCCTCGTGGGCGGCTCACGCCACACCGTACGCGTCACACCTCGCCTCGGGCCCTGCTGACCCCGGACCGGCTACGCGTCGCCCGACTCCTCGTCGAGCGCCGCGATCAACTCCAGGATCGCCGCCTCCTCGCGCGTCGCGCGCCGCTCCCGGGCGCTGTTCAGCGCCGCCTCGTAGAGCGGGGCGGCCTCCTCGCTGCGGCCGAGTGCGTGGAGGGCGCGGCCCAGCTCGAGCCCGGTCCGGGCCGTCATCCGGGCCCGCTTCAGTGCACGGGCGGCGGTGTGCGCCTCCTGGGCGTGGGCGAGGGCGGTGGCCGTCTCGCCCAGTTCGCGGTACGAGCGGGCGAGGAGATAGGTCTGGAGCATCGCCCCGTACGGGTTGGGGATCTCCTCGTGGATGCGGCGTGACGCGACGAAGTCGGGGATCGAGCCCGCCCAGTCCCCGCGCATCGTGGCGACCTTGCCCCGGAACTCCCGTGCGGACGCCTTGAGCTTGCGGTCGCGGTCCGAGCCGCCGAGCGCGTCGGCGGCCGCGACGGCCGCGTCCACCTCGGCCGCGGCCTCGTCCAGTTCGCCCTGTTCCCAGAGGGGGCGGGCGAGTTGGCACCGCATCCGGACGAGCGCGGCGGCGTGGCCGGCCCGGCGCGCCGCGTCCCGGCCCGCCGTGAACGCGTCGATGACGTCGGCGTAGTGCTGGTGGTCGAGGAAGTGGGTCCACAGCGGCTCGCAGAGTGCCCAGGTCTCGGCGTCCATCCCGTGCCGGTGGGCGTCCCGCACCGCGCCGAAGAGCGCGTGCCGCCGGGCTTCGAGCCAGCGCAGGGCGTCCGGCCCCGCGCTCTCGCCGACCCACTCCACGTCCGGTACGCCGGGCAGGGCCGGCGCCTCGTCCGCCACGGTCAGCCGCGCGCCGGCCCACAGCCGGTCGGCGCGCTGGGCCTGGCGCAGGTACCAGCGCACGATCCGGGTGCGGCCGGCCGCCGCCTCCGTGCCGTCGGGGTCGTCCCGCCGGGCCCGGCGGGCGGCGTGGTCACGCAGCAGGTCGTGCATGCGGTGGAGTCCGCCCCGGCCGGCGGCGGGCAGCAGACCGGACGCCGTCAGATCGTCGAGCGCGTCGTACGCCGACTCCTCGTCGTCGCCGTGGAGCGCGACGGCCGCGTCGGGGGCGACGTAGGGGCCGGGGTGGACGGCCAGCAGCCGGTAGAGGCGGGCGGCATCGGGGCTCAGGTCCTCGTACGCGGCGTTCCACACCGCCTCCACCTCCGGCACCCCGTTCTCCTTCCACTCCCTGGCCAGCCGGTCGGCGAGGCGGGCGAGCGGGCGGCTGCCGTGGCGCCGTACCCATTGCGCGGCGACTTCGAGGGCGGCGGGCAACCCCTGGCAGATCCGGGCGAGTTCGGCCGCGGCGTCGGTCTCCTCGGCGAACCGGGGGTCGTCGCGCACGATGGTCCGCAGCAGCTCGTGGGAGTGCTGCCCTGCGAGAGGCGTGAGGGGGAGTTCGAGGTCGGCGCCGCCCGGGATCTCGTACAGCGCACGGCGGCCGATGGCGAGGACGACGCTGCCACCGGACGCGGGGAGCAGCGCTTCGACCTCGGCTCCGGTACGGACGTTGTCGAGCACGAGGACCATGGGCCGGTGCTGGGTCAGGGCGCGGTACTGGCTCCGGCGGGCGGCGAGCCTGCGCTCCAGCTCGTCGGGGCGCAGGCCGAATCCGCGCAGCAGCTCGGCGTACGCCTCGGAGAGGTCCGCTCCCCCGTCCACCCGGTGGTCGTCCAGGTCGACATAGCGGACGTTGCCCTCGTACTCGGGGCGGTCCCGGCGGAGTCCGCGGGCCATCCGAGTCCCGAGCGTCGTCTTCCCGACGCCGCCCACCCCGCTGATCACGGCGACGAAAGGGCGGCGCAGCGCGGGCGGGGCGCCGTCCGCCTCGCGGGCGAGGGCTTCGGCCAGGCGGCTCCGCTCCTCGTCGCGGTCGACGAAGGAGCGGCATTCGGGCGGTAACTGATCTGACATCAGCCCATGGGCGGCGGACGCCGGAGCCGGCGCGATGTGCAGATGATCGATACGTCCGGCCTGTACGAGTGTCTCCACCCGGGCCTGTCCCCCCACGCTGTTGCGCGTCTCCTCGACCACGGCCCCACCCTAGAGGGTTGTCGTTGCGCGGTGGTCAGTCATCGGCGGATTCCCGCCGGGACGCGGCCGGTGTCTGTGCCGTCCGGTCGCCCGGCCGGCCGGTTTCGCCGCCGATGGACAGGCTGCCGATCGTGCCGGCCTGCACCACCGTGCCGTGCTGGACCCCGCCGGTGATGGTGTTGGACACCTCGACGGTCGGCACAGCGGAGCTCTCTCCGGCCAACTCCGCGAGGATCACGCGCAGTTCGCCCGCCGCCTCGGGATCGTCCCGGAGGGTGCGGCGCATCCGGGCGCGCCATTCGGCCAGGGCTTCGGCCCGCGCATCGGCGGCGGCCTGCTCGTCGTCGCCCTGCTCCGCGTCGAGCAGCTCCTCCCGTACGAGCTCCAGTTCCGCGCCGACCGACTCCTGGTCGGCGCCGAAGCGTCCGGCGAAGAACGCCGCGACGCGGGTCCGCGCCTGCTCCCAGCCGTCGCCGACCATCTGCTGCACGAGCGCGGTCGCCCCCGCCGTGGCCAGTGCCACCAACTCGGCTTCCACCATTCCCCCTTCGGACGATCGACGCGTTCCGTCACCCTATCCGTCAGCGGCCGAGGAGATCGGTGAGTGCGCCGACGGGGTCGGCGTCGGGTGTGCCGCGGGGCCACCAGTCCTCGCGGTCGGCGTCCGACTCGTAGCCGTACCAGAGTCCGTCGCGGCCGAAGCGGAGCTGGAGGGAGCGGGTCGACAGGCGGTTGCGCCAGGGGCGGAAGGCCGGGAAGTCGGCGGCGAGCAGGGCGGGGCGGGCGCGGTCGAAGGGGCCTGCGGGCGGGTCCCAGGGCTCTTCGAGGACGGCGAGTCCGGCGGCTCCGCCCTGACGCCAGGCGGCGACGGCGCGGGCCAGGTCGGTGGGGGTGCGGTCGAGGGCGTAGGCGAGCTCGCGGTAGAGCGCGCGGGTGGAGGCGGTGAGTCCGGAGCCGGGGTGTGCGGCGGCCAGCCGGACGGCGTCCTGCCAGGGGGTGAGCGCGGCGACGGGGTCGTGTCCGGTGGCCAGGAAGGTGTGGGCGCGGGCGGCGGCCTCGGTCGCGAGCAGGTCCAGGGCGAGGGGGTCGGGGGCGTGGGGGTCCGGAGGGTAGACGGGCGGGCGGCCGGGCCGGTCGGGCACGGGGAGGGGCGGGGGCAGCAGTGGCAGTGCGTGGCCCGTCTGTGGCGCGAGGGCGGTGCGGGCCGGGACCGTGGCCATCGGCGGCGCGGACGCCGTCTTCTCGGCGGCGGAGCGGGCCGCGTTGCGCTGGGTGAGGGCAGCGAGGATCTCCTGCTCGCCGCGGCCCCGCATCAGGAAGAGGACGAACGGGTCCTCGTCGAGGAGCCGTGCCGACTGGTAGCAGAGGGCGGCGGCGTGCTTGCAGGGGAAGCCGTCGTCCGGGCAGGAGCAGTCGGGGACGAGGTCGCCGGGCGCGGGCAGCAGCCCCGTGACGGCCTCCAGGGCGTGCGGGACGTCCTTGTCGAGCAGGGCGGCGATGTGGTCGGGCCGGGCGGCGACCTCGTCCAGGAACCGCTCCCAGCCGTCGTCGCCGAGCGTCCGCAGCCGGATCTCGGTGCGGTACGGGCGGGGGCGTGTGCCGTGCACGTAGGCGACGACCCGGCCCGGGGTGACCGTGATGGCGTCGACGTGACCGCGCCCGGCGTACGCCTTGCCGCGGGCCAGCCGCGCCTCGTCGAGGGCGGTGTCCTCCAGGGCCTCCACCCAGGCGTTGCCCCACCAGGTGGCGGCGAAGCGTCCGTCCGGTGCTTCGCGCGGGGCGAGGGCGGGGAACGTACGGCGCAGGTCGTCGTGGCGCGGGCCCGCGAACCTCCCGGACGCGGGCCGGCGGGCGGCGGCGGGGCGCGGCGTGGAGCCGCTGCGGCGGTTCATGACGGCCTCCTCAGGGAGACCAGGTCGGCCAGCTCGCGGTCGGTCAGCTCGGTCAGCGCGGCCTCCCCGGAGCCGAGGACGGCGTCGGCCAGGGCGCGTTTGGCGCGCAGCATCTCGGCGATGGTGTCCTCCACCGTGCCCTCGGCGATCAGCCGGTGGACCTGGACGGGCTGGGTCTGTCCGATGCGGTAGGCCCGGTCGGTGGCCTGCTCCTCGACGGCCGGGTTCCACCAGCGGTCGAAGTGGACGACATGGCCGGCCCGGGTGAGGTTGAGTCCGGTGCCCGCCGCCTTCAGCGACAGCAGGAAGACGGGCACGTCGCCGGACTGGAAGCGGTCGACCATCCGCTCGCGCTCGGCCACGGGCGTTCCGCCGTGGAGCAGTTGGGCCGGGATCGCCCGGGCGGCGAGGTGGTCGGCGAGCAGCCGGGCCATGGAGACGTACTGGGTGAAGACGAGCACGGAGCCGTCCTCGGCGAGGATCGTGTCGAGGAGTTCGTCGAGAAGGGCGAGCTTGCCGGAGCGGCCGGCGAGCCGGGCCGTGCCGCCGCCCCTGGCCGTCTGCTCCTTGAGGTACTGGGCGGGGTGGTTGCAGATCTGCTTGAGCGAGGTGAGCAGCTTCATGATGAGCCCGCGGCGTGCGATGCCCTCCGCGCCCTCGATCTGCGCCATGGTCTCGCGGACCACCGCCTCGTAGAGCGAGGCCTGTTCGCGGGTGAGGGCCACGGGGTGGTCGGACTCGGTCTTGGGCGGCAGTTCGGGGACGATGCCGGGGTCGGACTTGCGGCGGCGCAGCAGGAAGGGCCTGACGAGGCGGGCGAGGCGCTCGACGGCCTCCTCGTTCTCGATCTCCTCGCTGTTCTCGACGGCCCGCGCGTGGCGGGAGCGGAAGGCCTTGAGGGGGCCGAGGAGGCCGGGGGTCGTCCAGTCGAGCAGGGCCCACAGCTCCGAGAGGTTGTTCTCCACGGGGGTGCCGGTGAGGGCGACCCGGGCGGGCGTGGGGATCGTGCGCAGTGCCTTGGCGGTGGCGGAGAAGGGGTTCTTGACGTGCTGCGCCTCGTCTGCGACGACCATCCCCCACTCCTGCTCGGCCAGCCGGGGTGCGCTGGTGCGCAGGGTGCCGTAGGTGGTGAGGACGAAGCCTCCGGGGCCGGATGTGGGGGTGAGTCCTTCGAGGGAGCGGTCGGCGCCGTGGAAGCGGCGCACGGGGACGCCGGGGGCGAAGCGCTGGATCTCCCGCTGCCAGTTGCCGAGCAGGGAGGCGGGGCAGACGACCAGGGTCGGCGCGCGGCGGGCGCGGCGCAGGTGGAGGGCGATGAGGGTGACGGTCTTGCCGAGGCCCATGTCGTCGGCGAGGCAGCCGCCGAGTCCGAGCGAGGTCATCAGATCGAGCCATGCCAGGCCGCGCAGCTGGTAGTCGCGCAGGGTGGCGTCGAGCCCGGCGGGCGCCTCGGCCTCCTCGGGGCCGGCGACGAGCCGGTCCCGGAGCGTGGCGAGGGCCCCGACGGGGACGGCGCGGACGGTCTCGCCGTCCACCTCGGCGGTGCCGCTGAGGGCGACGGCGAGGGCGTCGACGGGCTCCAGGAGGCCGAGTTCGCGCTTGCGGGCCTTGCGGACCAGGTCGGGGTCGACGACCACCCACTGGTCGCGCAGCCGCACGATGGGCCGGTGGGACTCGGCGAGGGCGTCCATCTCCCGCTCGGTGAGCGGGTCGCCGTCCAGGGCCAACTGCCAGTTGAAGCGGAGCAGTTCCTCGCTGTCGAAGAACGCGGTGCCGTCGGTGGCGGAGCCCGGGGCGGAGACGGGCGGCCGTACGACGGCGGAGGCGCTGAGCGAGCGGGCCAGCTCGCGGGGCCAGTGGACGGCCACCCCGGCGTCGGCGAGACGGGCGGCGGCCGGGCCGAGCAGTTCGTACAGCTCGTCCTCGGTGAGGGCGAGGACATCGGGGACGTCGCGCTCCAGGAGCCTGCCGAGCGGGGGCCAGACGCGGGCCGCGCGGCGCAGCGCGAGGACGGCGTCGATCCGGGCACGCGGTCCGAAGAGCTCGTCGCCGTCGCCCGCCCAGAGCGCGGCGGCGTCGATGACGAGGGTGGGGTCGGCGAGGCTGTGGATCTGGAGGAGGGCCGCGGCGGCCTGCCGTTCGTCGCCGCCCTCCTCGGCGATGTCGAAGAGCTCGTAGCCCGCGAGGTCGAGGCGGAGCGAGACGCGGACCCCGGCGTCCATGCCGGCCGCGGCCTCGGCCGCCCAGGCACGCGCGCGGGGCAGGTGCTGCGCGGCGCGCGCGGCGAACGGCGCCCCGGCCGCGTGGGCCGCGGCGGGCGTACGGGGCAGGGTGTCGGCGACCGCGTCGAGGAAGGCCCGTACCAGCGCCTCCGGCTCGGGCAGCTGGAGCGGGCTGCGGCCGGGTACGGGGACCGCGTGGGCCTCGTGGGGCATGGCGGCGGCGACGGCCCTCAGGTGGGCGATGTCGTCGGCGTCCAGCGGCCCGGCCCGCCAGGCGTCCAGGTCTTCGGGGGTGAGCCCCGGCAGCAGCCTGCCCCGTGCGGTGAGATGCAGGGCGTGCAGGGCGGCGGCGCCCCAGCAGGCGGTCGCGGGGTGGGCGCCGGGACGGTGGCGGGCGGCGACGAGATGCGGCAGGGCCTCGGCGACACCGAGGACCACGGCGGGGACTGTGCGACTGCGCACTCCGGCGCCGTGCCGCCGTACGACGGTGAGCTCGGCGAGTTCGGCGCCTGCACCGGACGCTCCCTCGGCCCCGGCGCCTGCACCCGACCCGCCCGCGCCTCCGGCGACGGCACCTGGTGTGACCGTGGCATCGCGGTCGACGCCGGTCCCACCCGCGCCTCCGGCCTCGGCCCCCTGGCCGACGCGCGGGGGCACGGGGAGTGCGCCGCCGTCCGGGGACCAGAAGGCGACCCGCCCCTCCCGGGGCAGCGCGGCGGGGAGGAAGACGGCGGCACAGGTCTGCCAGGTGTGCTGGGTCACGGCACTGCTCACCTCCCGTTCCACGACGGATTCCGACTGGATCTCCGACCTTACGGGTGGGGTCTGACAACGGGCCCTCGCGCCCCTTCGCCCGGGCGGCCCAGCAGCGGATGACAGCCCGCCCGGCAGGCGGCAGGGTGACGAAAACAGGGCTTCCGCCGCCTTCGCCCGACAGACGAGGATCCGCCATGTCCGTTCACCGGCGTCTCGGCACCGCCGCCGGGGCCGCGCTCCTGACACTCGCCGTCGCGGGCTGCTCCGGCCTCGGCCGCACCGCGGTCGGCACCCTCAGTTACGAGACCGAGCGCGAGGTCGTGATCACCCTGACCAGCCCGTCCGTCAAGGGCTGCCACCGGCTGGCGCCCCACGGCGTGACCGGGGTCGAGAACCGGACACTGAACGACATCAAGGTGTACCGGACCCCGAACTGCAAGGGCGACAACTTCTACGTCCCCACCAACACCAACGGCTCGATCGTGCCCCGCACACTCCCCTGGCGCAGCTATAGCGTCGTTCACTAGACGCCTGCCGGGGTAGAGGCCCAGTAGGGCCCTCACGAGCCTCGGTAGGAGATGCGACCGTCATGCGTACGGGGAGTGAGCCGGCGACCGCGCGCAGCGCTCTGCGGATGCGGTTCTGGCTGAGTCTGTGGGGTCTGCTCTGGGCGGCCTTCGGTACGACGGTGTTCGCCCTGCTCGGCAGTGTGGGGTGGGCGACGGCCTGCGGGGTGCTGTTCGTGGTGGCCGCCGTCGACATGTCGATCGTGCTGCGCCACATCCGCCAGGGGCCGCACTGGCAACCCGGCCGGGACGTTCCGCCGTACGAGCCCGACCACGGCGGCACGGGCCGCCGCTGAGCGGGTCAGTCCTCCGTGCCGAAGCGGGCCGCCTGCAGGTACTCCGGCTTGGGGTCCAGTGCGGCCGCGAGGCGGAAGTGCCGGGTCGCCTGGCCGGGGCGGCCGGACCGCTGGAAGGTGCGGGCCAGCGCGAAGTGCGCGAACGCGTTGTCCGGCTCGTGGTCCACGATGTGCTGGAACTCGCGCTCCGCCGCCCGTAGTTGGGCAGCCGCGAAGTAGGCGCGGGCCCGCAGCAGACGGGCCGCTCTGCTCTCCGGGTGGGCGGCGATGACCGAGTCGAGCAGCTTGATCGCACCCCGCGGGTCACGGGCCGCGAGCAGTTGCTCGGCCGCTCGGAAGTCGATGACGTGGGTCTCCGGGCTTGTCTCGGCCACGGTGGCGTCCTTCCCTTGCTCCGGCGGTTCAACATCGGGAACGGCAGCGGTATTCCGTACCGGAATACGATCCGACAACCGCCGCACGCCGGCATCCCTACCCAGCCGGCGGCACCGCCGATCTGCCCGAGCCCGGCCGCCTTCCAGCAGCCTTCCGACCGCCCTCCAGCCGCCTTCCAGCCGCCCTCTAGCGGCCCTCGGCGGCCGCCCGCCGGGTCAGCTCGTCCCAGACCTTGCGCACCTGGGGTTCGAGCGCCTCCAGCGGCCCGTCGTTGTCGATGACGAGGTCCGCGACCGCCAGGCGCTGCTCGCGCGTGGCCTGGGCCGCCATCCGGGCACGCGCCTCGGACTCCGCCATGCCGCGCAGCCGTACCAGCCGGTCGAGCTGCGTCTCGGGGGAGGCGTCCACGACGACGACCAGGTCGTAGAGCGGGGCGAGGCCGTTCTCGGCGAGGAGGGGCACGTCGTGGACGACGACGTCGTCCGGTCCGGCCGCGCTCTCGAGCTCGGCGGAGCGGGCGCCGACAAGGGGGTGGACGATGGCGTTCAGCGTGGCGAGACGGTCGGGGTCGGAGAAGACGATCGAGCCGAGCTTGGGCCGGTCCAGGGTGCCCTGCTCGGTCAGGATCTCGGTCCCGAACGCCTCCACGACGGCCGCGAGCCCGGGTGTCCCGGGTTCGACGACCTCGCGGGCGATCTTGTCGGCGTCGATCAGCACGGCTCCGTACGAGGCGAGGAGCCGTGACACTTCACTCTTGCCGGCGCCGATACCGCCGGTCAGGCCCACCTTCAGCATGAGCGGCAGCTTAGGACGCGCGGTCCGTCCGCTATGCGTCGCCCTCCCGCTCCGCGAGGAACCGCTCGAACTCGCGGCCCAGCTCGTCCGCCGACGGCAGGTCGACGGGCTCGGCGACCAGGCTGCCGCGGGTCTCGGCGCCGGCCACCGCGTCGTACTGGTGCTCAAGGCCCTGGACCAGGGCCGTCAGCTCGTCGTCGCCCTCGCCGATCTGGCGCTCGATCTCGGTCTGGGTGCGCCGGGCCTCGGTGCGCAGCGTGTGGGCGACACCGGGCAGGACGAGTCCGGTGGCGGCGGTGATCGCCTCCAGGGCGGTCAGCGCGGCGTCGGGGTAGGACGACCGGGCGACGTAGTGCGGGACGTGCGCGGCGACACCGAGGGTGTCGTGCCCGGACTCGGTGAGCCGGAACTCGACGAGCGACTCGGCGCTGCCGGGGACCTGGGCCTCGTCGAAGGGGCTGCGATGGCCGGGCATGAGGTCCGTGCGGCTGCCGTGCGGGGTGAGGCCGACGGGCCGGGTGTGCGGGACGCCCATGGGGATGCCGTGGAAGTTCACCGAGAGCCGGACGCCGAGCCGCTCGACGATCTGGCGGACGGCGGCGGCGAACCGCTCCCACTCCACGTCCGGCTCGGGGCCGGAGAGCAGCAGGAAGGGCGCGCCGGTGGCGTCCTGGACGAGCCGGACCTCGATGGCGGGTGTCTCGTACGACGTCCAGCGGTCGCGCCGGAACGTGAGCAGCGGTCTGCGGGCGCGGTAGTCCACGAGCCGGTCGTGGTCGAAGCGGGCCACCACCTGGTGCGGCAGCGTGTCCAGCAGGCGGTCCACGATCTGCTCGCCGGTCTCACCCGCGTCGATGTAGCCGTCGAAGTGGTAGAGCATGACCAGCCCGGCCGACTCCTGCGCCAGGGCCACGTCCACCACGGCCAGGCCCTTCTGGTCCCATTCGTACAAACCCTGGGGATCAAGCACGATTACCGCTCCTCCTCGCGTTCCTAGTGGTGAACGCGCCGCGGGGTACGAGCATTCCCCGTGACCCGGTTTTCATGAACGGAGTGTCAGCGCCCGAGTACGCGCCACGCGCGCTCACCGGGAAACGCGGGAACGACTGAGGCCCGCTCCCCCGGAGGGGAACGGGCCTCGATCGTTGGCTAGCTAGTGCCTAGCAGCAGAGCCGATTCAGCTCTGGCCGCCGGCCAGCTTCTCGCGCAGGGCAGCCAGGGCCTCGTCCGACGCCAGGGCGCCGGAGTTGTCCTCCGACTCCGAGGAGTACGAACCACCCGAGACGCCCGCCGGGGCACCGGCCGGAGCGGCGGCGCCACCCTCGGCAGCGGCGGCCTCGTCGGCCTCGCGGGACTTGATGACCTGAGCCTGGTGCTGCTCGAAGCGCTGCTGCGCCTCGGCGTACTGGGTCTCCCAGGCCTCGCGCTGGCTCTCGTAGCCCTCGAGCCAGTCGTTGGTCTCGGGGTCGAAGCCCTCGGGGTAGATGTAGTTGCCCTGGTCGTCGTAGGACGCGGCCATGCCGTACAGGGTCGGGTCGAACTCGACCGACGCCGGGTCGGCACCGAAGGCCTCGTTGGCCTGCTTCAGGGACAGCGAGATCCGGCGACGCTCGAGGTCGATGTCGATGACCTTGACGAAGATCTCGTCGTTGACCTGGACGACCTGCTCCGGGATCTCCACGTGGCGCTCGGCCAGCTCGGAGATGTGGACCAGACCCTCGATGCCCTCGTCCACGCGGACGAACGCACCGAACGGAACCAGCTTGGTGACCTTGCCCGGGACGACCTGACCGATCTGGTGCGTACGGGCGAACTGCTGCCACGGGTCCTCCTGCGTCGCCTTCAGCGACAGGGAGACACGCTCGCGGTCCATGTCCACGTCGAGAACCTCGACGGTGACCTCCTGGCCGACCTCGACAACCTCGGACGGGTGGTCGATGTGCTTCCAGGACAGCTCGGAGACGTGCACGAGACCGTCGACGCCACCCAGGTCCACGAAGGCACCGAAGTTGACGATCGAGGACACGACGCCGGAGCGGACCTGACCCTTCTGGAGGGTCGTGAGGAAGGTCTGGCGAACCTCGGACTGGGTCTGCTCGAGCCAGGCGCGGCGGGACAGGACCACGTTGTTGCGGTTCTTGTCCAGCTCGATGATCTTCGCCTCGAGCTCCTTGCCCACGTAGGGCTGGAGGTCGCGGACCCGACGCATCTCGACCAGGGAGGCCGGGAGGAAGCCGCGGAGGCCGATGTCGAGGATGAGACCACCCTTGACGACCTCGATGACGGTACCGGTGACGATGCCGTCCTCTTCCTTGATCTTCTCGATGGTGCCCCAGGCGCGCTCGTACTGGGCACGCTTCTTCGAGAGGATCAGGCGGCCTTCCTTGTCCTCCTTCTGGAGGACCAGGGCCTCGATCTCGTCGCCGACCTTGACGACCTCGTTCGGGTCGACGTCGTGCTTGATCGAGAGCTCGCGGCTCGGGATGACACCTTCGGTCTTGTAACCGATGTCGAGCAGGACCTCGTCCCGGTCGACCTTCACGATGACGCCGTCGACGATGTCGCCGTCGTTGAAGTACTTGATCGTCTCGTCGATCGCGGCGAGGAAGGCTTCCTCGTTACCGATGTCGTTGACCGCAACCTGCGGGGTGGTGCTGGTGGCGGTGGTCTCGGTGCTGCTCGTCATGTGGGAAAGGGCTCCGGTTACGGACAGAAAGTCGTAGGTACTGCTACGCCGAGAGCCCGTATCGCACCGAAGAAGCCGGACAGCCAATGAAGCGCCTGCCCCGCAGAACGGGGGACGCCTCGAGAACCGAGGGGACATACAACCGTGCGAGCGCGGCCTGCTCCGTCTGAGGCGCGCAGGCCCGCAGCGCAACCTTTAGCATACGGGGGCAGCCGGACAGGGTCAATGCGCGAAGCGCGCACGCGGGGCGGATCGCCGCAAAACCGGCACAACTCAACTCTCCCCAGGCCATCCTGGCCGCGGGGCCGCAGAGCGCCGCTGTGCGCAAACTACATCGACGGGCGAGATGAACCAAGAGTACGGACAGGAAGACGGGCCCGACCAGGAGCCGGAGGCGACCCGGCGTGACGCCGGGGACGCGGAGAGCAGCCGGGCGAGCCGGGGCTGGTGGGACCGGAACGCCGACGAGTACCAGAGCGAGCACGGGGCGTTCCTCGGGGACGACCGGTTCGTCTGGGGTCCGGAGGGCCTCGACGAGGCCGAGGCGGGGCTGCTCGGACCGGCCGGCTCGCTGAAGGGGCTCTCCATCCTGGAGATCGGCGCGGGGGCGGCGCAGTGCTCACGCTGGCTGGCGGCGCAGGGGGCGCGGCCCGTGGCGCTCGACCTCTCACACCGGCAGCTCCAGCACGCGCTGCGGATCGGCGAGGACGTGCCGCTGGTCGAGGCGGACGCGGGAGCGCTGCCGTTCCGGGACGGCGCCTTCGACCTGGCGTGTTCGGCGTACGGGGCGGTGCCGTTCGTCGCGGACCCGGTGAAGGTGTTCCGCGAGGTGCGCCGGGTGCTGCGGCCGGGCGGCCGGTGGGTCTTCTCGGTGACGCACCCGATCCGCTGGGCCTTCCCGGACGAGCCGGGCCCGGAGGGACTGTCGGTCTCGGCCTCCTATTTCGACCGCACCCCCTATGTCGAGCAGGACGAGCAGGGGCGGGCCGTCTACGTGGAGCATCACCGGACGATCGGCGACCGGGTGCGGGACGTGGTGGCCGGCGGCTTCCGGCTGGTGGACCTCGTCGAGCCCGAGTGGCCGGAGTGGAACAGCCAGGAGTGGGGCGGCTGGTCCCCGCTGCGGGGGAACCTGATCCCGGGCACGGCGATCTTCGTGTGCGAGAGGGACTGACGGCGGGAGCATGCGTCGGTAGTCGACCGGCTCGTTCGACTCGTCAGTCGTACTCGTTAGTCGTATAAGAGGACGGGGCCTGTGGACAGCCGGGTCCGTCGCCGGCGGGGACGTACGAGACTGAGTGCGTGATCCGAAACGACGCACTCGACCGTCTCCCCGTCCGCCATGCCGTACCCGAGCTGCTGACCGCGCTCGAGGAGCGCGGCACGGCGGTGCTGCACGCGCCTCCCGGCACCGGCAAGACCACGCTGGTTCCGCTGGCGCTCGCGGGGCTCATAGGGGACGGACCGCGGCGGCGGGTGCTGGTGGCCGAGCCGCGCCGGATGGCGGTGCGGGCGGCGGCCCGGCGGATGGCGTGGCTCCTGGGCCAGGAGGTCGGCGAGGCCGTCGGCTTCTCGGTCCGCGGCGAGCGCCGGGCCGGCCCCGCGACCCGTGTCGAGGTGGTGACGACGGGCGTGCTGCTCCAGCGTCTCCAGCGCGATCCGGAGCTGGCCGGCGTGGACGTGGTGCTGCTCGACGAGTGCCACGAGCGCCATCTGGACGCGGACACGGCGATGGCGTTCCTGGTGGACGTCCGGGCGACCTTGCGGCCGGAGCTGAAACTGATCGCCGCATCGGCCACCAGCGACGCCGAGGCGTGGTCGCAGCTCCTGACGGTCCTGGACGGCACGGATCCGGCGCCGATCGTATGGGGGAAGGGCGAGGGGCACGGGTACCTCGTCCGCTTCGCCGCCCCGCCCGCCGGCATCCGGCCCGCGCACGGCACCTGGGTGGATCCCACCCTGCTGCGCCACGTGGCGGCGACGGTGCGGCTCGCCTGTGAGCGGCACGAGGGCGATGTCCTCTGCTTCCTGCCCGGTACGGGCGAGATCGCGCGGACGGCGGGGATGCTGGCCGATCTCGACGCCGAGGTGTTCCAGCTGCACGGGCGGGCCCCGGCGGCGGTGCAGGACGCGGTGCTGCGCGGGGCGGACCCCGGGGGTCGGCGGCGGGTGATCCTCGCGACGTCGGTGGCGGAGTCGAGCCTCACCGTGCCGGGGGTGCGGATCGTCGTGGACTCGGGCCTGGCCAGGGAACCGCGGATGGACCACGCCCGTGGGCTCGGGTCGCTGGCGACGGTGCCGGTGTCGGTCGCGGGCGCCACGCAGCGCTCGGGCCGCTCCGGACGGGAGGCGTTCGGCGTCGTCTACCGCTGCTGGGCCGAGGCGGACGACGGGCGCCGGGCTCCCTTCCCCTCCCCCGAGATCGAGATCGCCGATCTGGCCTCGTTCGCCCTGCGGACGGCGTGCTGGGGCGACTCCTCGGCGGAGGGGCTCGCTCTCCTGGATCCTCCGCCCGCCGGGGCGATGGCGGCGGCCCGTTCCGTGCTCACGGCGATCGGGGCGGTGGACGAGCAGGGCCGGGCGACGCAGCGGGGCGTACGGATGTCCCGGCTCGGGGTGCATCCCCGACTGGCCAGGGCCCTCCTGGACAGTGCGCCCGAGGTCGGGGCGCGGCGGGCGGCCGAGGTGGTCGCGCTGCTCAGCGAGGAGCCGCCCCGCGAGTACGGCGACGACCTGGCCGCTGCCTGGCGCGCGGCGCGCCGGGGCTCGGACGGCTACGGGGCCCGCTGGAAGGCGGAGGCCCGCCGCCTGGAGCGGTCGGCGGGCGAGGCGGGAGTTGGTGCGGGAGCCGGGGCGAGAGCGGGAGCCGGTGCTGGAGCAGCTGTCGGGGCGGGAGCGGTCGCCGGGGCGGGCGCGGATGCCGGGGCGGGTGCGGGAGCCGGGGCGGGTGCGCCCGGGTCTGGAGGCGCCGAGGAGGTGGTGGGCTCCCGGGGTGGTGCGTTGGTGCGGGGTGGGGATGACGTGGTGGCCGGGCTGGTGACGGCGTACGCGTTTCCCGAGCGGGTGGCCAGGGCGCGGGAGGGCAGCGGGTTCCTGATGGTGTCGGGGACGGGTGCCGAGCTCGCCGAGGGGTCGGGGCTCGGCAGCGCGTCCTGGCTGGCCGTTGCCGTGGCGGACCGGACCGCGCGGAGCGCCACGGCGCGGGTGCGGCTGGCGGCCGTGGTGGACGAGGACGTGGCGCGGGCTGCCGCCGGGCATCTGCTCGTCTCGGGCGAGGAGGTCCACTGGGAGGACGGAGACGTGGTCGCCAGGTCCGTGTCCCGGCTGGGTGCCGTCGAGCTGACGGCCCGTCCGCTCAGGGACGGCGCCGACCCCGTACGCGTACGGGCGGCGCTCCTGGACGGGCTGCGGCGCGAGGGGCTCGGGCTGCTGCGCTGGAGCCGGGAGTCGGAGGAGCTGCGGCAGCGGCTCGGCTTCCTCCACCGGGTCCTGGGCGATCCCTGGCCGGAGACGTCGGAGGAGGCCCTGCTCGACCGGGCGGAGGAGTGGCTGGAGCCCGAGCTGTCCCGGGCGCGCCGGCGGGCCGACCTCGGCCGGATCGACGCGGGGCAGGCGCTGCGGCGGCTGCTGCCCTGGGCGACGGGCGAGGCGGGTCGGCTCGACGAGCTGGCGCCGGAGCGGATCGAGGTGCCGAGCGGTTCGCGGATACGGGTGGACTACGGCGGGGAGCAGCCGGTCCTCGCGGTCAAGCTGCAGGAGATGTTCGGCCTCGCCGAGACGCCGAGGGTGGCGGGCGGGACGCCGGTCGTGGTCCATCTCCTCTCCCCCGCCGGCCGGCCCGCGGCCGTCACCGCCGATCTGGCTTCGTTCTGGCGGGACGGCTACCGCGCGGTGCGGGCGGAGCTGCGGGGGCGGTATCCCAGGCATCCGTGGCCGGAGGACCCGGCGGGGGCGGAGCCCACGCGGCACACCAGCGCGCGGCTCAGACGGGAGCGGTAGCGGGGGTGTCCGGGGCGGGGCGCCGGCCGCGGGCCTCCAGCCAGAGGGCGAGGGCGAGCAGGAGGAGGGACAGGGTGACGAAGGTCCAGGGCAGATAGGAGGTGACGAGAAGGACGATGGTGCGGTTGGTGCCGACCAGCTCGACGGTGCTCCGGATGTAGTCCTCGCGCATCTTCACATGGCCGGAGAAGGCGGTGACCTTCCACTGGGTCTTCTCGTTGCGGAGCTCCTCCTCATGGATCTCCTCGCCGTTGACGGGGGCTCCGGTGACGGGGTCGACCCAGAACATCCGCTTGGTGGTGTACCAGATGGACATGCCCGACTGGGCGATCATCTCCGGGGTGACGCCCTTGACCGGCATCGTCCTGGGCATGGGGACCTTGGTCCAGGGGATGGTCTGCTCGAAGTAGTAGACCTCCATGCCACGGAAGTCGCGGGTGCCCTTGTAGTGGATGGGTGCCGTGGTGCGGGAGCGGGCGTCGAAGTACTGGTAGTCCCGCTTCTCGGTGAGGAAGGGCCACTTGAACTCGATGCCCTCACGCCGGACGGCGTCGCCGTCGACCATCGACCCGGTGGCGTTGACCGGGTCCTGGGTGTGGGCGTCGAAGATGTAGCGCTCGGGGATCTGGGAGACCATCTTGCCGTCGGGGCCGGTGATGTAGGTGAGCGCGTCCCAGACGACGACGTCACGGCCGGCGTCGCTCTCGATCCGCTTCGACTCCGCCACGTTGCCCTTGAGGGTCTGGATGATCGTCAGCTTCTCGACCTTCTTGGCCGTGAGGGTCGAGTAGTCGACGAGCGTGGCGGGCTTCGCCTCCAGGACGATCTCCTGGTACTGGTTCGGCGGGATCTTGACCACGCGGGGGAAGACGTACCAGCGCAGGGTGGGGGCCATCGCGGCGAAGAAGACGGCGAAGGAGAGCAGGACGAGACTGGCTCGGCGGCGCATGGGCGGTGCTCCTCCTACTTCTTGGGGCCGGGGTCGGCCGTGAGGAGGGGCTTGGGCGAGGTGGGCCCGTCGGGCGGCAGGTCGGCCACGGAGACGAGGAGGACGACGAGGAGGACTGGGACCAGCCCGATGGCGGCGGCTACGAGGGCGCGCAAGGTCGGCCTCCCGGTGCTCGATCTGATGCGGCGTCAGGGCTGGGGCACCGTAGCAACGCGACCGCGAGATGAGAACACGTTGCACTCAGAACACAGAGCGCCGCCCCCTCGTCCGGGCGGACGAGGGGGCGGCGGACCGGCGGCGTGCGCCACGCGGGGCGGATCAGGGGGTCGGCGTGGGCGTCGGGGTCGGCGAGGACGTCGGGGCCGGCGTCGGGGTCGGGGTGGGCTCGGGGGCCGGCGCGGTGACCTTGAGCTCGATGGTCACGGTGCCGCCGCCGGGCGCGGTCAGCCGCAGCAGGAACGTGCCGGCCTGGTCGTCCGCGTAGATGTCGGGGAGCGTGAGCAGCCCGTTGACGTCCGTCTTCAGGCCGGTGAGGGTCCGCAGCGGGTTGCCGTCGGCGTCCTTGAAGTAGGGGCCCTTGGTGTTCGTCTGCGGGTCGTCCACCGAGGTGATCATGGTGGCGGTCAGGCCGACCGAGGAGGCGGCGGCGCCGTCGCGGGTGGCCTTCACCAGGACGCGGTCGGCGAACCGGCCGCCGGTGGTGGCCGTCAGCTCCGTGGCGTCGCCGCGGACCAGGGTGTCGGCCTGCCGCTCGGTGACGGTCGCGGTGAACGAGACGGGTGCCAGGTTCCGGCCCACGACCGTGGCCCGGACCGTGAAAGTGCCCGTCTGCTCTCCGGCCCGGACGGGCGGGGCGACGGCCCGGCCCGTGGAGCCGGTGGTGACGGTCACACTCTTCGCCACGCCACCGAAGTTGGCGTCCGTGGAGCCGATGATCTCGAAGCGCACGCCCAGTCCGGCGACCGGCTTGCCCGCCGCGTCCAGCGCCTCGACCGTGGGCCGTCCGCTGAAGACACCGCCGGCGGTGGCCGTCAGCGTGCCGGTGCCGGCGTCCTTGATCCGTGCGACCTTCACCGTCGCCGGCGGGGTGACGGGCGTGGTGGTCGGCGGAGGGGTGCCGGGCTTGGACGGGTTCGGCGTCGGCGTCGGGGAGGGCGAGGGTGTGGGCGTGGGCCGGGGCGAGGGGTTGGTGCCCGGGGTGTCGCTGCGCTCGATGGGCAGCACTCCGGTGCCGTCCGGGACCTGGTGGGAGCCGCGCTTGTAGTACTCGAACCAGGAGAGCACGGTGCGCAGATACTCGGACGAGCGGTTGTAGCTGAGGATCGCCCGGTCCAGGTCGGCCTTGACCGCGAGGTCGCGGTTGTTGGCGCACAGGTAGAGACCGGCGGCCTGGGCGGCGTCGTAGATGTTGTTGGGGTCCTTGCGGCCGTCGCCGTTGGCGTCCTGACCCCAGGTCGCCCAGGTGGAGGGGATGAACTGCATCGGGCCGACCGCGCGGTCGTGCGCCGAGTCCCCGTCGAACGCACCGTCGTCGGTGTCCGTGATGTTGGCGAAGCCGACACCGTTGAGGACCGGGCCCAGGATCGGGGAGAGCGTGGTGCCGTTGGCGTCGACCCGGCCGCCACGCGCCTGCCCGGACTCGACCTTGCCGATGCCGGCGAGCAACTGCCACGGGAGGTTGCACGCGGGGTCGCTGGACCGTATCGACTGCTCCGCCCGCTTGTAGGCGGCGAGCACGGTGGCGGGTATGCCGGCCTCCGCGGGGCCGGTGAAGATCGGCAGATCTATGGAAGTACCGGGCTTGTTCGGCGTGTTCAGCGGCGGAAGGTCGGTGTAGTACGGCGAGTCGCCGGTCGCCGAGCCGTCGGGCGACGGCGGCGTCGCGTCACCCGCGCCGACGGGCCGGTCGCCGCCCGCGCTGTCCGAGGGCGGCGGAATCGCGCCGGGTGCCTGCGAGGCGGCGAGTGCCGCCACCGCCGCGGCCACCACGGCCCCGCTGGTCGCTCCCCTGCGCAGCCGACGGCCGAATTGCGCTGCCATACGTCTGGTCCCTCCCCCTCGACTGCACCCGCGCTCCCCGCGCGAGGCCTCAGCAGACCCTATGACACCTACGAGCCCCGCAACACAGCGCCCTGACCGCCTTTCACGCTTTCGTCACCTCTTGGGCGGCCACCGGCCGGACGAAGACCGCTCGCGCATACTGGGCCTGATCGCAGGCCGCAGACCGCAGACCGCAGGCCGCAGACCACAGGGGGACGTTCCGATGCCATTCACGCTCAGTCATGCCGCCGCGGTGCTGCCGGGCATCCGCCGCGACGGCACCGGACGCGGCGGGCTGATCGCCTCCGCGCTCGTGGCCGGGTCGTTCGCGCCCGACATGACCTACTTCGCGGCGACGGCGGTCCCGGGCGCGATGCTCTTCGGGGACGTCACGCACTCCGGTCCCGGCATCGTGACGGTCGATCTGCTGATCACCGCGGTCCTCGTGGCGGCGTGGCTGATGGTCCGTGAGCCGCTGGTGGCGCTGCTGCCGACCGGGCGGCAGAGCCGGGTGTACGGATTCGTCCGGGGCGCCTCGTGGCACGGCCGGCCTGCCTTGCCGCTGGCGGCCTGGTTCTGTCTCTCCTCGGCGCTCGGAGCCTCGACCCATGTCGTGTGGGACTCGTTCACCCACCTCGACCGCTGGGGGACGCGCTCGATTCCCCTCCTCGACGCGGTCGTGGCCGGCTTCCCGGTCTATCTGTATCTCCAGTACGGCGGTTCGGCGCTGGCGCTCGCGCTGTTGGTGTGGTTCACGGCACGGGCGCTGCGGGCCGCCGGCGGTGGGGCGACTCCGCCGCCCGGGGTGCCGGTCCTGAGCCGCCGGGGCCGGTGGCTGGCCGGTGGGCTGATCGGCGCGTGCGTGCTGGCCGGCGTCGTGCACCGGTGCCTGCGCTGGTACGCGTACTGGGGCCGGATCGAGACGCCCCTGGACATCGTTCCGACGGCCTGCTTCGGCGCCGGCGCGGGGCTCGCCGTCGGCCTCGTGCTGTACGGAGCGGGGATGCGGCTGCGCGGAACGCTGCGGCCGGCGCCGGGAGGATCCCGTGACGGTGGACGACCCGAGGATCGTGAGCCGGCTCGGTCCCGTACGGGATCACGCTGATCCCCGTACGGCATGGCGCTGATCCCCTTACGGGATCGCGCTGATCGCGCTCCCCCGTGCGCGGCCGGCCGGCCTGGGACGGCGCTCCCCCTGGCGCGAGCGGCTTCCCGCCCGCGCCAGGGGCGGCCGCCCGTCAGTGTGCTGCCGACTCCCAGTCCGGGCCCACGCCCACCGAGACGTCGAGCGGAGCGCGGAGCGAGGCCGCCGCAGACATCTGCTCGCGGACCAGGGACTCCACCCGCTCCCGCTCGCCCGGGGCCACTTCCAGGACGATTTCGTCGTGGACCTGGAGCAGCATGCGGGAGGCGAGCCCGGCCTCGGTCAGCGCCCGGTCGACGTTCAGCATCGCGACCTTCACGATGTCCGCCGCGGTGCCCTGGATCGGCGCGTTCAGCGCCATCCGCTCTGCGGCCTCGCGGCGCTGGCGGTTGTCGCTGTTCAGATCCGGCAGGTAGCGGCGGCGGCCGAGCATCGTCTCCGTGTAGCCCGTCGCCCGCGCCTCGTCGACGACCCGGCGCAGATAGTCCCGTACCCCGCCGAAGCGCTCGAAGTACGTGTCCATCAGGGCGCCCGCCTCGCCCGGAGTGATGTTCAGCTGCTGGGAAAGACCGAAGGCCGACAGGCCGTACGCCAGGCCGTAGGACATGGCCTTGATCTTGCGGCGCATCTCGGCGTCGACGGCGGACCGCTCGACGGAGAAGACCTGGGAGGCGACCGTGGTGTGCAGGTCCTCGCCGGAGGTGAACGCCTCGATGAGGCCCTCGTCCTCGGACAGATGGGCCATGACCCGCAGTTCGATCTGGCTGTAGTCCGCGGTCATGAGGGACTCGAAGCCCTCGCCGACGACGAAGCCGTGCCGGATCGCCCGGCCCTCGTCGGTGCGCACCGGCACGTTCTGCAGGTTCGGGTCGGTGGAGGAGAGCCGGCCGGTCGCGGCGACGGTCTGGCTGAAGGTGGTGTGGATACGGCCGTCGGCCGCGATCGTCTTGATCAGGCCCTCGACCGTGGAGCGCAGCCGGGCCTGCTCACGGTGGCGGAGCATGATCACCGGCAGCTCGTGCTCGGTCTGCGCGGCCAGCCAGGCCAGCGCGTCGGCGTCCGTGGTGTAGCCGGTCTTGGTCTTCTTGGTCTTCGGCAGGTTCAGCTCGCCGAAGAACACCTCCTGGAGCTGCTTGGGCGAACCGAGGTTGAACTCGTGCCCCACCGAGGCGTGCGCCTCCTTCACGGCCTGCTGCACCGCTCCGGCGAACTGCTGCTCCAGAGCCTCCAGATGGGCCCGGTCGGCGGCGATGCCGTGCCGCTCCATCCGGGCCAGGAGCAGGGACGTCGGCAGCTCCACGTCGTGGAGCAGCTCGGTCGCGCCCACCTCGCCGAGCTTGTCGGTGAACGCCTCGCCGAGGTCGAGCACCGCGCGGGCCTGAGCCATCAGGGCGTCCGCCTCGGCTTGCTCGTCGGTGCCGAAGGCCAGCTGTCCGTCGGCGGCTGCCGGGGCCAGCTCGCGGTGGAGGTATTCGACGGAGAGGGCGTCCAGGGCGAAGGAGCGGCGGCCGGGCTTGACCAGGTAGGCGGCGAGTGCGGTGTCCATCGTGACGCCGTCGAGCTGCCAGCCGTGCTCGGGGAAGACCCGCAGGGCCTCCTTGGCGTTGTGCATCACCTTCGGCCTGGCCGGGTCGGCGAGCCAGGCCGCGAAGGCCCGCTCGTCCTGCTCGTCGAGCCGGGTCGTGTCGAACCAGGCCGCCTTGCCGTCGGCCGCCGCGAGGGCGACCTCGCTGACGTTGCCGACGCCCAGGGCCCAGGTGGCGACGGTGGCGACACCGAGCGGCTGCCCGCCGTGCTGCTCCAGCCAGGGGGCCAGCTCGCCCGTGTCCAGCGCCGTACCGTCCAGCTCGACGCCCGCTTCGGGGGCCGGGGCCTCCTCTTCGGCCGCACCGGGGTCGACCGCGAGCAGGCGCTCGCGCAGGCTCGGATTACGGATCTCCAGGACCTCGAGGAAGCCCTTGAGGGCAGTCCTGTCGTACGGCGCGCGCTCCAGCTCCGCGACGGTGCGCGGCAGCTCGACGTCCCGGACCAGCTCGGTCAGGTGGCGGTTGAGCTTGACCGACTCCAGGTGGTCGCGCAGCGCCTGGCCGACCTTGCCCTTGACCTCGTCGGCACGCTCTACCAGCTCCGCGAACGAGCCGAACTGGTTGATCCACTTCGTGGCGGTCTTCTCGCCGACACCGGGAATGCCGGGCAGGTTGTCGGACGGGTCGCCGCGCAGGGCGGCGAAGTCCGGGTACTGCTGGGGGGTGAGGCCGTACTTCTCCTCGACCTTCTCCGGGGTGAAGCGGGTCAGCTCGGAGACACCCTTGGTGGGGTAGAGCACGGTCACGTGGTCGGTCACCAGCTGGAAAGAGTCCCGGTCGCCGGTGACGATCAGGACGTCGAAGCCGGCCGCCTCGGCCTGGGTGGCGAGCGTCGCGATGACGTCGTCGGCCTCGAAGCCGTCCACCGCGAAACGCACCGCGTTCATCGTGTCGAGCAGCTCGCCGATGAGCTCGACCTGCCCCTTGAACTCGTCCGGGGTCTTGGAACGGTTCGCCTTGTACTCGGGGAAGTCGGCCGAGCGCCACGTCTTGCGGGACACGTCGAACGCGACAGCGAAGTGCGTGGGCGCCTCGTCGCGCAGCGTGTTCGCCAACATCGACGCGAAGCCGTAGATCGCGTTCGTCGTCTGCCCGCTCGCGGTGGTGAAGTTCTCCGCGGGCAGTGCGAAGAACGCCCGGTACGCGAGCGAGTGCCCGTCCATGAGGAGCAGGCGGGGACGGGTTTCTTCGGTCTTCTTCGATGCTGTCTCGGCCACGTAGACGATCCTGCCACGGACCACTGACAATCCCGTCCACGCCTGGTCCCCTCACCGCTCTGTCAGAGCGCCGTGACAGGATCGGAGACGTACGACACACGATGACCGCTCAAGGGAGAGCGCGATGGTCAGCAAGCCCCCCGCAGGCGACCCGGTCCAGGACGCCCCGCAGGTCGCGCCGCCGCAGCACGCGGCCGCCGGCCTCCCCGCCGTCGCGCACACCCTCAGGATCGCCCAGGCGCAGATGGGCGTGCGGCGCACCGCGCAGACGCTCCTCAAGGTCAATCAGAAGGACGGCTTCGACTGCCCGGGCTGCGCCTGGCCTGAGGCCGACAAGCGGCACGTCGCGGAGTTCTGCGAGAACGGGGCGAAGGCGGTCGCCGAGGAGGCGACGCTGCGCCGCGTGACCCCGGACTTCTTCGCCCGGTACACCGTGCAGGACCTGGCGACCCGCAGCGGCTACTGGCTCGGCCAGCAGGGCCGGATCACGCAGCCGATGTACCTCGCCGACGGGGCCCGCCGGTACGAAGCGGTGACCTGGGAGCACGCGTTCGCGATCATCGCCGAGGAGCTGACCGCCCTCTCCTCCCCCGACGAGGCGCTCTTCTACACCTCGGGGCGGACCAGCAACGAGGCCGCGTTCCTGCTCCAGCTCTTCGCCCGCGAGTTCGGTACGAACAACCTGCCGGACTGCTCCAACATGTGCCACGAGTCCTCCGGTTCGGCGCTCAACGAGACCATCGGGATCGGCAAGGGCAGCGTCTCCCTGGAGGACCTCCACCAGGCCGACCTGATCGTCGTCGCCGGACAGAACCCGGGCACGAACCACCCCCGGATGCTCTCCGCACTGGAGAAGGCCAAGGCGGCCGGCGCGAAGATCATCTCGGTCAACCCGTTGCCCGAGGCGGGGCTTGAGAAGTTCAAGAACCCGCAGACCCCGCAGGGCATGCTCAAGGGCGCCTCGCTCACCGACCTCTTCCTCCAGATCCGCATCGGCGGCGACCAGGCCCTCTTCCGCCTCCTCAACAAGCTGATCCTCGACACGCCGGGGGCGGTCGACGAGGAGTTCGTACGGGAACACACCCACGGGTACGAGGAGTTCACCGCGGCCGCCCGCGCCGCCGACTGGGACGAGACGCTGGCCGCGACCGGCCTGAGCCGCACCGAGATCGAGCGGGCCCTGGAGATGGTCCTCGCCTCGGAGCGGACCATCGTCTGCTGGGCGATGGGCCTCACCCAGCACAAGCACTCCGTGCCGACGATCCGCGAGGTCGTCAACTTCCTCCTGCTGCGCGGCAACATCGGCCGCCCCGGCGCGGGCGTCTGCCCCGTGCGCGGCCACTCCAACGTGCAGGGCGACCGCACGATGGGCATCTTCGAGCGGCCCGCGCCCGCCTTCCTGGACGCCCTGGACAAGGAGTTCGGGATCGTCTCGCCGCGCCACCACGGCTTCGACGTGGTCCGCTCGATCCAGGCGCTCCGCGACGGCGAGGCGAAGGTCTTCTTCGCCATGGGCGGCAACTTCGTCGGGGCCACCCCCGACACGGAGGTCACGGAGGCGGCGATGCGGCGCGCCCGGCTGACCGTTCACGTCTCGACCAAGCTGAACCGCTCGCACGCCGTGACCGGCACGCGCGCGTTGATCCTCCCGACGCTCGGCCGCACCGACAAGGACGTCCAGGCGTCGGGCAAGCAGTTCGTGACCGTCGAGGACTCGATGGGCCTGGTGCACGCCTCGCGCGGCAACCTGCCGCCCGCGAGCCCGCACCTGCTCTCCGAGCCGGCGATCGTGGCCCGCATGGCCCGCGCCGTCCTCGGCGCCGGCTCGGCCACGCCCTGGGAGGAGTTCGAGAAGGACTACGCCACGATCCGTGACCGCATCGCGCGCGTGGTGCCCGGCTTCGAGAACTTCAACGCCCGGCTCGCCGCCGACCCCGGCGGCTTCGCGCTCCCGCACGCCCCGCGCGACGAGCGCCGCTTCCCCACGGCCACCGGCAAGGCCAACTTCACCGCCGCGCCCGTCGAGTACCCGAAGGTGCCGGAGGGCCGGCTGCTCCTGCAGACCCTGCGCTCGCACGACCAGTACAACACCACGATCTACGGCCTGGACGACCGCTACCGCGGCATCAAGGGCGGCCGCCGGGTCGTCATGGTGCACCCGGAGGACGCGGCGGCCCTCGGCCTGGCGGACGGGGCGTACACGGATCTGGTCAGCGAGTGGACGGACGGCAGCGAGCGGCGCGCGCCGGGCTTCCGGGTCGTGCACTACCCGACGGCCCGGGGCTGCGCGGCCGCGTACTACCCGGAGACGAACGTGCTGGTGCCGCTGGAGTCCACGGCGGACATCAGCAACACCCCCGCCAGCAAGTCCGTGATCGTACGGCTCGTTCCCACGGGGGCCGTCGGCTGATCCCGCGGACGCCGGGCGGCCCCGGCGCGGACGGCGGGCAGCCCCGGCGCGGACGGCGGGCAGCCCCGGCGCGGACGGCGGGCAGCCCGGCGCGGATCGCCGGGCGGCCGGGCGGCCAGCGCGGACGGCCGGCGCGAACGGCGGGCGGCCGGGCGAGGACGGCCGGGCGGCCCGGCGCGGCCGACCGCGCCGCAGGGTGGCCGGTTCCGCACTGCCGGGGGCTCCCGGGAGGTCTGTATCCTCCACTCCCATTCGCGCATGCCACGGGGGCTCCTGTTGTCCACTCCACCCGCCGCCGAGCCGCCACCGCCGGATCGCCCCTGGGCCGCACCGGGACCACCGGCGCCGCCACCAGCACCGACATCGCCGCCGGCACCGCCACCGTCGCCCGCCGCGCCACCCCCTCCCCCCGCTCCGGAACCAGAGGGTCCGTCCCTGAGCGATCTCGCGATGGAACGGATCGCTCCGGGCGCCGAGGTGCCACCCTCCAGGAGGACGAGGATCCTGGTCCGCGGCCTCGTCGTGATCGCTCTCGGGATCCTGGCGACGGCAGGGCTCGGTCAGGTCGTCACCTACGTCTACGACACCCTGTTCACCGAGTCGCGGCTGCGCTCCGAGGACGACGCCCAGAAGCGGCTGGACCGGGAAGAGGCGCCGTTCACCGCCACGACGGACCCCGACATCTCCGCGCTCGACCGCGACGACTGGACGATCGTCCTCGACAGGACCATCACCCCGCGGGAACAGCGGTCCCTCGCGGCCCTGGACACCTCGGCGCGCGACTACGGACGGAATGTGTGGCGGATCCTCGGGCCCCTGGGAGCCAGGGTCATCGGCGCGAGCCCCCACCTGGCGGACGGCAACCTCCTGACCGGACCGACGACCGAGTTCAAGCTGAACCTCTTCAGCGAGCGGACCTCTCAGCTGTCGATCACCGGCATGCGCGCGGTCGACGTGCGCTGCGCCCCCTCGACCGCGCGGTTCGTCCTGCGACACCCCGCCCAGGGCGAGGCCGTCTACCCGGGAGTCCTCTTCGATCTCCGGCGGGAGAACCCGGCTCCGGTCATCACCGACGAGGGTGACGATCAGGGGCAGCGGTACTTCGACCGCCGGAAGATCGATCTCGGTGGCGGAACCACGCCGGGCGGCCTGCGGGTGGCCGCCACCGTCACCGAGCAGGAGAGCTGCGACTGGGAGATCGCGGCCGACTACCGGGACTCGGCCGGCACCCGCGGCGAGCTGCGGATCCGGGACGACGGCGGCAAGCCGTTCCACGCGGAGGCGCCGCCCGTCGCGCCCGACCAGTACTTTCTTCTCCAGGTCCGCCCCCACCGGCTCGTCCCCTGCCATGAGCCGCAGCACGCGGCCGACCACCTCTGCCGCATCTTCCTCCCGGGGTGACTGGACCCGGCCCCGGCCCCGTCTGACAGAATCGCGCCACACGCCTAAGCGTTTGCTCAGGCGGCGAGTGACGACGACGTACGAAGACGAACGGAGCCGGGCCGATGGGCGAGCAGCATCACGTGAAGTTCCCGCAGGAGGTCATCGACGAGTACGCCTCGCTCGGCGTCGACCTTCCCGCCCTGTTCTCGGCCGGGCACCTCGGCAACCGCATGGGCGTGCAGATCATCGAGGCCTCGGCCGAGAAGGTCGTCGGCACGATGCCGGTGGAGGGCAACACCCAGCCGTACGGGCTGCTGCACGGCGGCGCCTCCGCGGTCCTCGCCGAGACCCTCGGCTCGATCGGCTCCATGCTGCACGGCGGCGTCTCCAAGATCGCGGTGGGCGTGGACCTGAACTGCACCCACCACCGCGGGGTCCGCAGCGGCCTCGTGACGGGTGTCGCCACCCCGGTCCACCGCGGCCGCTCCACGGCCACGTACGAGATCGTGATCACCGACGAGCAGGACAAGCGGGTCTGCACGGCCCGGCTGACCTGCCTGCTGCGCGAGGTCACGGCCCAGGACGCGGGGAACCTCCCGGACGCCGGTGTGACCGGCGGCGGCGCGGCCTGACCTCAGGGACCTCAGGCGGCCCACACCCGGCCCGGGACGGCGCTCCGTCCCGGGCCGCGCCGCGCCACAAAACCGCGCCACAAAACCACGCCACAAAACCGCGCCACGAAACCCCACCGAAACACGCAGAGTCACAATCGGGGGTCCCGGGTGCGGTCACCCGAGCCGGGGCGGGGACCCGGGAACGGGCGCCGATACCCGTACGAATCCCGCGCCCGGGTGCCGGCTCGGGCCCGCGCCGACGAAAACCGGTCTCCGGAGACGGAACGTCGGCTTCCGGACGCCGTACCGCGGGGCTTCGATTCCAGTCTCCGGACGCCTGAGCAGGGGTGGGACCAGGCTCCCACCACACGTCACCTCAGGCCCTCTTGTCCCCGCGCCCGGCACCCGCTTCACTGACGACCCTCCCCCACAGGAGAGCACCGGTCCCACCCACACACCGAGGGGTTCGTCTTGACCGCCGTACGCACCACCGCCGTACGCACCACGACCGTGGCGAGCGCCGTCACTGCCGCGGCCTGCGCTGCCGTCCTCGCCACCGCGATCCCGTCCGCAGCGATCAACTCGTACAACGCCACCCCGGCGCCCGAGCGCACCGAGGTCGGGGCGCTCGTCGCGACCTGGGACAACGACGGCGACCCGAGCACGCCCGACCGGGTCGACTGGGTCTGCTCCGGCACCATGATCGACGCGGACACCTTCCTGACCGCGGCCCACTGCACCACCGACTGGCCGGAGAACGTCCGGTTCTACGTCTCGCTCGACCAGGACGTCCAGGGCGGCCTGGACAAGGCCGCCGCCGAGCACCCGGGCGACCCGGCCGCCGTCGCGAAGGCCGTCGCCGTCGAGGGCACCGCGCACAGTCACCCCGCCTATCCCGGCCCCGCCTCCGACACCCACGACATCTCGGTGATCGAGCTGCCGGCGGCGAAGGTCAAGGAGCGCTGGTCCTTCAAGCCGGCCGCCCTCCCCACCGCGGGCGCGCTCTCCGCGCTCGGCCCGCAGGGGCTCAACGACACCTCGTTCGTCGTCGCCGGATACGGGACGCAGGAGGCGCGCCGTGGACCGGGCGGGCACACCCACCCGGGCGGGGGCGTCCGTCTCAAGGCCCCGGTCACCTTCAACGCGCTCAACGACGCGTGGATCCGGCTCTCCATGACCGCGCCGCAGGGCAACGGCGGTGCCTGCTACGGCGATTCGGGCGGCCCGAACTTCGCCACGCTCGATGGCAGGCTGACGCTCGTCGCCACCACGATCACGGGTGACATGCCCTGTTACGCCACCAACGTGGTGTACCGGCTCGACACCCCCGGCGCCCGCTCCTTCCTCGCGCCGTTCGTCCAACTGCCGTAACCAGACCACCTGTTGTGCCCGCGCACGCGATCCCCTAGCGTCCCGGGCATGGGGTTCCCGCCGTACGCTCCGGCCAGGACCGCGCTCGCCGCGGTCCTGGCCGTCGGCGTTCTGGCCGCCCTGCCCGGGTGCGCCGACAACCGTCCCGGCGACCGCCCCGACCCGGCACCCTCGCAGGCCAGGACGGCCGTGGACATCTGCACCGACCTCGTCGCGTACTGGGTGCAGGAAGCGCTCAAGGGGAGCACGTGGGCGGGGCTGGACTGGGAGCAGAAGGGGCTCTCCAACGAGCAGTTGGCGATCCACGACGAGGTCCTCGCGCTCAGCCGTGCCCGGGAGCGCGCCGACGGCCGCGAGGCCGCGCTGGCCTTCGCCGACAAGGAGAGCCGAAGACGGTGCGCGTCGGCGAACGGCGCGACCGGAAGCTCGGAGAACTGGAAGCCACCTCGTGACGCTCCGTGACACCCGCCCACGCAGGGGCGGGGTTCGGCACTCAGCGTTCCGTCCGCTGACATTCGGTGGACTTCCGATATCCGGAGAGGTCCCGGAACGGCCCGACAGGAGTGTGATCCGCTCAAGCCCCTGAGCGGAACTGGGCATTCTCACTATGTGGATACCGCCTTGCTGACCCTTATGTCCCGATTTGCCCACCACCTGTCCACCTCCTCTCCCCCTCGCGATAACAAGACAGTCACATCCTGACCTCCTCGCTCCCCACCTCCCCCACCTGCGCTTAGAGTCACCGCCAGTTACCGCGCCGCCGGGCGCGTCCACTGCACGGCCCTGTACTACCCAGTCATCCCCAGTACGGCCCGGCACTCACAAACGGCACCTCCAGCTAACGCTTCACGGCACCGCCTCAGCTCGAGGGGGCCGCGCCAGGGAAAGGATTCATCGTGCGACACCGTTCCTTGCTCATTCTCACCACCGTGATCACCACGGGAGCACTCACCCTCACCGCCTGCGGTTCGCGCGACGACAAGGGCGGAAGCGACAACTCCGCCGGCGGCACGACCGTCGTCATCGGTGTCGACGCGCCGCTCACGGGCTCGCTCTCCGCGCTGGGCCAGGGCATCAAGAACTCCGTGGAGCTGGCGGTCCAGACCGCCAACAAGGAGAAAGTGGTCCCGGGCGTCACCTTCAAGATCGAGGCCCTCGACGACCAGGCCGTCCCGGCCACCGGCAAGGCCAACGCCACCAAGCTCGTCGGCATGAAGGACGTCCTCGGCGTCGTCGGCCCGCTGAACTCCGGCGTCTCGCAGTCCATGCAGGCGGACTTCGACAAGGCCAACCTCACGCAGGTCTCCCCGGCCAACACCAACCCGTCCCTCTCCCAGGGCGACAACTGGGGCAAGGGCGAGTTCAAGCGCCCCTTCAAGACCTACTTCCGTACCGCCACCACGGACGTCATCCAGGGCAAGTTCGCCGCGAACTACCTCTTCAAGGACGCCGGCAAGCGCAAGGTCTTCGTCGTCAACGACAAGCAGACCTACGGCGCCGGCCTCGCCGCGATCTTCTCCGACGAGTTCAAGCGCCTCGGCGGCACCGTCGTCGGCACCGACTCCGTGACGGTCAAGGAGACGGACTTCTCCTCCACCGCCAACAAGATCAAGGGCAAGGGCGCCGACTCCGTCTACTTCGGCGGCCAGTACCCCGAGGGCGGCCTGCTCTCCGACCAGGTCAAGAAGACCGGCGCCAAGATCCCCACCATGGGCGGCGACGGCATCTACGACCCGGAGTTCATCAAGGCCTCCGGCGAGGCCAACGACGGTGACCTGGCCACCTCGGTCGGCTTCCCCGTCGAGAAGCTCCCGACCGCCAAGAAGTTCATCGCGGACTACCAGGCGGCCGGCTTCAAGGACCCGTACGCGGCCTACGGCGGCTACTCCTACGACGCCGCGTGGTCGATCATCCAGGCCGTCAAGGCCGTCGTCGCCGCCAACAACGGCAAGCTGCCCGACGACGCCCGCGCCAAGGTCACCGAGGCCATGTCCAAGGTCTCCTTCGAGGGTGTGACCGGCAACGTCTCCTTCGACCAGTACGGCGACACCACGAACAAGCAGCTCACCGTCTACCAGGTCAAGAACGGCGCCTGGGTCGACGTGAAGTCCGAGACCTTCAAGGACTGACCCACCGCACTGCCCCGCACACGCACCACCTGATGCACCACCTGAACCAAGCCGCGGGGGGGGGGGGGGGAGGGGGGGGGGGGGGGGGGGTGGGTGGATGGGGGGGGGGGGGGGGGGGGGGGGGGGGGGGGGGGGGGGGGGGGGGGGGGGGGGGGGGGGGGGGGGGGGGGGGGGGGGGGGGGGGGGGGGGGGGGGGGGGGGGGGGGGGGGGGGGGGGGGGGGGGGGGGGGGGGGGTGGTGTGGGGGGGGGGGGGGGGGAGGGGGAGGGGGGGGGGGGGGGGGGGGGGGAAGGGGGGGGGGGGGGGGGGGGGGGGTTTCCCCCCCCCCCCCGCCCGAAGGCTTACGCCTCCTCGTCGTTCACCCAGCTCATGAGCTTGCGCAGCTCCTTGCCGGTGGTCTCCAGGAGGTGCTTCTCGTCCTGGGTCTTGTACTCGTTGTACTTCTTCAGACCGCCGTGGTACTCGTCCATCCAGTTCTGGGCGAAGGTGCCGTCCTGGATCTCCGCGAGGACCTTCTTCATCTCGGCCTTGGTGGCGTCGGTGATGATCCGCGGGCCGGTGATGTAGTCGCCCCACTCGGCGGTCTCGGAGACGGACCAGCGCATCTTCTCCAGGCCGCCCTCGTACATGAGGTCGACGATGAGCTTCAGCTCGTGCAGGCACTCGAAGTAGGCGATCTCCGGCTGGTAGCCGGCCTCGACCAGGGTCTCGAAGCCCGCCTTCACCAGCGCCGAGGCGCCACCGCAGAGGACGGCCTGCTCGCCGAAGAGGTCGGTCTCGGTCTCCTCGGTGAAGGTCGTCTTGATGACGCCCGCACGCGTGCCGCCGATGGCCTTGGCGTACGAGAGCGCAAGCGCGAAGGCGTTGCCCGTCGCGTCCTGCTCGACCGCGGCGATCGCGGGGACGCCGCGGCCCTCCTCGTACTGGCGGCGGACCAGGTGGCCCGGGCCCTTCGGGGCGACGAGCGCGACGTCGACGCCGGCCGGGGGCTTGATGAAGCCGAAGCGGACGTTGAAGCCGTGCGCGAAGAAGAGGGCGTCGCCGTCGTTCAGGTTCGGGGCGATGGACTCCTCGTAGACCTTGGCCTGGATCGGGTCCGGGATCAGGATCATGATGACGGAGGCCTCGGCGGCGGCCTCGGCGGGCGTCACCACGCGCAGGCCCTGCTCCTCGGCCTTGGCCTTGGACTTGGAGCCCTCGTGCAGACCGACGCGGACGTCGACACCCGAGTCACGGAGCGACAGCGCGTGGGCGTGGCCCTGGCTGCCGTAACCGATCACCGCGACCTTGCGGCCCTGGATGATGGACAGGTCGGCGTCGTCGTCGTAGAACAGCTCGGCCACTGGGAATCTCCTTGATGTGCTGGTGTTGCGTCCCACCGTACGGCGGGGAGCGGGAGGAAGGTTTGCGGGTCTCGCCAGGCGGACCGCCGCCGTGGACAGGCGGTCAGCCGTGGTTGACGTCAGGCGCTGCGGTCGAGGGCGCGCAGGGAGCGGTCCGTGATGGACCGCGCACCACGCCCTATGGCGATCGTGCCGGACTGCACGAGCTCCTTGATGCCGAACTGCTCCAGCATCTTGAGCATCGCGTCGAGCTTGTCACTCGAACCGGTGGCCTCGATGGTGACCGCCTCGGGCGAGACGTCCACGGTCTTGGCGCGGAACAGTTGGACGATCTCGACGATCTGGGACCGGGTCTCGTTGTCGGCGCGGACCTTCACCAGGACGAGCTCGCGCTGGATGGCGGCGCTGGGCTCGAGCTCGACGATCTTCAGGACGTTGACCAGCTTGTTGAGCTGCTTGGTCACCTGCTCGAGCGGCAGGTCCTCGACATTGACCACGATGGTGATGCGGGAGATGTCGGGGTGCTCGGTGACACCGACGGCGAGCGAGTCGATGTTGAAGCCGCGGCGCGAGAACAGCGCGGCGATACGGGCGAGGATGCCGGGGGTGTTCTCGACCAGGACCGAGAGCGTGTGCTTGGACATGTCTGTTCGCTTCTCTCTCAGTCGTCTCTCAGTCGTCTTCGTTGTCGCCGAAGTCGGGGCGGACACCCCGGGCGGCCATGACCTCGTCGTTGGAGGTGCCGGCGGCGACCATGGGCCAGACCTGGGCGTCCTCGTGGACGATGAAGTCGATCACGACGGGGCGGTCGTTGATGGCGTTGGCCTCTTCGATGACCCTGTCCAGGTCGGCCGGGTCCTCGCAGCGCAGGGCGACACAGCCCATGGCCTCGGACAGCTTGACGAAGTCCGGGACACGGGTGCCCTTGCGGGGCGCCGTGCTGGCGCCGACCTGGGAGCCGGTCGCCTCGTGGCCGGTCTCGTCGGCGTGCAGGACCGTGCTCGAGTAGCGCTGGTTGTAGAAGAGGGTCTGCCACTGGCGGACCATCCCGAGGGCGCCGTTGTTGATGATGGCGACCTTGATCGGGATGTTGTTGAGCGCGCAGGTGGTGAGCTCCTGATTTGTCATCTGGAAGCAGCCGTCGCCGTCGATCGCCCAGACCGGGCGGTCCGGCATGCCGGCCTTGGCGCCCATGGCGGCGGGGACCGCGTAGCCCATCGTTCCGGCGCCGCCGGAGTTCAGCCAGGTGGCCGGCTTCTCGTAGTCGATGAAGTGCGCGGCCCACATCTGGTGCTGGCCGACGCCGGCCGCATAGATGGTGTCGGCGGGGGCGAGCTGCCCGATCCGCTGGATGACCTGCTGCGGCGAGAGGCTGCCGTCCTCCGGCAGGTCGTAGCCGAGCGGGTAGGTCTCGCGCCAGCGGTTCAGGTCGCTCCACCAGGCGGTGTAGTCGCCCTTGTTGCCCTCGCTGTACTCGGCCTGGACGGCCTGGACCAGGTCGGCGATGACCTCGCGGGCGTCACCGACGATCGGGACGTCGGCGGCGCGGTTCTTGCCGATCTCGGCCGGGTCGATGTCGGCGTGGACGATCTTGGCGAAGGGCGCGAAGCTGTCCAGCTTGCCGGTCACGCGGTCGTCGAAGCGGGCTCCGAGGGCGACGATCAGGTCGGCCTTCTGCAGCGCGGTGACGGCGGTGACCGCACCGTGCATGCCCGGCATTCCCACGTGCAGCGGGTGGCTGTCGGGGAACGCGCCCAGCGCCATCAGGGTGGTGGTGACGGGGGCGCCGGTGAGCTCGGCGAGGACCTTCAGCTCGGTGGTAGCACCGGCCTTCAGGACGCCGCCGCCGACGTACAGGACGGGGCGCTTGGCGGCGGTGATGAGCTTGGCGGCCTCGCGGATCTGCTTGGCGTGCGGCTTGGTCACCGGGCGGTAGCCGGGCAGGTCGGTCTGCGGCGGCCAGCTGAAGGTGGTCTTCGCCTGCAGGGCGTCCTTGGCGATGTCGACCAGGACCGGGCCGGGACGGCCGGTGGAGGCGATGTGGAACGCCTCGGCGATCGTCCGCGGGATGTCCTCGGCCTTGGTGACCAGGAAGTTGTGCTTGGTGATCGGCATCGTGATGCCGCAGATGTCCGCCTCCTGGAAGGCGTCCGTGCCGATGGCCTTCGAGGCGACCTGGCCGGTGATCGCGACCAGCGGGACGGAGTCCATGTGGGCGTCGGCGATCGGGGTGACCAGGTTGGTGGCGCCCGGCCCCGAGGTCGCCATGCACACGCCGACCTTGCCGGTGGCCTGCGCGTAGCCGGTGGCGGCGTGGCCGGCCCCCTGCTCGTGGCGGACGAGGATGTGGCGGACCTTCTTCGAGTCCATCATCGGGTCGTACGCGGGGAGGATGGCGCCGCCCGGAATACCGAAGACGGTGTCGGCCCCCACTTCCTCGAGAGAACGGATGAGGGACTGCGCACCCGTGACGTGCTCGACGGTGGTGGCGGGCTGTCCGCCGCTACGGGCCCGCGGCTGCGGATGGTGCCCGGTGGCCTGCTCGGTCATCAGCATTCTCTTCTCGAGGCAGAGGTTTTTGCGAGGGTTTGGTACGACTTTGGCGTGAGCCGGTGCAACAAAAAACCCCTCGTGCCGTGAGGCAAGCGAGGGGAGCGCGTCGGTAGCGTTTCAAGCCTGGCCTGCCTGAGGCCCTGCTTCAGCCGACGCGCTTTCCAAGTACGAGAATTCGGGTGCGCATGGCACTGACCCTCCCCCCGACGCACCATCAGTGTCAAGTGGGTGGGACAGGCGTCTCAGTATTTGAGCGGAACGGGGGATGGTTTCCGACAGGGACGACCGCGGGGGCGACACCGGGGACGGGGTACTCGTCCCGTACGAGCGCACGGCGCAGCCGGTACTCGTCGAGGGGCCCCGAGAAGGCCATGCCCTGGCCGTGCGTGCAGCCCATGGCGCGCAGGGCGAGCACCTGCTCGGGGACGTCCACCCCGTCGGCGACGGACTGGAGCCCCAGGTCGGAGGCGATCCGGAGCAGCCCGCTGGTGATCTTGCGCAGCCGGGCGGACTCGACCACGCCCTCGACGAGACCTCTGTCCAGTTTCAGTACGTCGACGGGGAGGCGACGCAGCGCGTTGATCGCCGCGTAGCCGCTGCCGAAGCCGTCGAGTGCGATCCGTACGCCGAGCCGGCGCAGGGCGACCAGGCGCTGCTCCAGGTCGTCGAAGGAGACCCGGGGGTCGCTGTCGGCCAGCTCGATCATCAGGGAGCCGGAGGGGAGGCCGTACCGGGTCAGCAGCTCTTCGACGGAGCCGAGCGGCATGGAGCGGTCGAGCAGCCGGCGGGCGGAGAGCCGGACGGAGACCGGGGTCCGGTGGCCGAGCGCGGCCCGCTCGGCGGCCTGCTCGACGGCCTGCTCCAGGAGCCAGCGGCCGAGCTCGGCGACGCGCTCGCCGTCGTCGGCGACCCGCAGGAACTCGGCGGGGGTGAAGAGGATGCCCTGGGCGGAGCGCCAGCGGGCCTGGGCGGCGACGGCGGTGATCCGGCCGGTGGAGAGGTCCACCACCGGCTGGTGGAGCAGGGCGAACTCGCCGTCGTCCAGCGCGGTGCGCAGCCGGGTGGCCAGTTCCGTCCTGCGGACGACCTCGGCCTGCATCTGCGGGGCGTACATCTCCACGCGGTCCTTGCCGGCGGCCTTGGCCCGGTACATCGCCAGGTCGGCGTTGCGCAGCAGCTCCCCGGCGCTGATGCCGGGCTCGGCGAAGGCGACGCCGATGGAGGCGGCGACCCGTACCTCGTTCCCGCCCTCGACGCGGTACGGCTGGGAGAGCGTGAGGCGCAGCCGGTCGGCGATCTCGTGGACCTGGTACTCGCGGGCCGCGCGGTCCCGCGCGCCGTCGCCGAGGATGAGCGCGGCGAACTCGTCGCCGCCCAGCCGGGCGGCGGTGTCCCCGGCCCGTACGGAGTCCTGGAGGCGGCGGGCGGCCTGGACGAGCAGCTCGTCGCCGGCCTGGTGGCCGAGCCGGTCGTTGACGCCCTTGAAGCCGTCGAGGTCGATGAAGAGGACGGCGGTGCCGGGGTCGGAGGAGCGCCGGCCGGTGAGGGCCTTGCGGACGCGCCGGGTGAACAGCGCCCGGTTGGGCAGGTCGGTGAGCGGGTCGTGCTCGGCGTTGTGCTGGAGTTGGGCCTGGAGGCGGACCCGCTCGGTGACGTCCCGGCTGTTGAAGATCAGCCCGCCCTGGTGGCGGTTGACGGTGGACTCGACGTTGAGCCAGTCGCCGCGGCCGGAGCGGAAGCGGCACTCGATCCGGGTCGTCGGCTCCTCCGAAGGAGGAGCGGCGAGGAAGCGGCGGACCTCGTGCACGACTCCGCCGAGGTCCTCGGGGTGGATGAGGGAGGCCAGCTCCTCGCCGATCAGGTCCTCGGCCTCCCGCCCGTAGACCCCCGAGGCGGCGGGGCTGACGTACCGGAGTATGCCGGTGGGCGCGGCGATCATGATGACGTCGCTGGAGCCCTGCACCAGAGACCTGAAGTGGTTCTCCTTCTGGGCCAGTTCGTGGGTGAGGGCGATGTTGTCGAGGAGCATGATGCCCTGGCGTACGACGAGGGCGAGCACGACCGTGCAGCCGGTGAGGACGACCACGCGGTCCACTCTGCGTCCCTCGACGACGTTGTACAGGATGCCGAGCGTGCAGACCGCCGCGGCGAGATACGGGGTGAGGGCGGCCAGCGAGCCCGCGACGGGGCGGCTGTGGTGGCGCTGGCCGCGCGTGGACCCGGTGCCGGTGGTGGGGACGGTCCGCCGCGCTCCCCAGGGGGCGTACGCGAGGAGCAGCGAGCCGGCGAACCAGCCGGCGTCGAGCAGCTGGCCGGAGGTGTAGTTCTCGCGGAGCAGCGGGGAGGTGAACAGCGCGTCGCAGAGCACGGTGAGGGCGAGGGCGGCGATCGCGGTGTTGGTCGCCGAGCGATTCACCTGGGAGCGGCGGAAGTGCAGGGCGAGGACCATGCTGACGAGAACGATGTCGAGCAGCGGGTACGCAAGGGTGAGCGCGGCCCGCGCGACGCTCTCGCCCTCGAAGTGGGCGGTGTGCGCGAGGGCGAGGCTCCAGGAGAGGGTGAGCAGCGAGCCGCCGATGAGCCAGGCGTCGAGGGCGAGGCAGACCCAGCCGGCCCGCGTGACGGGCTTCTTGGCGAGGACGAGCAGGCCGACGATGGCGGGCGGGGCGAACAGGAGGAAGAAGACGTCCGCGAGGGACGGGCTGGGCACCTCCTGGTGCAGCACGACCTCGTACCACCCCCAGACGGCGTTCCCGGTGGCGGCCATCGCGGAGGAGAAGGCGAAGAGCAGCCAGGCGGGGCGGAAGCGGTTCTCGTGGACGCGGGCGTAGAGGAAGCAGGAGACGCCGGCGGCGAGGGCGGCGGCGCTGAGGCCGAAGTCGCCCATGACGAGGGCCAGTCGCTCGGAACCCCAGCCGAGGGCGGCACCGGTCGCGTACCCCGCGCAGATCAGTCCGAGGACGACCTGGGTGACGACCACGGGCACCCCGGAGCGCGCCGGCCCGTTCCGGACCGGCCCCGGCCCGGAGGCCGGGCCGGCACCGGCGCCCGCGACACGGCGGCGCTCGATGAGCGCCCCGGGGGCGCTCATCGCCGCCGCCAGGACACCGCGCACGCGGGCACGCGGGGGCGCGGTAACGCCGCTGGTGGCGGCGCGAACGGCGCCGGGGCCGGGGCTTGCTGCTGTACGCGGGGCGCCGGGGACGTCGGGGCCTGCGGCACCGGGACCCGCGGAGTCGCGGACGTCCGGGCCGGCGGCTGGGCGTGCGGCGGTCGGGTCTGAGGCGGCAGGACCCTGGATGTCCAGGCCTGGGATGCCTGGGCCCGGGACGTCGGGGCCTGGGGTGTCCGGGCCCGGGGCGCCGCGGCCCTGGGCATCCGGGTCTGAGTCGCCTCGGCTCGGGGCGTCGGGGCCTGGTGTGCCCCGGGCCTGGACGGTGTCCGCCTCGGTGCGTCGGTCGGCCTGGGCGGGGAGGCCGGTGGAGCCGGTCGGCCTGGGGAGGAGGGCGCCCTGCGTGGGCGGCCCGGCGTCGTCGCGCGCGAGGGTCGTCGACGGCGGCCCCGCCGCGTCGGATCGTCGGTCCATCGGCCGTACATCACCCGTCGCCCCCCTCGGAATCTGGTGACCCGTCACTTCGCTCCCCAGCGTCAGCCCGTACTCGACGCAGCCCCCCGCTCCGGGACGATACACCAGGACCGTCACTCAGGGACAGGGGTGCTGTACTCTCTGTGACGGCCTGGGGGCTCGCGGCGGGCGCACCGAGGGGGCGCGCGGCACGACAGCGCGGCTCAGGTGGTCAGGACCACGTTCGCCAGCCGCTCCCCCGCCGCGAACCGGGTGAGCTGGGCGGCGATCAGCCGCTTCGCCCGTGGCATGAACGCCGAAGTGGAACCGCCGACATGGGGACTCACCAGAACACCGGGAGCGTGCCACAGCGGGTGCCCCGGCGGCAGCGGTTCGGGGTCGGTGACGTCCAGCGCGGCGGTGATCCGCCCGCTCTCGACCTCCTTGAGCAGCGCGGCGGTGTCCACCACGGGACCGCGGGCCACGTTCACAAGAAGGGCGCCGTCCTTCATCCGGCCGAGAAACCCCGCGTCGGCGAGGTGCCGGGTCTCGGGCGTGAGCGGAGTGGAGAGCACGACCACGTCCGCCTCCGGCAGCAGGGCGGGCAACTCCGCGAGGGCCCGCACCGACCCGCGCTCCGTGGTGCGTGCGGAGCGCGCGACGCGCACCACCCGCGCGCACTCGAATGGCGCGAGCCGGTCCTCGATGGCGGCGCCGATCGATCCGTACCCCACGATCAGCACGGACTTGTCGGCGAGGGCCGGATAGAAGCCGCCCAGCCACTCCTCCTTGTCCTGGCCGCGCACGAACTGGGGGATCCCGCGCAGCGAGGCGAGGATCAGGGCGAGGGTGAGTTCGGCGGTGCTTGCCTCGTGGACGCCCTTGGCGTTGCACAGTTCGACGCCCGGGGGCAGTGAGCCGAGTCCGGGCGTCACATGGTCGGTGCCCGCCGAGAGGGTCTGCACGGCGCGGACCGAGGTCATCGCGGCGAGCGGCCGGACGGCGATCTCCGTGCCCTTCATGTACGGGACGACGTAGAAGGCGCAGCGCGCCGGGTCGGCGGGGAAATCGGGACCGCCGTCCCAGAAGCGGTAGTTCAGCCCCGACGCGCCCGGGTCGGGAAGCCCTTCGATCTCGTCCGCGGGAATCGGAAGCCACACGTCAGCGGTCGTGTCATCGAGTGTCATGACCGGGAGGCTATGCGAAGAATCCCGCGCTCCATTGGTTACTTTGGGGGACGGCACAGGGAGGGGTACCGGCAGGTGGAGCGCAGGAGTATCGGGGCGGCGGCGCTCGACGTGGGGGCGGTCGGCCTGGGCTGTATGCCGATGAACTGGGCCTACAGCGGCTCGCAGCAGCGCGGGGACCGGTCGCTGCGCACGGTGCACGCGGCGCTTGACGCCGGGGTGAGTCTGCTCGACACCGCCGATATGTACGGGCCGTTCACCAACGAGCTGTTGGTGGGGCGGGCGTTGAAGGAACGCCGGGCCGAGGCGTTCGTGTCGACGAAGTGCGGTCTTCTCGTGGGCGACCAGCATGTGGTGGCCAACGGCCGGCCCGGGTACGTACGGCGGGCGTGCGACGCGTCGCTGCGACGGCTCCAGACGGAGGTGATCGACCTCTACCAGCTGCACCGGGCGGACCCGGAGGTGCCGGTCGAGGAGACCTGGGGCGCGATGGCCGAGCTGGTGTCGGCGGGCAAGGTGCGGGCGCTCGGGTTCTGCGCGGTGGGGGCACGGATGGCTCGGCGCGGGACCGTGGCCGATGTGTATGAGGGAACGATCCGGCAGTTGGAGCGGGTCCAGCAGGTCTTCCCGGTGAGCGCGGTGGAGGCCGAGCTGTCGGTGTGGTCCCCGGAGGCGTTGCTGCGGCTGCTGCCGTGGTGCGAGGCGCGGGGTGTGGGGTTCCTGGCCGCGATGCCGCTGGGGAACGGGTTCCTGACCGGGACGCTGACGCCGGGTGGCGGCTTCGAGCCGGACGACCCGCGGGCCCGGCATCCTCGTTTCACGGCCGAGATGATGGCGGCGAACCAGCCGCTGGTGGCGGGGCTGCGGCGGGTGGCGGCCCGGCACGGCGAGGACGTCACTCCGGCGCAGGTGGCGCTGGCGTGGGCGCTGGCGCAGGGGCCGCATGTGGTGCCGATCCCGGGGACGAAGCGGGAGCGCTGGGCGGTGGAGAACGCGCGGGCGGCGGAGCTGGTGCTGACGGCCGCCGATCTGGCGGAGATCGCGCGGCTGCCGGCGCCGCGGGGGTCGTGGGACTGAGTGAGCCGGTCGGGAACCTGATCGGGCTGGGCGGTGTATCAAGGGTAGTGATCGCCGCTGGAAGGGATCGGGACCGTGGGCCGAGCTTTTGTGGGAGCCGTATGGGCCGCCGCCGTGCTGGGGCTGCTGACCGGGTGCGCGTCGGGCGGGGGCGGGTCTCCGTCCCCACCCGCGACGGAGTCGCGGAGCGCGCAGGCCGCCGTGCGCGTCGCGGGGACGCTCACCGAGAATCTGGAGTCGCCGTGGGGCGTGGCCGCGCTGCCGGACGGTGACCTCCTCGTCGCCTCGCGCGACGAGCGCACGATCACCCGGGTCGACGCGGAGACCGGGAGAAAGACGCCGCTCGGAGAGGTGCCCGGGGTGGTTCCGGGCGGTGAGGGCGGGCTGCTCGGCCTGGCCGTGCGGGACGGCCGGGTGTACGCGTACTTCACGGCGGAGTCGGACAACCGCATCGTACGCATGCCGTACGGAGGCGGGGCCGCGGACCGGCTGGGGCCGCCCGAGGTGGTCCTCTCGGGCATCCCGAAGGGGACTTTCCACAACGGCGGGCGGATCGCGTTCGGCCCGGACGGGATGCTGTACGCGGGGACGGGCGAGCGGGGCGAGAAGGGGCTCGCGCAGAGCGTGGAGTCGCTGGGCGGCAAGATCCTGCGGATGACGCCGGAGGGGAAGCCGGCGCCCGGCAATCCGTTCCCCGGCTCGGTGGTCTATTCGTACGGTCACCGCAATGTGCAGGGCCTGGCCTGGGACGCGGACGGGCGGCTGTGGGCGGCCGAGTTCGGCCAGAACACCTGGGACGAGCTGAATCTGATCAAGGCCGGGAAGAACTACGGCTGGCCGAAGGTCGAGGGCGCGGCGGACGTGTCCGACTTCGTGGACCCGGTGGCCCAGTGGAAGACGGCGGAGGCCTCCCCGAGCGGTATCGCGTACGCGGAGGGCGCGATCTGGATGGCGGGTCTGAGAGGCGAGCGCCTGTGGCGGATCCCGCTGTCCGGAGCGGAACGCTCCGGGGACCCCGAGGCGTTCCTCGTGGAGGAGTACGGCCGCCTGCGCACGGTCCTGGCGGCGGGCGACGGCCGACTCTGGCTGACCACAAGCGAAACCGACACCCGGGGCACACCCGGCCCCGGCGACGACAAGATCCTCCGGTTGGAGGTGAGCTAGCCCAGGCCGTCTCGTTCAGATCACCGGATCGCGACTCAAGCCGCTCCCACTGATCAGCTCGCTAGTAGCCTGCGGCCATGCCCGATCCCTCCCCCTTCGCCATGCCCACGCGCTTCGACGGTGCCCCTGACCGTGTCGCAGTCGTCGTTCCAGGCGTCGGTTACTCGCCCGCCAGGCCGCTGCTGCACTTCGCTCGTGGCGTGCTCCTCCAGCACGGCTGGACGGTCCAGGAGCTGTGGTGGCAGATCCCAGACGACTTCTCGCAGTTCACCGTGGACGACCGGATCGCGTGGGTGGAGCGGCAAGTCACCCAGGCCATCGACGCCGAGGCAGGGGCCTGTCGCCTCCTCGTCGGCAAGTCCTTGGGCTCACTCGCCTGCGGCATCGCAGCCGAGCGCAACATCGCAGCAGCCTGGCTCACTCCTCTCCTGACCATCGATCATGTGGCCCGTGCTCTCCAGCGAGCCCAAGCGCCGACCCTCCTCATCGGCGGTATCGCCGACAAGCTGTGGGATTCACAGATCGCCGAGTCCCTACGCCATGACGTCCTGGAAGTCCCCTCAGCGGATCACGCACTGGAGCTCGCGGACGACGCCACGGGGTCCGTTGACGTATTGCGGCAAGTCGTCTCACGCCTTGACCGCTTCATCGGCTCTCTCGGGCCGACTCCCTGAGGGCGACACCGTCCTCATGCCCGGCTCCACCGGTGCCGCGGGGAACCACCTTGGGGCTTCGCGCCGTTGACCCGGTATGAACTCCGTACGGGAAACCCCCGAGGTCCTGCGTTACACCGCCTTCTCCGACGATCCCGAGGGAGGCAATCCCGCCGGAATCGTTCTCGACGCCACGGGCCTGAGCGACGAGGAGATGCTGGCGATCGCCGCCGAAGTCGGCTACAGCGAGAGCGCGTTCCTGACGGGGCCGTTCGAGGGAGCCGGCTCCGGCGCGGCGGGTGGCGGGCGGGCGTATGCCATCCGGTACTTCAGCCCCAAGGCGGAGGTGCCCTTCTGCGGTCACGCCACCGTCGCGACGGCCGTGGCCCTCGGTGAGCGCATCGGCCCCGGCGACCTGGTGTTCAGCACGCGTGCCGGGACCGTGCCGGTCACCGTGACGCGGGAGGGCGGGGCGCTGCGGGCCACGCTCACGAGCGTCGAGCCGCACGTCGAGGAGGTCGCGGCCGCGGACCTGGCAGAGGCGCTCGCCGCGCTCGACTGGCCGGCCGGCGACCTCGATCCCGCCCTGCCTCCCCGCATCGCCTTCGCGGGCGCCCGCCATCTGGTCCTGGCCGCCGCGACCCGAGAGCGCCTGGCCCGCCTGGCGTACGACTTCGCCCGCCTGGAGGCCCTGATGCACCGGCTCGACCTGACGACGGTGCAGTTGGTCTGGCGCGCCTCTACGGACGTCTTCCACGTCCGCGACCCGTTCCCGGTGGGCGGTGTGGTGGAGGACCCGGCAACCGGGGCGGCGGCCGCCGCCTTCGGCGCGTACGCCCGTGAGCTCGGACTCGTGCCCGAGGCGACGGTCCTCACCCTCCACCAGGGGGAGGACATGGGGCGTCCCGGCGTCCTGACGGTGGAACTGCGGGCGGGCGACCGGCGGATCAGGGTCGGCGGCGCAGGGACCCGCATCCCGGACTGATCCGAACGACACCCAGAGGGGGCCGAAGACGATGTTCAACCCGTTCGAGGAGCTGTTCGCACCAGGCCACAAGCACACCGAGGACGAGCGGCAGCGGCTCGCGCTGACGCGGGAGGACCAGGGTGACGCGGACCCCGGGCAGGGGCCGATCGATCTCAATTCGGGCTACGTGACGATACGCGTTCCAGGTCCGGTGGCCCGCGACGACGAGGACGAGAGCGGGGACGACGAGGAGGGGGGTTCCTAGGGGGTCGGGTCCAGGAGGCGGAGGCGGTGGGCGAGGGCGGCCGCCTCGCCGCGGCCGGAGACGCCCAGTTTGGCGAGGATGTTGGAGACGTGGACGCTCGCCGTCTTCGGGGAGATGAAGAGCTCCTCCGCGATCTGGCGGTTGGTGCGGCCGACGGCGACCAGGCGCAGGACGCCCTGCTCCCGGGGGGTCAGGCCGAAGGCGTCTTCGCCCGGCTCCGGTTCCGGGGTGCGGTCCGGGGCGGTCAGCGGGAGACGGGCGCGGGCGGCCAGGAGTTCGACGTCCTCGCGGAGCGGGTGTGCGCCGAGGCGGACGGCCGTGGCGTGGGCCTCCCGGAGCAGCGCGGCGGCCTCGTCGCGCCGGCCGCCCTCGGCCAGGAGGGCGTCGGCGAGGCGGTGCCGGGCGAGTGCCAGGAGGTGGGGGCGCTCCAGCGGCTCGTAGGCGGCGACGGTCTCCGTCCAGCGGTCGACCGGGCGGCGGCCCTCGGCGCGGTCCAGCTCCGCCGAGGTGTGCAGGGCGTACGCCTCCCAGACGGGCGCCGGGGTCGCCATCCCCCGGACGCAGCGGCGGAGCAGGGCGAGGGTCTCCGCGCGGCCCTCCTCCGCGGCGGGCAGGCCGAGCGCGTCGGCCTCGGCGGTCGCGGCGGCAAGGAGCAGCGGCCAGCCCTCGCGGTGGGTCCCGGGCGGGAAGCCGGTCTCCGCGGCGGCGGCGAGCACGGCCCGTACGTCCTGGATCCGGCCGCCGGCGGCCGCGATGCTCAGCTCGACCTGGCGTGTCGGAACGGTGTACTGCGGCATCGGATCAGCTTCGCCGAAGTGCTCGCGCGCCACGGCCAGTTGAGCGACGGCGGTGGTCAGCTCGCCCCGGGCGACGGCCAGTTGGGCGAGGCGCAGGGCGGCGGAGCCCCGCGGCTTGGAGCCGCTCCCGGCGTGCTCCAGCCACTCGCAGTTGCGCTGCGCCTCCTCCCAGAGCCCGAGGGAGAGCTGCGACTCCGCCAGGTTGCCGCGGATCCAGCCCTGGCTGTCGAGGAGTCCGTAGGTGCGGGTGAGCCGGACGCCGCCTTCGGCGACGTCGACGGCCTCCCGGGAGCGGCCGAGGTTCTCCAGGACGTGGGCGAGGTTGATGTGGGCGCGCGCGCACTCGTGGTGGAGGCCGAGGGTACGGGTGCGGTCGATCGTCTCGTACAGGCCGGCGAGTCCGGCCTCGCGGTCGCCGGCGTTGACCTGGAGGGTGCCCAGGGTGATGAGAGCGCCGAGTTCGATGGCCTCGTCCTTGACGAGACGGGCGTACTCGACGGCCCGCTCGGCGGCGGCGAGGCTTTCGGGTCCGGGCTTGTGGAGCATGCCCCAGCCGGCGGCCCCCACGAGGATGCGGGCGTGGACGGCGGACGGCGGGAGGCCCTTGACGAGTTCCTGCGCCTTCGCGATCTCGGCCCAGCCGTCGGAGCGGCCGAGGCCGGAGACGATGCGGGACCGCTCGCACCAGAACCAGGCGGCCCGCAGCGGGTCGCGCTCGCCGCCGTCCTCGGCGGAGTCCAGGAGCCGCAGCGCCATCTTGCCGATCTTCAGGGCGCGTTCGCGTGCGCCGCTGAACCGGGCGGCGATGGCGGCCTCCGCGAGGAGGTCGAGATAGCGCAGCGGGGCGGTGGCGGGATCGCAGCCGCACGCGGGGTAGGCCTCGACGTAGTCCATCGGCCGCAGCGAGTCGCGGACCTCGGCGGGCACCTCGTCCCACAGCTCCATGGCCCGTTCGAGGAGCCGCAGTTGCTCGGCGTAGGCGTAGCGCTTGCGGGTCTCGACGGAGGCGCGCAGCACGGCCGGCAGCGCCTTGGCGGGGTCGTGGGCGTGGTACCAGTAGGTGGCGGTCCGGGTCGCGCGTTCCTCGGCGCGGACGAGGGACGGGTCGGCCTCCAGGGCCTCGGCGTAGCGGCGGTTGAGGCGGGAGCGCTCGCCGGGCAGCAGGTCGTCGCTGACGGCCTCGCGGACCAGGGAGTGCCGGAAACGGTAGCCGTCGCCGTCGGGGACTGCGAGCAGGATGTTGGCGCCGACGGCGGCCCGGAGCGCTTCGATGAGGTCGTCCTCGGAGAGCCGGGCGACGGCGGCGAGCAGCGCCCACTCGACGGTGGAGCCGCCCTCGGCGACGATCCTGGCCACCCGCTGGGCGTCCTCGGGGAGCGCCTCGACCCGTACGAGCAGCAGATCGCGCAGGGAGTCGCTGAGGGAGCCGGGGGCGCAGCCCGCCTCGTGGGAGACGACGAGCTCCTCGACGAAGAAGGCGTTGCCGTCGGAGCGGTCGAAGACCTCGTCGACGAGGGCGGCGTCGGGTTCGGCGGCGAGGATGCCGGTGAGCTGGCGGCGTACTTCGGCGCGGGTGAAGCGGGCGAGTTCGATGCGCCGGATGGTCCGCAGCCGGTCCAGTTCGGCCAGGAGGGGGCGCATCGGGTGGCGGCGGTGGATGTCGTCGGAGCGGTAGGTGGCGACGACGACGATCCTGCCGCGGCGCAGGGTACGGAAGAGGTAGGCGAGGAGGTGCCGGGTGGACGCGTCGGCCCAGTGCAGGTCCTCCAGGACGAGCACGATCGTACGGTCGGCGGCGAGGCGCTCCAGGAGCCGTACGGTCAGCTCGAAGAGGCGGGCGGTGGAGTCCTCGTGGGAGGGCTCGTGGCTGCCGACGTCGCCGAGTTCGGGGAGGAGCCGGGCGAGTTCGCCCTCCTGGCCGGCCGCGGCGGCGGCCAGCTCGTCCGGGAGCCGGCGGCTCAGCCCGCGCAGGGCCGTGGAGAAGGGCGCGAACGGCAGTCCGTCCGCGCCGACTTCGACACAGCCTCCGACGGCGACGTACGCGCCGCGCTCGCAAGCCGCGGCGACGAACTCCTCGATGAGCCGCGTCTTTCCGACGCCCGCCTCGCCGCCGACGAGCAGAGCCTGGGGCTCTCCGTCGGTGGCGCGGGCGAGGGCGTCGGTGAGGGCGGCGAGTTCACCGGCGCGGCCGACGAACACGGGGCTGACTGACCTGGTCTCCACGGCGCCGAGCATCGCACAGACGTCCGGGATCGTGGCCATAAGGGGTCACGCGGCCCGGACGAAGCGACCGCGCTGTACCCTCACCCACCCCTCGGAATCATGCTCTTCGGACCGGGCGGCGGCCTTCGCGGCCCGCCGCGCCTTGACGGCCTGACGGGACAGTCGCTGGGCGGCGGCCTCACGGACGAGCTCGGAGTGGTGCAGTCGGTTCAGTTCGTACGCGAACATCTTGTTCTCCCTGGTGGGCTCGCTGGTGTCGGTATCGCTCCTTGCGATGCCTCTACTCTCGTCGCCCAGGGGGTGCGGCCACATCGGGCGAGTGCCGCATGTTCGGGGTACGGGGGCCTTAGGCGGGCATCGCCGCTGCCTTAGACAGCTGCCTTGGACATAGGGGCGCCGGCACACGCCGATAGGGTGCGGGCCGGGAACTGCCGGGAGGGGCTGAGGGATGAGACCGGGACGAGGACTGTGGATCACGGGGCTGGTGCTGGTGCCCCTGGGGGTGCTGCTCCTGTCGGTGACGTGGTGGATCGGTGACTCCGCCTTCGGAGGCCACCGCGTCGGTTCCGATGCCATGCGGCCTACGTACGAGCAGGGCGACCGCGTCTTCACGAAGAAGATCGACGGCACCGAGGTCCGTCGCGGCGACGTGGTCTTCTACTCCCTGCCTGGGCACTACGCGGACACGGATCTCGTCTTCAAGCGCGTCATCGGGGTCGGCGGCGACCGGGTGAGCTGTGACGGGCGCCAAGTGCTGGTGAACGGCGAGCCGTTGCGCGAGACGTACGTCGCCGGGGGCGACCCCGTCGGTGACGGCAAGACCTACGACGTGAGGGTGCCGGAAGGCCGGCTCTTCGTGATGGGCGACAACCGGGTCAACTCCCGTGACTCCCGCTCCTTCCTGTCGGACGGACAGAGCGGCACGATCCCTGCGGACGCGGTCCGCGAGCGGGCGCTCGACGGCGCGGGCGTCGCGATCACGATGGCCGCCCTCATGGTCGGCGGGTTCGTCCTCGCTCTCATCGGGTTCGGCTGTGGCCTGGCCGGCTGTCTGACCATGCGGCGAGCCCTGCGGACGGGACCGACGCCCGCGACGCCGTACGTCTTCCGTTGACGCCAGAGGCCCCCGACCTGACGGTCGGGGGCCTCGCACCTGTGGGCCTCAGGGCGCGGTCGGGAGGCTCAGGAAGAGGTCGAAGTACATGCCCGCCGACAGGAACATGCCGAGGGCGCCCAGGACGGCGCCGGCGAGGGCCACGGCGCGGATCCAGGTGGGGCGCTGCGGGCGGACGAGGACGAGCACGGCGATGATCAGGGCGAGGAACGCGAAGATGCCGTTGACGAGGGCGGTGGTGTGCCAGGCGTCGCCGTAGATCTCGTTGATCTGCTGGGCCGCGCTGCCGCCCTGGGCCTTGATCTGGCCGATGAGCGTCTCGCGCTCGCTGCTGACCTTGCCCACCCAGGTGCCGGTGAGGGCGGCGAGCCCGAGGGCGGTGGAGACGACGGCGGCGGCACCCGCGCCGATACCGTCACCGGCCTCAGCGGGAGCGAGGGGAGCCTCCTCGCTCTCCTCCAGGGCGTCCAGCTCGTCGAGCTCGTCAACCAGCTCGACATCCTCAGCCACCTCGGCCGTCTCGTCGGCCTCGGCAGTCGTCTTCTCAGTCTTGATAGTCATGCGCCGCACGCTAGGTGCCGCTCATGAGAGCCGTCTTAAGACGGCGACCTCCAGCTGACAGGTGCAGCCCGGTGCCCACTGGGACAATGCGAGATGTGGAACCGAACATTGACTACAAGGCGTTGTTCGCGGCCACGCCCAGTCCGTATCTGGTGCTGGGTCCCGACCTGGTGATCGTCGACGTCAATGAGGCGTACCTGCGTGCCACGGGCCGGACGAGGCAGGACCTGGTCGGCCAGTACCTGTTCGACGCCTTCCCGGACAATCCCGCGGATGCGAGCGCGGACGGGGTACGGAACCTGGATGCGTCGCTGCGCCGTGTCCTGCAGTCGAGGCTGCCGGACACGATGGCCGTGCAGAAGTACGACATCCCCGTCATGTCCCGGCCCGGGGGGTTCGAGGAGCGGTGGTGGTCGCCGATCAACACCCCCGTGCTGGGCCCGGACGGGCAGGTGGCGTGGATCATTCACCGGGTGGAGGACGTGACCGAGTTCGTCCGCTCCCGACCGCCCGGGCCGACACCAGGGCCGCTGGGCACGCGAGAAGTGGTGGAGGCCGAGCTGTACGCGCGGGCGCGGGAACTGCAGCAGCTGAACGAGGAACTGCGCCACGCGCACGCCCGGGAACGCACGGTCGCCCTCACCCTGCAGGAGGCCATGCTGCACTCGCCCGACCTGGACCGGCACCAGGATGTCGCGGTGCGCTACCTGCCCGCGGTCGGGTCGCTGAACGTCTGCGGCGACTGGTTCGACGTCGTGGATCTGCCCGGCGACTCCTTCGGCGCCGCAGTCGGCGACGTCGTCGGCCACGGCCTGGAAGCCGCCGCGGTCATGGGCATGCTCCGCAGCGCACTGAGCGCCGCCGTCCGAACCCTCCCCGAGCCGGCGAAGTCATTGGAGGTCCTGGGCCTGTACGCCCGCTCGGTCGAAGGCGCACTGGCCACTACCGTCGTACAGGCCGTGATCGACACCCGCCACCGGCGGATCTCCTACAGCAGCGCCGGCCACCCCCCACCCGTTCTGCTCCACCCCGACGGCACATGCGACCTGCTGGACCAGGCCACCGACCCGCCGCTGGGCGCCCGCCCCGAACACGTCCCCCGCCCGGAGGCCGCCCTGCCCTACACCCCCGGCGACACCCTCGTGCTGTACACGGACGGGCTCATCGAACGCCGCGACGAGGACATCGACGCCGGCCTGCACCGGCTCACGGACGCCCTCGCCCGCCATGCCCGCCTGGGCCCCCACCGCCTCGCCGATGCCCTGCTGGCCCGCCTCGGCGTGGCCGGCGGCGCCCGGGACGACATCGCCCTGATCATCGTGCGGCTCTGACAGGCGTCACAGCCTGCCCGTTAAAGGGAGCGAACGACTGTCCGTGCGGGCGAACCGAGTCGGGCCCCGTTCCTCAGGGCGCCTTCTCCTCGACCGCCGGAACCGTCACACGCTGAGCGGGGATCTTCGCGCGGGCGTCCGCGGCCTCGCGGCTCTCGGGAGGTTCGATGCTGATCCGGGGCATGCGGCGGTCGAGCCACTTCGGCAGCCACCAGTTCGCCCCGCCGAGCATGTGCATGAGGGCCGGTACGAGCAGGGTCCGCAGGACGAAGGCGTCCAGGGCGACCGCCGCCGCCAGCGCGATGCCGAACATCGCGACGACCCGGTCGCCGGAGAGCACGAAGGCGAGGAAGACGGAGATCATGATGACCGCCGCGGAGTTGATCACCCGGCTGGTCTCGGCGAGCCCGACCCGGACCGCCCGCCGGTTGTCCCCGGTCTCCAGCCACTCCTCGTACATCCGGCTGACCAGGAAGACCTGGTAGTCCATGGAGAGCCCGAAGAGCACCGACACCATGATGACCGGCAGGAAGGGTTCGATCGGGCCCGCGCTGCCGAGCCCGAGCAGCTCGCTCCCCCAACCCCACTGGAAGACCGCGACGACGATCCCGAAGGCCGAGGCGACGGCCGCCACGTTCATCAGCGCGGCCTTCAGCGGGATGCCGAGGGACCGGAAGGCGACGAGCAGCAGCAGACAGCCGAGCGCGATGACGACGCCCACGAAGAGCGGCAGCTTGCCGACGATGATCTCGGCGAAGTCGTCGTACGAGGCGGTGACGCCGCCCACGTGCACATCGAGCGACGTGCCGTGCTCGGCCGCGGGCAGCACGTCCGCGCGCAGCCGGTCGACCAGCTCGCTCGTCTCCTTCGACTGCGGCGAGGAGTCCGGTACGACGGTCAGGACGGCGGTGTCCCCCGTGCTGTTGTACGTGACCGGGGAGACGGACTCGACACCGCGGGTGTGCGCCAGCTCGGCCGGCAGCTCGCCGAGCGCGACACGGTCGTCGGCGCCGTCGATCTCGGCGACGAGGGTGAGCGGCCCGTTGACACCGGGCCCGAAGCCGTCGGCCAGCAGGTCGTACGCCTGCCGGGTGGTCGCCGTGGCGGGTCCGTTGCCCTGGTCGGAGGTGCCGAGGTGGAGCGAGAAGGTCGGCAGCGCGAGGACCAGCATGACGACGGCGGCGACCGCACCGAGCAGCTTGGGATGGCGCTCGACGAAGGCGGACCAGCGGGCCGCGAAGCCGGTCGGCAGCTCGGGCTGCGGCCCGTGCTCGGCGAGCTGCCGCCGCTCACGGCGCGACAGTGCGCGCATCCCGATGAGGGAGAGCAGCGCGGGCAGCAGCGTGACGGACGCGGCGACGGTGAGCACCACCGTCAGCGAGGCGGCGATGGCGACGCCGTTGAGGAAGCTGAGCCGCAGGATGAGCATGCCGAGCAGCGCGATACAGACGGTCGCGCCCGCGAAGACGACGGCGCGGCCGGTGGTCGCGACGGCGATCTGCGCGGATTCGGGGACCGAGAGTCCGCGTTTGAGGCCCTTGCGGTGGCGGGTGACGATGAAGAGCGCGTAGTCGATGCCGACGCCGAGGCCGATGAGCATGCCCAGCATGGGGGCGAAGTCGGCGACCGTCATGACATGGCCGAGGAGCGCGATCCCGGAGTATGCGATGCCGACGCTGACGAGCGCGGTGGCGATGGGGAGCGCGGAGGCGGCGAGCGAGCCGAAGGCGAGGAAGAGAACGAGGGCCGCGACGACGACGCCGACGGCCTCGGCGACATGGCCGCCGGGGGCCTCGGTGAGGGCGACGGCGCTGCCGCCGAGCTCGACCCGGACGTTCTCGTCGGCGGCGGAGCGGGCCGTGTCGACAAGCGCTTGGGCCTGGGACTCCGGGATGTCGTCGGCCTGCTCGTGGAAGGTGACGGCCGCGAAGGCGGTGCGACCGTCCTCGCTGATCTGCGCCTGGGCGGCGGGCCGGGAGTCGTACGGGGAGACGACGGACGCGACGCCGGGCAGTTCGGCGACCTCGTCGAGCATGTCGGTCATGCGCTGCTCGACGCCAGTGGCCCGGACGCTGCCCTTGTCGGTGTGCCAGACGATGGTGTCGCTGTCGCCGCCGGCGCCGGGGAAGCCCTTGTCGAGGAGGGCGGTGGCGCGGCCGGACTCGGTGCCGGGGACCTCGTAGTCGTTGGAGTACGCGTTGCCGGCGACCGATGCTCCGGCGACGGCTCCGCCGAGGGCGATGAGCCAGAGCAGTACGGCGACGAGGCGGTGCTTGATGCACCACCGTGCGATGGCTGCCAAAGGACGGGCTCCCTGGTGGGTGGTTCGTGGATCTTTACCGGGGAACAGCCCGAAAAGAACGCATGACCTACGTCAGGCCACTGTCGCAGCCCAATAAGATCAATTGCCCCTTTCGTGTCGATACTCACAGCGATGCGCGGAAGCGCAGGCCTTTGTGCCTGTGCTCCCGCGCACGTGCCGTGTACGGGGTGTCTCAGCCGGAGACGCTCGCCCGCCCGTTCTCGATGTGCCCCATGAGCCGCCGGCGGAAGCCGCCCGGGGCGGTCACCTCGACGTCGTACCAGCCGTGCGCGTCGGCGGCCGAGTGCACGAGGGTACGGCTCTTGCCAGGCTTCACCGTGACCGTGCGGGTCCAGTCGCGCAGGTCGTCCTCGTCGACGTAACCGAGCGGCCGGATCGTGAAGGCGACGGGCGCCTTGCCGGTGTTACGGACGGTGAGATGCAGGTCACGGTCGTGATGGTCGATGTACGAGGCCAGTTCGGCACCGCCCGCCGCCGGGCCCTCGAACTCGCGGCGGAAGCCGTTCGGGCCCGTGATCGTGAAGCGGTAATGATCACGCGTAAGGGGGACCCTCCATTGCGCCGTGCCCCTTACATCCCGGTGCTGGGGGACGGCGAACTCGCCGGCGTACGGGTAGAGCGCGAAGTGCGCGGAGGCCTTCCCCGTGTTCTTGAGGTCGACCGTGAGCGCACCACCGATCGCGCCACCGTCGATCCGGGCCTGCGCGTCCGGCTGGTACGGCAGCGGGCGGGCCGGCCGGGTGCCCGGCTCCTGGACCGGCATCCGCTGCACCAGCGGGGGCTGCGGCCGCCAGCGGCCGGAGAACGGCGGGATCGGGCCGGGCTCCTCGACGTCGGGCTGCCGGTGGGCGCGCCGGAAGTCGAAGGCGGAGGTCAGGTCGCCGGTGACGGCGCGCCGCCACGGGGTGATGTTGGGCTCCTGGATGCCGGTGAGCTGCTCCAGGAAGCGGATGACCGAGGTGTGGTCGAAGGTCTCGGAGCAGACGTAGCCGCCGAGCGACCAGGGCGAGACGACGAGCAGCGGGACGCGGATGCCGAGGCCGGTGGGCAGGCCCTTCCAGCGCTCGTCCGTGTTGTCGGCGGGCGGGACGGGCGGCGGCACGTGGTCGAAGAAGCCGTCGTTCTCGTCGTAGTTGATCAGGACGACGGTGTGGCGCCAGACGTCCGGGTGCGAGCCGAGGGCGTCGAGCACCTTGTAGACGAGGGAGGCGGAGGCGATCGGCGAGGAGGAGCCGGGGTGCTCGGAGTCGATAGCGGACGGCACGAGGTACGAGACCTCGGGCAGCGTCCCGGCGGCCACGTCGGCGCGGAAGGCGTCGGCGAGCTTCCCGGTCTCGACGCGGCGCAGTCCGCGCTCGAAGAGCGAGCGCTCGGCGTCGGTGAGCGTGGCGACGCCGTCCTCGAGGGCGGCGAGGAGACGGGCGCGCTCGGCGGGGTCCTCCGTGTCGCGGACGGCGGCGTAGAAGGACTCCATGAAGGTGTGCCCGCCGGTGGGGGCGAGGGCCTTGCGGGCGATCTTCTTGAAGGAGGTGAAGAACTCGATGTTGTTGTCGGTGAAGTTCTCCCACTCCGCGTACGTCTTCCAGGTCCGCCCTGCCGCTTCGAGACGCTCGGCGTAGGTGGGCCAGGAGTAGCCGGGGTGGGTGCCCTCGGCGTACGCGGCGTTGGTGACGGCGCGGGCTCCGTCGGCCTCGTAGCCGGTCCAGCCGGACCAGAGGTGGTTGCGGTTGGGGCTCGTCGAGGTGTGGATGGACGAGTGGTAGGCGTCGCAGATGGTGAAGGTGTCGGCGAGCTCGTAGTGGAGCGGGAGGTCCTGGCGGTCGTAGTACGCCATGGTCGCCGCGGTCTTGGCGGAGACCCAGCCGTCCATCCACCCGTCGTGCCAGGCCTTGGCACCGCCGCCCCACGAGTGGTCGAGGTCGCCGATGTACTGAAGGTCCTTCTTCTGGGTCTCGGCGGCGCCCCGGATCGGGAACGGCAGCACGGTCCGGCCGAGGGCGGCCGGCTGCTCGAACACGGGCTTGCCGGACGGCAGCTCGATCGCGTTGCGGTCGCCGAAGCCGCGGACGCCGCGGAGGGTGCCGAAGTAGTGGTCGAAGGAACGGTTCTCCTGCATGAGGATCACCACGTGCCGCACGGCCGACATGCCCCCGGCCGGCGGCCCCGCGGCGATCGCCTCCTGCAACGACGGCGGCAGCAGCGAGCCCGCCGCGGCGACGCCGAGCGCGCCTCCGCCCAGGGCGAGGAGCCTCCTGCGGGACATCCGGGACATCTCGGTGGACAAGACCGACCTCCAGTCGACGGCCAATGGTTCGCCTTCGAGCCATTGGGTGGTACGCGGGGGACGGTAGTGAGGGCGGGTGACGGGGGGAAGACCCGGCGAGGACGCGGTGGTGAACGTCCCGTCAGGTCGCAGTGGTGAACGTCCCGTCAGCTCGCGCGCAGCACCTTCCTTCCGTGCAGCAGCTCCTTCGAGCGGCGGAGGAGCTGGTCGGCGGAGGTGGTTCCGCAGGTCGCCCAGCAGAGGACGCCCGTCGCGTCGAGCGAGACCCCGCCGAAGGTGCCGCCGCCGTCGACCGGGCGCCGGACGCACTCCCTCAGCCGGGCGGCCAGCGTCTCGGCCCTCGTGGCGTCGAGGTCGTGGGCGAGGACGAGGAACTCGTCGCCGCGGATACGGGCGAGGTCCCCGTCCTCGTCCCATGACGCGAGCTCCCTCCGGAGCCTCTGCGCGATCTCGATCAGGACGGCGTCGCCGGCCGCGAGCCCGTGCCGGGCGTTGTACGCCTTGAAGGCGTCGATGCCGAGATGCAGCACCGCCAGAGTGGAGCGTCGGCCGGTCGGCAACCCCTTGTGCCGGTGCGGATAGTAGGTGAGCGACTCGGGCTCCCTCTCGGCCTTGGCCGCGGTCGCGCCCTCCTGCTTACCGCACAGCTGACGCCCCAGCCGGAGCCGCAGCTCGGACTCGGTCAGCAGGCCGGTGAGTTCGTCACGGCTCGCCCGCTCCTCCAGTGCGAACTCGCGGCGCTTGCGCTCCTCGATGTCCACGACGTGAGTCAGGAGGAAACGCGGCCCGTCCGAGGCATCGGCGACGACGGAGTGGGACAGCGACACCCAGACATAGGTGCCGTCGCGGCGGGCGAGCCGCAACTCGGCACGCCCGCCCTCGGCCGAGGTGGTCAGCAGGACGCCGGCCTCCTCGGGGTGCACGAGGTCGGCGAGGGAGTACTGCCGCAGAACGGAGGCGGACCGGCCGAGGAGGCGGCACAGGGCGTCGTTCGTCCGCAGCACACGGCCGTGCTGCTCGCCGCCCATCTCGGCAATGGCCATACCGGCCGGCGCGTACTCGAACGCCTCCCGGAACGACTCCTCGCTGGCGCGCAGGGCCTGCTGCTCGCGCTCAAGCCGCACCAGCGCCCGCTGCATGTTCGCCCGCAGGCGCGCGTTGCTGATGGCGATCGCGGAGTGGAAGGCGTAGGTGCGCAGCGCCTCGCGGCTCTCGACACCCGGGCGACGGCCGTCACCCGGCCTGTCGACGGAGATCACGCCAAGCAGCTCACCCACGGGCGAGTACATCGGCGCGAAGAGCCGGTCCTCGGGATGCCACCCACCCTCCTGCTCGGGCACGGGGCCTTCGGTGTGCCACTGCGGTACGTCGTCGTCGTTGAGTACCCAGCCTTCCGTGTACGGGATGAACCGCAGGCCCTCCCAGTCCTCGCCCATCGTCAGCCGCCGGTCCCAGGAGGCACGGGAGCCCACCCGGCCGGCGATCAGCGCTTCGGCGGCGGGACTGCCGGCCAGCGCGGCGACGACGAGGTCTCCGTCGGGCCGGACGAGGTTGACGGCCGCCAGCTCGTAGCCGAACCCGGAGACGGCGGCGTCGGCGATGGCCTGCAGCGTGTCGGCCAGACTGCGGGCCGTGTAGATCTCGGCGACCGCCTGGTCGGTCCGCAGGGGCGCCGGCGCCTGGGACGCGCCGGTGACGAGGGCCGGCTCGGGCGGCGGGGTGTAGGCGGCGTTACGGATGAAGGGCGCCTGTCCCAGCTGGTTACGGCACAGCCGGTGCGGCTCCGGGCGGTCGCGGGTGACCAGCCGCGTGCGGAGCCGGGTGAAGATCGTGTCGAGGTCCAGATACTCGGGCCCGCCCGGAACACCCTCCTGCATCAGCGTGACCAGCTCGCCGGTGAAGGCGGTGAGCGGCTCACCCGGCGGCGAGAGCGCCACGGCCGTCTCGGCGGCGGCCGCAAGCAGGTAGGTGCCGTCCACCTCCAGGGCGGCGGCAGCGGACTGGACCCCGAAGGCCCGCGCGCTGTAGCAGCAGTCGAGGACGACGATCCGGCGCATGGCCGCGCTCTTCTCGACCGGCCAGCGGATCCACTCGTAGGGCGTGGCGGTGTCGTGGACCGACGCGGGATCGCTCGTCTCGGTGGCCAGGTGCAGTTTCCCGGTACGCGGATCGAGCAGGCCGTGCCCCGCGTAGTAGACGAGCAGCGTGTCGGTGGCCGCGTCGACCGCTTCCTGGACGGCCCTCGACAGGTCGCGGGGAATGGACGGGTTCGTCACCACGGTCACGTGACCGGGCGGCAGATTCCACGTCGCCGTGAATAGGTCGCGCAGCAGGGCGAGGTTGCCCGCCACGGCGGGCAGGCCGTCCAGGGAGGTGAACTCGCTCGCGCCGATGAGGAGGACACGCGTCCCGGCCGGATCGGGCAGTTCGGTCAAGACGCGGTGTCGTTCTGCTCGGTGGCGTTCTGCTCGGTGTCGCCCAGGAGCCGGCGCATCAGCTTCTCCGACTCCTCCAGGGACTGCCCACTGATCTCGACGCGCACACCGTCCGGTCGCTGCACGACGAGCGTCGGCGGCTTGGGCCGGGTGCCCCGCCAGGAGGCGATCGCGGCGACCAGCGACGCCGTACTGAGGCCGCTGCTCAGAACGAGGGAGAGGATGTCGATGCCGTCCCCCTGCTGTCCGGGCACGGCCGGGAGCGCGCTGCCCAGCTCGGCCCGTACATGTCGGCGTACGGCCCGGTCGGCTTCCAACCAGGCAGCGAGGGAACGCAGTTCGTCCTCGACCGAGTCACCCTCGCAGCTCAGCATGATCTTCATACCGGCAGCATAGAAGCCGCCCGCCCGGCCCGCTCGAACTCGCACCAGACGATCTTGCCGGGGTTCCGCTCCCCCACACCCCAGCGGTCCGCAAGCGCCGCGACGAGGAGAAGCCCTCGGCCGGACTCGCCGAAGGAGGGTTCCCGTACGGACGGGGTGCCGTCGCCGCTGTCGTGGACCTCGATACGGAGCATGGGGTGCTCGAAGGTCAGGTGGAGGGCGTAGCCGCGGCCCGGTGGGACGCCGTGGAGGAGGGCGTTGGTGGCGAGTTCGCTCACGCACAGGAGTACGTCGTCCGCACGGGCGTCCATCTTCCATTCGGTCAGGACCTTGCGCGTGAAGTCGCGGGCGAGTGAGACGGATCGGCGCTCGCGGCGGAAGAACGCCTGGTGGTGGACGGTGAGTTGGTCGGTCATGGCGCCACGATGACGACTCGCGCCTCATGCGCCCCAGGTGGGGAAGCCGTACAAATTCTTTGTACGGGTAGGAAATGCGTCGGGTACGCACGGGGAGGGGAAGGCAGTGCCCATGCAGCCAGGGAAGAAACCTCGCAAGAAAGTCCCCTCGTGGGAAGTCGTCGGCGCGCTCGTGGGCCTGTACCGGAAGAACGCGGGGATGACGCAGCCCCAGCTGGCGTCGCTCGTGTGCGTCGGGCTCGAGACGCTGGGGTCGATCGAGCAGGGGCGCAGGCCGTTGCGGCGGAAACTCGCTGAAGAGATGGACGAAATCCTCGACACCAAGGGGGCATTGACGGCAGCGGTGGCGAAGGTGCCGCAGCGGGAGCGGTTCCCCGCGTTCGTACAGGAATTCATCGACCTGGAGGCCCAGGCGCTCAGCCTGTACTGGTACGAGAACCAGGTCGTGCCCGGACTGCTCCAGACCCCCGAGTACGCCCGCGCCGTCTTCGACTGCCTCTATCCGCCCATCACGGAGCAGGAGGCGGAGGAACGGCTTCTCGCCCGGATCGACCGGCAGCAGCTCCTCGATCAGAAGCCCTGGCCGCCCATGATGGCCTTCCTCATCAACGAGTCCATCCTGGAGCAGCCCATCGGCGGGAAGGAAGTGCTGCGCGAGCAGATCCGGCACCTGAGGGCCATGGCCGATCTGCCCTTCCTCGTCATCCAGGTCATCCCGAAGAGCCTCACGAAGCACGCGGGACTCGCAGGGCCCATGGTGCTGGTCGAGACTCCCGAGCACGAGCATCTCGCCTACATCGAAGGTCAGCGCGTCAGCTTCCTCATCGAGGATCCCGACGAGGTCGGGATCCTCCAGCAGAAGTATGGAATGCTGCGATCGCAGGCCCTGACGCCGGAGGAAACCAAGGACCTGCTCGATCGTCTGGCAGGAGAGACATGAGCGCAGCAGAACTTTCGTGGTTCAAGTCCAGCTACAGCAGCGACGAGGGCGGCAACTGCCTCGAAGTCGCCTACGACTGGCGCAAGTCCAGCTACACTACAGCAGCGACGAGGGCGGCGCCTGCGTCGAGGTCGCCGCCCACCCCGCCGCCGTCCACGTCCGCGACTCCAAGCTCGCCGGCGTAAGCCCCGTCTTCACCGTCTCCCCCGCCGCCTGGGCCGGCTTCGTCGCCGACGTCGCCTCCTAGGCGGGGATGCGCGGGTTTCCGCCCTCCAGGAGGGCGAGGCCGAGCTCGGTGACCGAGTGGAGCGTCGCGTTGCGGTGGCGTTGGCTGGCGACCAGCGCCGCTTCCCGCAAGGCCGTGATGTGCCGGCTGGCGTTGGGCGCGGTGGTGCCCGCGCGACGGGCGAGCTGGCCCGTGGTCGCGACGCCGTCGGCCAGCGCGGACAGCAGGTTGGCCCTGGTCGGGCCGATGAGGGCCGCGAGCGCCCGCCCCTCCGCCGGATTCACCGCTGGGTTGGCCCAGTTGACGTCGTGTTCGATGGGGCAGACGAGGATCGGCGGCAGTGTCGGGTCCCCGAGCGGTGTCGGGGCGTAGCGGCGGAAGAACGACGGCTGGAGCAGCAGACCACGCCCGGCGAGGTGGAGGTCGAGGTCGACACCGCAGCAATCGATCCTGAGCACCGGATACTCCCAGCGCACCGACGGATGGAGCGTGCTCAAGACCGCGTCCCAGCCGCCCTCCGCGAGCACGATGGAGCGGCGCGACCGGTCGCGGTTCACCTGCGCCCGTATGCGTTCCCAGAACGGACCGAGCACGGCGTCGACGTACTCGTGCGCCGCGTCGGCCAGCCGGCCGATCCCCGCGGACCCTCCCTCCACGAGGTCACGGGACCAGGGCGGCAGCCGCCGCGTGGTGTTCTGCCGTGCGAACTCCCGTAAATCCGCAAGGACTCGATGCGTGGGCGTGGAGCGCAGCGCGTCCACCTGAGCGGCGAGGCCGCCACCGACCGCAGGCGTCAGGAAATCCACCGCGTACCCGACGGGCGGCACGAGCGCCGTCAACATCGCTGTGGCCGCGGGTACTCGGGGCAGCGATTCCCGCAGCCACGGGCCGAGGAGCACGCCCGCGTCCCGTCCGCGCAGCCGCCGCAGGCTGAGCAGCATCTCCCACATCGGGTCGGGCTCGGTCGCGATCCGGATCCGCGCGAGGTCTTCCCCCGTGAAGTGGATACGCAGCACCTCAACCCCTCCCACCAGGACAATTACGCTCCAGCGCACACATGTTCACGGAACTCCCCCCGTACTCGCAGAATCTGACCCGTCCGGTGCTCGAACAGCACACCTCACCAACAGGACGGTGGACCGTAAAATGCCCGAGCCCCTGCCGAGCGCATGGGTCGCCGCGGTGACCTGCCTGGCCCTCGCCGCCGGTACAGGTTGCTCCGGTACGACCGAGGCACCGCCCGCCGCCACCGCCCCGGCGCAGGCCGCGGAGCCGGCTCAGCTGACCGCACTGCACCTGCTGCCGCCTGTCACCGGCCTCCTCTTCACCCCACACCTGCGCGGCACCGAGGCGCAGCAGAAGCTCGCCATCGCGTGCATGGCTGGGCGGGGATTCCGGTACGCCCCCGTCCCCCCGCCCCAGAGCCCGGACGGCACCGACGAGCGCCCGCAGCCGTTCGGCCTCGAGTCCACGGATCCGCGCCGCACGGCCACCCCCACGGTCTCCCCCGAGGCACCGCCCAAGCCCGGCAGCCCGGAGAGCACCGACGCCTACGCGCGGGCGCTCTTCGGTGACGAGGCCAAGCGGGTCACCGCCAAGGGTCTGCGGCTGAGCGTCTCCCGGCCGGGCGACGGGTGTCTCGCCGAGGCGGAGACACGCATGTTCGCCGACGGGCGGATGCGCTGGCTCCAGGTACGGATCAGGCTCTTCGAGGCGCAGGAGGACGCCCGCCGGGACGTGGAGAAGGACCCGGCCTTCCGTGCGGCGACGACACGCTGGCAGCAGTGCATGGACCGGGCCAAGGTCAAGGCCCAGGACCCCGTACAGGTGCAGCGTTCGCTGCGCTCGGAGGAGGAGCGGCGGACCGGTCCCGTCGCCGCGGCGGATCTGCGCTGCAAGGCGGAGACGGGGTATCTGGACACCGCGTACCGCCGGCTCGCCGCCGCGCAGCAGCGCCGGCTGGACGAGCACCCGGACATCGGCCGGGACTGGAAGAAGCTGTCGGCCCGCCAGGACAAGGCGGCCGGCGAGGTGCTGGGCACCCAGGGCTGAGCCCCCTCCGATCCACTCCACACCACAGGTTTCCGCTGCTGACCCCAGGAGCGGATGTTTCCCCACAGACGAAAGGGAGATCGACCATGTCCACGACCCATCCGAAGTCCGGCCTCCGCCTCCGCAGCAAGCTCGCGGCCGTCGCCGGCGCCACCGCGCTCCTCGTGGGCGGCGGCATCGCGACCGCGAGCTCCGCGGCGGCCGGCCCCAACTGCGCGTCGGGCTACCACTGCCTCTTCGAGGGCAGCATCGGCTCCCAGGTGCACGCGTACTACAACAGCGACACCGACTTCCGCAACGACGTGTTCACCAGCGGGCACACCGTGAACGACAACTCGTGGTCGGCCAGCAACTCCAGCAACAGCGGCTACGAGAGCCACTACTACTACGACCCCGGCTACGGTGGCGGCCTCGTCTTCTGCGTCAACCCGGGCAGCTACGTGACGCACGACCGGCTGTCCGACGACTTCTATGACGGCAACCACGTCGGCCAGCGGGACGAGGCCAGCTCCCTGTTGCTGCGGCCCACGACGACCGTCTCCTGCTTCTGACCGGCGAGCCACCCTTCCTACGGGCCCCCGCGCTCCACGAGCGCGGGGGCCCTCCCTCAGCTGAAGTATGGAATGCTGCACACATGTTGGGAACATCGTGATCCGCCAGAGCCCCGAGCCCCGTCCGGGCGCGTGAGCGTCGAGCAGCACGTCACCGCGCTCTCCGGATTCGCGTACGGGGTCATCGGGGCGGACATCCACGTGTTCGGCGACGGGTCGCCGGTCTACCTCCTCCAGAACTGGCGTCCCGCGCCCGAGCCCGACCCGGAGTGGCTGCGGGAGTTACCGAGCCGGATGCTCAACTCCCGCTTCGAGGTGGTGCCGTTCACCGGGCGGGAGGCCGAGCTGGCCGACCTGCGCGCGTGGCGTGACCAGGGGCCCCGGCTCGCCGTCCGCTGGATGCACGCGCCCGGTGGGCAGGGCAAGACCCGCCTGGCTGCTCAATTCGCGGACGAGACCCGGCAGGAGGGCTGGCGCGTCGTCGCCGCCACGAACGGTCCCGGGCCCGTCCAGCCACCGCCCGGCAGCCAGGACCTGACCGTCGACGGGCGCCCGGGCGTCCTCTTGGTCGTCGACTACGCGGACCGCTGGCCCCTCACCCACCTCACCTGGCTCTTCCGCAACGCCCTGCTCCACCATGACGGTCTGCCGACGAGGATCCTGCTGCTCGCCCGTACCGCCGACGCCTGGCCCGCCGTCCGCGCCTCGCTCGCCGACATCCAGGCCGCCACCTCCAGCCATCTCCTCAGCGAACCGCCCGACGGCTCCGCCATGTACCGGGCCGCCCGGGACGCCTTCGCCGTACGGTACGGAGTCACGGCCGCGCCCGGTCCCCCTCCCCCGTACGGGCTGACCCTCGCCCTGCACATGGCCGCCCTCGTCGCCGTCGACGCCCACGCGCACGGGCGCCGCCCGCCCACCGATCTCGCCGGGCTCACCGTCTACCTCCTCGACCGCGAGCACCTGCACTGGGCGACGCTGCACGCCCGGGGCGGGCGATATGCCACCCCTCCCCCGGTCATGAACCGGGTCGTCTTCGCCGCCGCGCTCACCGGGACCCTCGACCGGCCCAAGGGGTCGGCCATCGTGGCGGAACTCGAGACCGGCCACGCGCCCGGCCGGGTCCTCGACGACCACGCGTACTGCTACCCGGCCGCCGAGCCGGAGCTCGGCACCGTCCTGGAGCCGCTCTACCCCGACCAGCTCGCCGAGGACTTCCTCGCCCTCACCCTCCCCGGGCACAACGCCGACTACCCGGCCATGGACTGGGCCGTGCCCGTCACCGCGCGCCTGGCCGGTCGGCACGCCGAGCGCACGGTCACCTTTCTGGCCGCCGCCGCGCAGCGCTGGCCGCACGTCGGGCCCGAGCACCTCTACCCCCTCCTCGCCTGCGATCCCGGCCTGGCGCTCGCCGCCGGAAGCGCCGCCCTGAGCGCGCTCGCCGCCCTGGACGACGTGCCGATCCGGCTGCTCGGCGCCATCGAGGAGCGGTTCCCCGTCGGCCGCAACGTCGAGCTGGACGCCGGGATGGCGGCCCTGACCCGACGGCTCGTCACCGAACTGCTCGCCCTGGACGACGGCCCGGTCGCCCGGGCGACGGGCTACTACCACCTCGGGCCCCGGCTCTCGAACGCCGGCCGTTTCGACGAGGCGCTGGAGGCCGCGCGGCGGGGCGTCGCCGCGTGCGAGGAGCTCGGCGGGGACATACCGGCGCTCGCCACCGCCCTGGCCCAGCTCGGCCAGTGCCTGGCAAAGACCGGACGTCCCGCGGAGGCCGTGCCGGTCACCGAGGAGGCCGTCGCGCTGTTCCGGCGTATGGCCGAGGCCGAGCCCGAAGCGTTCGAGGCCTTTCACGCCGGCAGCCTCGTCGACCTGGCCATCTTCGTCGCGATGACGGGGCGGCTCACGGAGGCCCTGGCCGTGAGCGAGCGGGCGGTGGCGGCCTGGCGCAGGGTCGCCACCGGCAATCCCGCCCATGAGGAGCACCTGGCCGGCGCCCTGTACGGACTCGGCAACCTCCTCTACGACCAGGGCCGCCTGCCCGAAGCCGTCGCGGCGTCGCGGGAGTCGCTGGCCCGCCGGCTGCCGCTTGCCGAACGGGCCCCCGCCGCCCATGAGCCCGAGCTCGCCAAGTCGCTCGTCAGCCTCTCCAACCAGCTGTCTGCGCAGGGGCTGCGAGCGGACGCGCTCCCGTTCTCGCAGGAGGCCGTGACCATGCTGCGCCGACTGGCCGGGATCAACGCCGCGGCGCACGAGGCGGATCTGGCGCAGGCGCTGAACACGCTGGGCGGCGATCTGGCGGGGGTGGGACGGTTCACCGAGGCGGTGGACGCGATGGCCGAAGCCGTCGCTGTCCGCCGCCGCCTCACCCGCGGCAACCCGGCGGCCCACTCGCGCGGCCTGGGGCAGTCGCTGTCGAACCTGTCCAACTGCCTGCTGGGCGCGGGCCGCCCGGCCGACGCCCTCACCGCCGCGCAGGAGGCCGTCGCCCTCCGCGAGCGGCTGTACGCCGAGCAGCCGGACGTCCACCGGGCCGACCTCGCCCAGGCGCTGTCCAATCTCGGAAGGTGCCTGGAGGCTTCCGGACACCGCCCCGAGGGGCTGGCCGCCATGCGGCGGAGCGTCGAGCTGTACCGGGCGGCGGCGGACGGCAACCCCGACGCGTACACCTTCGACCTGGCCCGGACGCTGACCAACCTGGGTCAGTTCCTCGCCCTCGACGCCCGGTGGGAGAAGGCTCTGCGCCCCCTCGGCGAGGCGATCGTCCTGGCCGGGCGTTCCTACCCCGCCAACCCGCACGCTTACGGCGAGCTGCTCGCCCGCCTGCGGCAGACGTCTGCCGACTGTCTCGCGAGGCTGGGACGCGTTTGAGGCGGGGACGCGTTGCCCCGGGGACGCGGCCCCCGCGCCAGCGGGGCGAGGGCGGCGCGGCCTCCGCGCCGGCGGTGCCCGAACGGGGCGAGGGCGGCGTGGCCCCCGCGCCGGCGGTGCCCGAACGGGACGAGGCGGCCCGCACCGGAACACTCCGGTGCGGGCCGCCCTCGTACTCGTAAGCGATCCAGAGGATCAGCCCTCGGAGACGCCCAGGCGCTCCAGGATGAGCTCCTTCACGCGCGCCGCGTCGGCCTGGCCGCGGGTGGCCTTCATGACCGAGCCGACCAAGGCGCCGACCGCCGCGACCTTGCCGCCGCGGATCTTGTCGGCGATGGCCGCGTTGGCCGCGATGGCCTCGTCGACCGCCGTGCCGAGCGCGCCCTCGTCGGAGACGACCGTCAGGCCGCGCTTCTCGACGACCACGTCCGGGCCGCCCTCGCCGGCGAGTACGCCCTCGATGACCTGGCGGGCCAGCTTGTCGGTGAGGTCGCCGGAGGCCACCAGCTCGGTCACCCGGGCGACCTGCGCCGGGGTGATCGGCAGCTCGTCCAGGGTCTTGCCCGACTCGTTGGCGGCACGGGACAGCTCGCCCATCCACCACTTGCGGGCCTGGTCCGCCGGAGCACCGGCCTCCGTGGTCGCGACGATCAGGTCGACCGCGCCCGCGTTGAGGATCGACTGCATGTCGTGCTCCGACACACCCCACTCCTCACGGAGCCGGTTGCGGCGCACGCGCGGCAGCTCGGGCAGTCCGGCGCGCAGTTGCTCGACCCACTCGCGCGAGGGGGCGACGGGGACGAGGTCGGGCTCCGGGAAGTACCGGTAGTCCTCGGCGTTGTCCTTGATCCGGCCGGAGGTGGTGGAGCCGTCGTCCTCGTGGAAGTGACGGGTCTCCTGCACGACCGTGCCGCCGGCCTCCAGGATCGCGGCGTGCCGCTGGATCTCGTAACGGCAGGCTCGCTCCACGGAACGGAGCGAGTTGACGTTCTTCGTCTCGGAGCGCGTGCCGAACTCGGCGCCGTGCCTGCGCAGCGACAGGTTCACGTCGCAGCGCATCTGGCCCTTGTCCATCCGCGCCTCGGAGACCCCGAGGGCACGGATCAGCTCGCGCAGCTCGGTGACGTACGCCTTGGCGACCTCGGGGGCCCGCTCGCCCGCGCCCTCGATCGGCTTGGTGACGATCTCGATGAGCGGGATACCGGCCCGGTTGTAGTCGAGCAGCGAGTGCGAGGCACCCTGGATACGGCCCGTCGCGCCGCCGATGTGCGTCGACTTGCCGGTGTCCTCCTCCATGTGGGCGCGCTCGATCTCCACGCGGAAGATCTCCCCGTCCTCCAGCTGGACGTCCAGATAGCCGTTGTAGGCGATCGGCTCGTCGTACTGCGAGGTCTGGAAGTTCTTCGGCATGTCCGGATAGAAGTAGTTCTTCCGGGCGAAGCGGCACCACTCGGCGATCTCGCAGTTCAGCGCGAGACCGATCTTGATCGCCGACTCGACGCCGATCGCGTTGACGACCGGGAGCGAGCCGGGCAGGCCGAGACAGGTCGGGCAGGTCTGCGAGTTGGCGTCCGCGCCCAGCTCCGTGGAGCAGCCGCAGAACATCTTCGTCTTCGTACCCAGTTCGACATGGACCTCGAGGCCCATGACGGGGTCGTACTCGGCGATCGCCGCCTCGTACGACAGCAGTTCAGTGACGGTCACGGTGAGACTTTCCCTCTCAGCCCAGCAGGACGTCGTCGTCGCCCAGGCGCTTCAGCTCCCGGTAGAGGATCGCCAGGCCGGTAACGATGGCGGCGGCGGACACGGCGGCGTCGATCAGCCGCAGGGTGTCGTTCTCGTTGCGGGCCAGCTTGGCCTGCTTCGCGACACTGATCGCGCCGAATGCGGTGCTGGCCAGCGACATGTAGACGCCGGTCTTCGACTTCTTGAAGTTCTTGGCCTTCTTTGCCATGGCACTCACAGCGACGGAGCCTCCTCAAGGAGCGGGTGACCCCACCTTTCCACGAAGGCGGCCTCGACGGCGGCGCCGACCTTGTACAGCCGGTCGTCCTTCATGGCGGGGGCGATGATCTGCAGCCCGACCGGCAGGCCGTCCTCCGGCGCGAGGCCGCAGGGCAGCGACATGGCGGCGTTGCCGGCCAGGTTGGTCGGAATGGTGCACAGGTCCGCGAGGTACATCGCCATCGGGTCGTCGGCGCGCTCGCCGATCGGGAAGGCGGTGGTCGGGGTCGTCGGGGAGACGATCACGTCCACCTGCTCGAAGGCCTGCTCGAACTCGCGCGTGATGAGGGTCCGGACCTTCTGCGCCGAGCCGTAGTACGCGTCGTAGTAGCCGGAGCTCAGCGCGTACGTACCGAGGATGATGCGGCGCTTGACCTCGTCGCCGAAGCCGGCCTCACGGGTGAGGGCGGTGACGTCCTCGGCCGACCGGGTGCCGTCGTCGCCGACGCGCAGGCCGTAGCGCATGGCGTCGAAGCGCGCGAGGTTGGAGGAGCACTCGGACGGCGCGATCAGGTAGTACGCCGAAAGGGCGAGGTCGAAGGTCGGGCAGTCCAGCTCGACGATCTCGGCGCCCAGCTCCTTGAGGAGCTCGACGGACTCGTCGAAGCGCTGCACGACACCGGCCTGGTAGCCCTCGCCGCGGAACTGCTTGACGACACCGACGCGCATGCCGGCGACGGAGCCGTTGCGGGCCGCCTCGACGACCGGCGGGACCGGGGCGTCGATGGAGGTCGAGTCCAGCGGGTCGTGCCCGGCGATGGCCTCGTGGAGCAGGGCCGCGTCCAGGACCGTACGGGCGCAGGGGCCGCCCTGGTCGAGGGAGGAGGAGAAGGCCACCATGCCGAAGCGGGAGACACCGCCGTAGGTCGGCTTGACGCCGACGGTGCCGGTGACGGCGGCGGGCTGGCGGATCGAACCGCCGGTGTCCGTGCCGATGGCGAGCGGGGCCTCGTACGCGGCGAGTGCGGCGGAGGAGCCACCGCCGGAGCCGCCGGGGATCCGGGTCAGGTCCCAGGGGTTGCCGGTGGGGCCGTACGCGCTGTTCTCGGTGGAGGACCCCATGGCGAACTCGTCCATGTTGGTCTTGCCGAGGATGACGACGTCGGCGGCCTTGAGGTTCTTCACCAGGGTCGCGTCGTACGGCGGGATCCAGCCTTCGAGGATCTTCGAACCGACGGTCGTCGGCACGCCGACGGTGGTGAAGATGTCCTTGAGCGCGAGCGGGACGCCGGCCAGCGGGCCGAGCTTCTCGCCCTTGGCGCGCTTCTCGTCCACGGCGCGGGCCTGGGCGAGGGCGCCCTCGCGGTCGACGTGCAGGAAGGCGTGGACCTTCTCGTCGACCGCCTCGATCCGGGCGAGGTGGGCCTCGGTCACCTCGACGGCGGTGAGCTCGCCGGAGGCGATCTTCGCGGCGATCTCGGCGGCCGTGAGCTTGATGATGTTGCTCTCCGTCATGTGATTAGTCCTCCCCCAGGATCTGCGGCACCTTGAAACGCTGCTGCTCCTGGGCCGGGGCGCCGGAGAGCGCCTGCTCGGGGGTGAGCGACGGACGGACCTCGTCCGCGCGCATGACGTTCGTCAGCGGCAGCGGGTGGGAGGTCGGCGGTACGTCTTGGTCGGCGACCTCGGAGACGCGGGCGACCGCGCCGATGATGTCGTCGAGCTGACCGGCGAAGTGATCGAGCTCTTCGCCCTTCAGCTCCAGACGCGCCAGCCGTGCGAGGTGGGCGACCTCCTCGCGCGTGATGCCAGGCATGCGATCCTCACGGGGTGAGTTTGATGGTGTTGGCCCAATCCTATGGGGCCCGCACCGCTGCCCGTGAAACGGTTTGCCCCGCGCTGGCCGCCGGGCCTGCCCCTGGGCTACTGCACCACGTGCCCTGAGGGCTGGTCGAGGTCCACTGCCGCGGCCGCCTCGGCGGCCTGGAGCGCGGCCTCCTCGGAGGGGCGGCGCCAGCCGTGTTCGCCGCGGGCGCGCAGCCAGGCCGTGGTCTCGCCGGGCGGCATCGCGGCGGCGACCAGCCAGCCCTGGACGGCGTCGCAGCCCAGGTCCCGCAGGCGCTCCCAGGTCTCGTCGTCCTCGACGCCCTCGGCGACCACGAGCAGGCCGAGCGAGTGGGCGAGGTCCAGGGTGCAGCGGACGATCTCGGCGTCCTCGGCGTCGACGGCGAGCCGGGCGACGAAGGAGCGGTCGATCTTCAGCTCGCTCACCGGGAGGCGCCGCAGGTGCACGAGGGAGGAGTAGCCGGTGCCGAAGTCATCCAGGGACATCTTGACGCCGTGGCCGGTCAGGCCGGCCATGGTGTCGGCGGCACGCTGCGGGTCCTCCAGGAGCACGTGCTCGGTTATCTCCAGCTGGAGCGCTCCGGCCGGGACGCCGTGCCGGGCCAGGCGGGCGGCGACCGCTCCGGCGAAGCCGGGGGTGTGGACGTCCCGGGGCGAGACGTTGACGGCCACAGGAACGTTCAACCCTTGCGCGCGCCACCGGGCGACCTGCGCGAGCGCGGTCTCCAGGACGTACTCGGTGAGGTGGGGCATCAGGCCCGACGACTCGGCGATGGCGATGAACTCGTCGGGAGGGACCCGGCCGCGCTCCGGGTGCACCCAGCGCACCAGGGCCTCCAGGCCGGCGACCTGTCCGTCGAAGCGGACCTTGGGCTGGTAGTGGAGCTCGACCTCGCCGGCGTCCAGGGCGCGGCGCAGGTCGCCGAGGAGACCGAGCCGGTCGGGGGTGTTGGAGTCGCGCTTGGATTCGTACACCTCGACGCCCGTACGGTCCCGCTTGGCCTGGTACATCGCGACGTCGGCCCGGCGCAGCAGGCCCTCGGCGTCGAGCGCGTGGTCGGGGAAGACGGCGACGCCGGCGCTGGCCTCCAGGACGAGGGTGAGCCCGTCGAGGTCCAGCGGCGAGGAGAGCTCGGCGACCAGGTGGCGGGCGACCCGCTGGGCGCTGGTCGTGGAGTCGGCGGTGGGGAGCAGGACGGCGAACTCGTCGCCGCCGAGACGCGCGGCCTCCGCCCCGCGCGGCAGGGCGAGCTTGAGCCGCTCGGCGATCTGGAGGAGCAGCCGGTCTCCGGCGAGATGCCCCAGGGTGTCGTTGACCGATCGGAAACGGTCGAGGTCGATCAGGACGAGGGCGGAGCGGGCGCCCTCCCCCTCGGCCTCCTCCAGGGCGCTCCAGGGCGCTCCAGGCCCGCTCCAGGAGCCACTGGCGGTTCGGCAGCCCGGTGAGCGGGTCCTTCAGCTGCTCCTCGGCGCGGGCGCGGGCGATCCAGAGCGTGGAGTCGAGGGCGATGAGCGGGACGGCGAAGAGCGGCAGCAGCAGCGGCTGGGAGACGGCGACGACGCAGATCAGCGGGGCGATGCCGAGGAGTGCGACGGCGACGAGGCCCTGCCGGAGGAGGGCGGTGCGGGCGACGGTGGGCAGCCCGCCGCCCCGGGGCGAGAGGGCATACCACAGGAGGAGCCGGGTCACCACAAGGTAGGTGCCGGCGGCGAGCGCCACTTCCGGTACGTCGGCGATCCCCCAGTCGGGGGGCCGCCAGGGGTTCTCGACGGTCGGTACGTCTCCGAAGGCGGCGAGGAGCAGGGCGGCGGCGCCGACGCCGAGGACGTCCACGGCGCCGTGCAGCAGGCCCTGGCGCCAGCGGTGCCGGCGGGCCGCGCCGACGAGGACGACGACGGCCATGGAGACGAGTCCGGCGGGCACCCAGCCGTAGAGGAGCAGGACGGCGAGGGTGAGGGCGGCGCCGGAGCCGGTGCCGCCCCACCAGCGGTCGCGGCCGAGGGCGACCAGGTGTCCGACGATGAGCCCGGTGAGGACGGCGAGGGACCAGCCCTCGGCGCCGCCGGGGAAGAGTCCGTGGCCGGTGCTCACGGCCTGGTAGAGCCCGGCGACGAGCACGACGGCGGCGACGCCAAGGACGGCTCCGGGCAGCCCGGAGGTGAGGGCCACGCAGGCCGTGCGGCCACGCGGCCGTGAGACCGGGGCGGCGGCACTCTCGGTCGGTTTCATTCCGTCCCTCTCACAGCCGGCGGTGCCGTTGTAACGCGGTGGGCCGTTGTCATGCCGCCACGGCCGGCAGAGCCCTCACGCAGCCGTGCGCGACAGACGCACGGTCTCAACACTAGGCCGCGGAGGGCTCCGACGGGCAGCGCTCTCCATCTCTTGCCCGAATGCGACCAGGCCACCCGTAACGATCTGGTATGCGCCGAACGGGTGACGTTCTGTGGGCTACCCGTCGGTCGGCACAGCCGCCTCGCGAGCGGCGTCGGGACCCTCCGCGAGCAGCACCGCGAAGCCCTCCTCGTTCAGAACCGGAACCTTCAGCTGCATCGCCTTGTCGTACTTGGAACCGGGGTTGTCGCCGACGACCACAAAGTCGGTCTTCTTCGAAACGGAACCGGTCACCTTCGCCCCGAGGTTCTGGAGCGACTCTTTTGCGCCATCCCTCGTGAAGTGCTCCAGAGTGCCCGTGACCACGACCGTCAGCCCCTCCAGCGGACGCGGCCCCTGCTCCTCGCCGGCCCCCTCGTCCTCGAAACGGACTCCGGCCGCACGCCATTTGCGCACGATCTCCCGGTGCCACTCCTCGGAGAACCAGTCCTTCACCGCGGCCGCGATGATCCCGCCGACCCCGTCGACGGCCGCCAGCTCCTCCTCGCTCGCCTGCTCGATCCGCTCCAGGGAACGGAACTCGCGCGCCAGCGCCTGGGCCGCCACCGGCCCCACGTGACGGATCGACAGACCGTTGATGAACCGGGCCAGCGGGCGCGTCTTGGCCGCCTCGATGTTCGCCAGCATCGCAAGCGCGTTCTTCTTCGGCTCGCCCTTCTGGTTGGCGAAGACCGTGACGACCTTCTCCTCGCCCGTCTTCGGGTCCCGCTTGGGCAGCCCGCTGTCCGGGTCGAGGACGTACGCCTTGATGGGCAGCAGTTGCTCGATGGTGAGGTCGAAGAGATCGCCCTCGTCCACGAGCGGCGGCTCGGCAGGCTCCAGCGGGCGGGTCAGGGCCGCGGCGGCCACCGAGCCGAAGTTCTCGATGTCCAGGCACTCGCGGCCGGCCAGATAGAAGAGACGTTCACGCAGCTGGGCGGGGCACGTCCGCGCGTTGGGGCAGCGCAGATCGATGTCGCCCACCTTCATCGCCTTGAGCGGCGTCCCGCACTCAGGGCACTCGGCGGGCATCACGAACTCCCGCTCGGTGCCGTCCCGCAGGTCGGCGACCGGGCCGAGGATCTCCGGGATGACGTCACCGGCCTTGCGCAGCACGACCGTGTCACCGATCAGCACGCCCTTGGCCTTCACCACCTCCTGGTTGTGGAGCGTGGCGAACTCGACCTCGGAACCGGCGACCGTGACCGGCTCCACCTGCGCGTACGGAGTGACCCGGCCCGTCCGGCCGACGCCGACCTTGATGTCGACCAGCTTGGTGTTGACCTCCTCCGGCGCGTACTTCCAGGCGATCGCCCAGCGCGGGGCGCGCGCGGTGGAGCCCAGCCGGCCCTGGAGCGGGATCTCGTCCAGCTTGACGACGACCCCGTCGATCTCGTGCTCCACGGAGTGCCGGTGCTCGCCGAAGTACGCGATGAACTCCCGTACCTCGTCCAGCGAGCCCACCACCCTGTTGTGCTGGGCGGTCGGCAGGCCCCACTCGCGCAGCAGCCCGTAGGCCTGGCTGAGGCGGTCGATGTCGAAGCCCTCACGGGCTCCGATGCCGTGGACCACCATGCGCAGCGGGCGGGTCGCGGTGACCTTGGGATCCTTCTGGCGCAGCGAACCGGCCGCCGCGTTGCGCGGGTTGGCGAAGGGCTTGTCACCCGCCTCGACCAGCCGGGCGTTCAGGCCCTCGAACGCCTCCATCGGGAAGTAGACCTCGCCGCGGATCTCGACGAAGCCCGGGATGCGGTCGCCGCGCAGCCGGTCCGGGATCTCCGCGATCGTCCGCACGTTGGGCGTGATGTCCTCGCCCGCGCGGCCGTCGCCGCGGGTGGCGGCCCGGGTCAGCCTGCCGTGCTCGTACGTGAGGTTCACGGCGAGGCCGTCGACCTTGAGCTCGCAGAGGAAGTGGTAGTCGGAGGAGCCCACGTCACGGGCGACCCGATCGCCCCATGCGGCCAGTTCCAGGTCGTCGAAGGCGTTGTCGAGGGAGAGCATCCGCTCGCGGTGCTCGACGGAGGTGAACTCGGTCTCGTACTGCCCCGCGACCTTCTGCGTCGGCGAGTCCGGCGTGCGCAGCTCGGGGTACTCCTCCTCCAGCGCCTCCAGGGCGCGCAGGAGCCGGTCGAACTCGGCGTCGCTGATGACCGGCTGGTCCTTCACGTAGTACCGGAACCGGTGCTCCTCGACCTGCTCGGCCAGGTCGGCGTGCTTCTCCCGTGCCTCGGCGGGCAGGGCCCCCTGTTCGACTGCCACCGTTACTCGTCCTCCCGTTGCCTCTGACCCCGTCACTCAGGGTTGTCCGCGAGCGATCTCGCCGCCCGGACGCAGTGGGCGAGCGCCGCGCGGGCGTACGCGGGCGAAGCGCCCGCGAGACCGCACGTCGGGGTGACCACGACGGACTCGGCGAGAGTCCCCGGATTCAGCCCCAGCCTGCGCCACAGCGTCCTGACACCCATGACGCTACCGCCCGGGTCTGACAATGCCGTGTCGGTGGACGGCACCACGCCCGCGAACAGCTTTGTGCCCGCCTCCACGGCCTCGCCGATCGGCTCCTCGTCACGTTCGGTGAGGAGACCGAAGTCGAACGAGACCCCGTCGACACCGGCCCGCCGCAGCAGCCCGAACGGCACGTCCGGGGCGCAGGAGTGGACGACGACCGGGCCGTCGTGGACCGCGAACACCTCGCGCAGGGCGCTCTCGACGACCTGCCGGTCGACGGCCCGGTACGTGCGGTAGCCGCTGGCGGTACGGACGTGCCCGCGCAGGACGGCCGTCAGCGAGGGCTCGTCGAGCTGGAGGACGGGCCGGGCGCCGGGGATCCGCTTGCGGAGCTCGTCCAGGTGGGCGCGGAGGCCCTCGGCGAGGGAGCCGACGAGGTCCCGGCAGGCGCCGGGGTCGCCGAGGGCGGCCTCACCGCCGCGCAGCTCCAGGGCGGCGGCGAGCGTCCAGGGGCCGACGGCCTGGACCTTGAGCGGTCCTTCGTACCCCTGGGTGAACTCCTCCAGGGCGTCGAGGTCCTCGCCGAGCCAGGAGCGGGCGCGCCGGGTGTCACGGCCGGGCCGGTCGCTGACCCGCCATCCGCTCGGCTCCACGTGCGCGTACATCTCGACGAGCAGCCCGATGGTCCGGCCGATCATGTCGGCGCCGGGCCCGCGGGCGGGCAGTTCGGCGAGGAAGGGGAAGTCCTCGAAGGATCCGCTGACGGTCCTGGCCGCCTCCCGTGCGTCACCGCCGGGCAGGGAGCCGACGCCGGTGGCGGGCCCCCAGACGAACGTCTGGCTCTCTGTCTTCTGGCTCTCTGTCACGGTCCTACCGCCCCGGCCGGACGGTCACGTCGTTGATCTCCGCGTCGCGCGGCAGATCGATGGCCGTCAGGATCGTCGTCGCGACGGACTCGGGGTCGATCCACTTGGAGGGGTCGTACTCCTTGCCCTCCTGCGCGTGGACCTTCTCCTGCATCGGGCTGGCGGTACGGCCCGGGTAGACCGAGGTCACCCGCACCCCGTTGCCGTGCTCCTCGTGACGCAGGGAGTCGGCGAGCGCCTTCAGCCCGTGCTTGGAGGCGGCGTACGCGCTCCACTCGGCGTGGGCGTTCAGCCCGGCGCCGGAGTTGACGAAGACCACGTGGCCCTGGGAGACCCGCAGCTGGGGCAGGAAGTGCCGGGTCAGCTCGGCAGGGGCGATCAGGTTGACGTTGAGCTGCTGACGCCAGGTCTTGGGGGTGAGCTCACCGACGGGCCCGAGCTCGACCACGCCCGCGATGTGCAGGAGCGTGTCGACCCGCTCGGGCATGCTCTGGTGCGAGAACGCCCAGGAGAGACGGTCGGGGTCGGCGAGATCGCCGACGAGGGTCCTGGCCCCCGGAAACGCCCCGGCAAGCTCCTTGGCACGCCCGGCATCGCGCACATGCAGCACGAGCTCGTCCCCGCGCGCGTGCAGCCGCCGCGCGACCGCCGCGCCGATGCCGGAACCTGCCCCGGTGATCACATGAGTAGCCATGGGCACCATGCTCGCATCACCGCGCGCCGGCGGACGCCTCCAGGTAGGCGAGAGCGGACACACCGTCCTCCGCGAAGAAGACCAGGTCGGTGAGGGGGAGCGGCAGGAAGCCCTCGTCCTCCATGCGGTGGAACTGGGCCTTCAGGCCGTCGTAGAACCCGGCCGTGTTCAGCAGGACCACCGGCTTCGTGTGCTTGCCGTGCTTCCTCAGCTCCAGGACCTCGGTGGCCTCGTCGAGGGTGCCCGTGCCGCCGACCATGACCACGATCGCGTCGGACTTGGCCAGGAGCAGCGCCTTCCGCTCGGCGAGGTCCTTGGCGATGACCATCTCGTCCGCGCCGGGCCGGGCCCTGGCGGCGAGGAAGTCGACGGAGACACCGACGAGCCGGCCGCCCGCCTCCTCCACGCCGTCCGCGACGACCTTCATCAGACCGACGTCGGAGCCTCCCCACACGAGCGTGTGGCCCGCCTTGCCGAGGCGTTCGGCGAAGTCGCGGGCGGGGGCGGTGTAGCGCTCGTCGAGGTCGGCGGCGGAGAGGAAGACGCAGATGTTCATGGGCCACACCGTATCTGTGGCCTCTCCCTGACCTCGGATTTCACGGTTCTTTCGACAAGTTCCGTGTCACGCCGATGAGTTACGGGAGTGGGCCCGGGCCAGACACAAAGCCGCCCCGCCTCCGCGTCAGAGCGCGGGCGCCTCCGCCGTACGTCGTACCGTCGTCGCGATCGTCGCCGAGCCCACCACGCGCGTGCCGTCGTACAGCACGATCGCCTGGCCCGGGGCCACGCCGCGGACCGGCTCGTCGAAGGTGACCGTGAGCTCGCCGTCCTCCAGTGCGGCCGTCACCGCCGTCTCGCCGCCGTGGGCGCGCAGCTGGGCGGTGTAGCGGCCGGAGCCCTCCGGGGCCGTGCCGCACCAGCGGGGCTTGATCGCCGTCAGGCCGGTGACGTCGAGCGCCTCGGCCGGGCCGACCGTGACCGTGTTGTTCACGGGCGAGATGTCCAGGACGTAGCGCGGCTTCCCGTCCGGCGCCGGGTGGCCGATCCGCAGGCCCTTGCGCTGGCCGATGGTGAAGCCGTACGCACCCTCGTGGGTGCCCACCTTCGTACCCGACTCGTCGACGATGTCGCCCTCCGCCCGGCCGAGCCGGGAGGCCAGGAAGCCCTGGGTGTCGCCGTCGGCGATGAAGCAGATGTCGTGCGAGTCGGGCTTCTTGGCGACGGCCAGACCCCGGCGCTCCGCCTCCGCCCGGATCTCGTCCTTGGTGGTGAGCGTGTCGCCCAGCGGGAACATCGCGTGGGCGAGCTGCTTCTCGTCCAGGACACCGAGGACGTACGACTGGTCCTTGGCCATGTCGGAGGCCCGGTGCAGCTCGCGCGAACCGTCCTCGTTCAGCACGACCGTGGCGTAGTGGCCGGTGCAGACCGCGTCGAAGCCGAGCGCGAGCGCCTTGTCGAGCAGCGCCGCGAACTTGATCTTCTCGTTGCAGCGCAGGCACGGGTTGGGGGTGCGGCCCGCCTCGTACTCCGCGACGAAGTCGTCGACGACGTCCTCGCGGAAGCGCTCGGCGAGGTCCCAGACGTAGAAGGGGATGCCGATGACGTCGGCCGCCCGGCGGGCGTCACGCGAGTCCTCGATGGTGCAGCAGCCGCGCGCACCGGTACGGAAGGACTGCGGGTTCGCGGAGAGCGCGAGGTGGACGCCGGTCACGTCGTGCCCGGCTTCGGCGGCGCGGGCGGCGGCGACGGCGGAGTCCACGCCGCCGGACATGGCGGCGAGGACGCGGAGGGGGCGCTGCGGCGGAGTCTGAGTCATAGCCCTACCAGGGTACGGGGCTGCGGGAACCACGGTCGCTCGAGTAAGCGTTGTCTCCGACATGGGGAGCGAGAAGAAGCGGGGGGTGGGGCGGCGAGCCGTCCTGCTCGGCGGCGGCGCGGCCGTCCTGGGTACGGCGGCGCTGGCCCGCGACGAGCTGGCGCGTGCCTGGTGGCGGCTGCCGGGGACCGAGAAGGACCGGGTCGAGGGCGAGCTCGATCACAAGGGTGCCGACTGGACGGCGGCCTCGCGGGCGAACTGGCGGCGGGCCGACCGCCCGGCCGACTTCACGATCGACCGGGTCGTGATCCACGTCGTCCAGGGCAGCTACGCGACCGCCCTGAAGGTCTTCAAGAACCCGGGACACGGCGCCGCCACGCACTACGTCGTCCGGAAGGACGGCCATGTGGCGCAGATGATCCGCGAGCTCGACGTGGCCTTCCACGCCGGGACCCGGGACATGAACGAGCGGAGCGTCGGCATCGAGCACGAGGGCTTCGTCGACCGGCCGCAGGGCTTCACGGCGGCGATGTACGCGTCCTCGGCCCGGCTGACGGCCGGGATCTGTGCCCGGTACGGGATACCCGTCGACCGGGAGCACATCATCGGGCACGTCGAGGTGCCCGGGTCCGACCACACGGACCCGGGTCCGCACTGGGACTGGGACCGGTACATGAAGCTGGTACGGGAGGCATCGAAGAAGCCCGCGTAGGACCTCAGTAGGCCCTCAGTAGGACCTCACCAGGACCCTCACGTGAGGCCTGCGGTCCGCGCCCGTTCCACCGCCGGGCCGATGGCCTCGGCCACCGCGGCCACGTCCTCCTTGGTGGAGGTGTGGCCGAGGGTGAAGCGCAGGGTGCCCCGGGCGAGGTCCGGGTCGGTGCCGGTGGCGAGCAGGACGTGGCTGGGCTGCGCGACGCCCGCGGTGCACGCGGAGCCGGTGGAGCACTGGATGCCCTGGGCGTCGAGGAGCAGGAGCAGGGAGTCGCCCTCGCAGCCGGGGAAGGTGAAGTGGGCGTTTGCGGGGAGCCGGCCGACCGGGTCGCCGCCGAGGATCGCGTCGGGGACGGCCGCGCGGACGGCCGAGACCAGCTCGTCGCGCAGCGCCCCGATCTCGCGGGCGAACCCCTCGCGCCGCTCGTCGGCGAGCCGGCCGGCGACGGCGAACGCGGCGATGGCGGGCACGTCCAGGGTGCCGGAGCGGACATGGCGCTCCTGGCCGCCGCCGTGCAGGACGGGTACCGGGCTGTACTCACGGCCCAGGAGCAGCGCGCCGATGCCGTAGGGGCCGCCGATCTTGTGGCCGGAGACGGTCAGGGCGGCGAGGCCGGAGGCGTCGAAGTCGACCGGGACCTGGCCGAAGGCCTGGACCGCGTCGGCGTGCAGAGGGACGTCGAACTCACGGGCGACGTCGGCGAGTTCGCGTACCGGCATGACGGTGCCGATCTCGTTGTTCGCCCACATGACGGTGGCGAGCGCGACGGACTCCGGCTCGCGGGCGATGGCCTCGCGCAGCGCGTCCGGGTGGACGCGGCCGTACCGGTCGACGGGCAGGTACTCGACGGTGGCGCCTTCGTGCGTGGCCAGCCAGTCGACGGCGTCGAGGACCGCGTGATGCTCGACGGGGCTGGTGAGGACGCGGGTGCGGGTGCCTGTCGGGTCGGCGTCGCGGCGGGCCCAGTACAGGCCCTTGACGGCGAGGTTGTCGGCCTCGGTGCCGCCGGAGGTGAAGACGACCTCGCTGGGCCGCGCGCCCAGGGCGGCGGCCAGGGTCTCGCGCGCCTCCTCGACGGTCCGCCGAGCGCGCCGCCCGGCCGCGTGCAGGGAGGAGGCGTTGCCCGTGGCGGCGAGCTGGGCGGTCATCGCCTCGATCGCCTCGGGGAGCATGGGCGTGGTCGCGGCGTGGTCGAGGTAAGCCATGGTGCCTTGATTCTACGAGCCTCCAGGGGCGTGACCGGTTCGCGCCCCCGGGGCGTGGACGGAGCGGCGAGGGCGCCGGGGCCGTGGGGTGTGCCCGCCCTGCCCCTAGGACTTCGTCCTGGGGGCCTGACCGGGATCTCGGCGGGGCGGGTCTCGACGGGTCGTCGAGCAGTTCGGCCCGGTCGGCCCGGTCGACCCGGTCGACCCGGTCGACCCGGTCGGCGAAACGGCCCGGTCGAGGACGTCCAGGTCCACGGCCGGCCGGGGTGCGGGACTCGTCGGCCGTCAGCTGCGCGGGGCGCGGGCGAGTTGGCGGGACTGGGCCACGAGGCGGTCCGCGCTGTCCCAGACCTCGGCGTCCTCCTCCAGGAAGCCGCCGGCGAGGTTACGGGTGGTGATGGAGACCCGCAGCGGGCCGGGGGCCGGGCGGCAGCGGACGTGGGTCGTCAGCTCGACGGTCGGGGTCCAGCCCTTGAGGCCCAGCTCGAAGGAGGTCGGCGGCAGGGCGTCGACGGTGAGGAGCAGGGAGAGCGCGTCGGGCTCGCGGCCGTCGGCGAGGCCGAACCAGCCGCGCATCTCGCCCTTGCCCGAGGGCGCGCCGATCGCCCAGCCGATGGTGGCCGGGTCGAGCTTGATGTCGAGGCGCTCGGTGATGGCACTGGAGCCGGGGATCGGGGGCCGCGGGCCGTCGGAGGGGCCGAAGCACTGCTCGATCGGCGCGATGGCGGGCGGTGTGGCGGAGGTGCGGACGTCGTCGGGCAGCGCGTCGAGGTCGCCGTAGGAGGCGAGGACGCGGATGCGCTCGACCTCGGTGCCGTCCTCGGCGTACTGGAAGAGGGACGCCTGACCGGTGGAGAGCGTGCGGCCGGTGCGGACGGTCTCCGTACGGATCACGGCGGGGCCGGGCACGGAGGGCGTGAGGTAGTGCGCCGAGATCGTGAACGGGTCCGGGTGCGGGAGGTGGTCGCCGAGGGCGCGGCCGAGCAGGGCGAGGAGGTAGCCGCCGTTGACGGCGCTGATGATCGTCCAGCCGGCGGAGAGGTCGGCGTCGTACACGCCGGGGGCGCGGAGGGTGACGGCGGTGTCGCGGTCGAACTCGCTGGCGTCCGCGCTGACCGTCGTCGTCTCGATGCTCGTGCTCATGGCTCCGACCGTACAACAGGATGCTACTGAGCGGTAGCTTTTTCGGGCTCTTCGCGGGCGGAGGAACGGCGGTTCCAGGCGCGGGGGGCGCGCCAGTGGTAGCGCATCGCGAGGAGACGCAGAACGAAGGCCGTGGTGACGGCCACGCCGCTGGTGTACGCGTTGAGGACGTCGAAGCGGATGCAGAGGACGACCATCGTGGCGCCGACGATGGCGGGCACGGCGTAGAGGTCGCGGTCCCAGCGGAGGAGGGAGGGGACCTCGTTGGCGAGGACGTCGCGCAGGACGCCGCCACCGACGGCGGTCGCGAGACCGAGGGCGGCGGAGGAGGTGAGGCCGAGGCCGTACTCGTACGCCTTGATGGTGCCGGTGACGGCGAAGAGGCCGAGGCCGGCGGCGTCGAAGACGTTGACGGCGGTCTGGGTGCGCTCCACTTCGGGGTGGAGGAAGAAGACGAGGACCGTGGCGACGAGCGGCATGAGGAAGTAGCCGAGGTCGGTGAAGGCGGCGGGGGGTACGGCGCCGATGATCAGGTCGCGGAGGAGGCCGCCGCCGAGGGCGGTGACCTCGGCGAGGACGGCGATGCCGAAGACGTCGAAGTTCTTGCGGACGGCGAGGAGGGCGCCGGAGATGGCGAAGACGAAGATGCCGACGAGGTCGAGGGCGTGTTGTACGGAGGGGGTGAACAGATCGTGGAACACGGCGCCCATTGTGACGGGTCCCTGCGGGGCGGCGGCGAGGGCGGGGCGCCCCCGTTGGCGTGGGGCTCCCACACGTCGGCCCCTGCGCCTCGCGTCGCGGGGGGGGCGGGGGCCTGGGGCTTCGCCCCGAGTACGGGTGCGGCCACGTCGCGCTGTTAGGCGGCGGGGGGATTCCCCCACCCCACCCCTTCCCGAAACCCTGACGGGACCGGGGGCTCCGCCCCGAACCCCCTGCGTTGCGGCAGCTTCGCGCCGCGGGGCAGACGAGGCCTCACCTGCGGACGCGGCGGCGCGGGAAGGGGTGGGGTGGGACTCCCCCACCCCACCCCTTCCCGAAACCTGACGGGACCCGGGGCTCCGCCCCGAACCCCCCGCCGTGCGGCAGCTTCGCGCCGCTGGCCGCCGCGAACCGTTGTGGGCAATCGTTCCGCGGGGCGGAACGGGTGGGCACAACCCACGAGGGCGGTGCCCGTTGGCCGCGCCCCCAGCACGAGGCCCCCATGCCTTACGGCAGCGGGGGCCTCGCGTAGGTGCTACGCCTTGGGCGCGTCGCCCTCGGAGGGGGCGTCCGTCGCCGGGGCCTCCGGCTCGTCGGGCTCGGCGGCGGCCTCCGCCTTCGCGACGGCGTCCTTCGCCGTGGGCTCCGGCTGCTCGGCCGGCGCCTCGGCGCCCTTCGCCGGCGCCTCGGCCGCCTCGGCCGGCGCCCCCGGCTCGTCGGTGGCGTCCCGCTTCGTGATCGACACCTCCACCGACTCCCGCGCCGACGGCACCGTCACGCCCTCCGCGTTCTCCGGGTGGTGGCAGGCCACCCGCTGGCCCGGGCGGAGTTCCAGCAGAGGAGGTTCCTGCGTCTTGCAGACCTCCGTCGCCTTCCAGCAGCGGGTGTGGAAGCGGCAGCCCGGGGGTGGGGCGATCGGGGAGGGGACGTCGCCCTTGAGGAGGATGCGCTCGCTCTTCGCGCCCTTGCGGCGGGGGTCCGGGATCGGGACCGCCGACATCAGGGCGCGGGTGTACGGGTGCATCGGGGACTCGTACAGGGACTTGCGGTCCGCGAGCTCCACGATCTTGCCGAGGTACATCACCGCGATCCGGTCCGAGACGTGCCGGATCACCGACAGGTCGTGGGCGATGATCACGTACGTGAGGCCCAGCTCCTCCTGGAGGTCGTCCAGGAGGTTCACCACCTGCGCCTGGATCGAGACGTCGAGCGCCGAGACCGGCTCGTCGGCCACGACCAGCTTCGGCTTCAGGGCGAGCGCCCGCGCGATGCCGATGCGCTGGCGCTGACCGCCCGAGAACTCGTGCGGGTAGCGGTTGTAGTGCTCCGGGTTCAGGCCGACCAGGCCCAGGAGGCGCTGGACTTCCTTCTTGACGCCGCCTTCCGGCTCCACGCCCTGGAGGCGGAACGGGGCCGAGATGATCGAGCCCACCGTGTGGCGCGGGTTCAGCGAGCCGTACGGGTCCTGGAAGATCATCTGGATGTCGCGGCGCAGCGGACGCATCTTGGCCACACCGAGGTGCGAGACGTCCACCCCCTCGAACTCGACCGTGCCGCCCGTCGGTTCGAGCAGCCGCGTGATCAGCCGGCCCATCGTCGACTTGCCGCAGCCCGACTCGCCGACCACGCCCAGCGTCTCGCCCGGAAGCACCTCGAAGTCGATGCCGTCGACCGCCTTGACCGCCCCGACCTGGCGCTGCAGCAGCCCCTTCTTGATCGGGAAGTGCTTCACCAGGCCGTTGACCTTGAGAAGAGGTTCAGTGCTCTTGAGGCTCTTGTTGTCGCTCACAGCTTCGGCGCAATCTCTTCGGTCCAGATCCGGGTCCGCTCCTCCTGCGACATGTGGCACGCGGAGTGGTGGCGGCTCCCCGCCTCACGCAGCTCGGGGCGCTCCGTGCGCGTGATGCCGCCCTTGGGCACGTCCGCGTACGGGCATCGCGGGTTGAACGCACAACCGCTGGGCACGTTGATCAGGCTGGGCGGGTTGCCCTTCACCGGGATGAGCCGCTCGGTCTGCTCCCGGTCGATCCGCGGCATCGAGCCGAGCAGGCCCCAGGTGTAGGGGTGCTGGGGCTCGTAGAAGACCGCCTCGGCCGGTCCGCGCTCCACGCACCGCCCGCCGTACATCACGAGGATGTCGTCGGCGACCTCGGCGACGACGCCGAGGTCGTGCGTGATGATGACGACCGCGGAGCCGAACTCCTTCTGCAGGTCCCGGATCAGGTCGAGGATCTGCGCCTGCACGGTCACGTCGAGCGCAGTGGTCGGCTCGTCCGCGATGAGCAGTTCGGGGTTGTTGACCAGCGCCATCGCGATCATCGCGCGCTGGCGCATACCGCCGGAGAACTCGTGCGGGTAGTTGTCGAAGCGCTTGGCCGGCTCGGGGATGCCGACCCGGTCGAGGAGTTCGACGGCCCGCTTCTTGGCGGTCTTCTTGTCGACCGGGTGATGGACCCGGTACGCCTCCACGATCTGCGCGCCGACCGTGTAGTACGGGTGCATCGCGGACAGCGGGTCCTGGAAGATCATCGCCATGTCGCGGCCGCGCAGCCGGCGCACCTCTTCGGGGTCGGCCGAGAGCAGCTCACGGCCGTTCAGCCAGATCTCGCCGGAGATCCGCGCCTTCTGCCGGCCGTACTGGCCGACCGTGTGCAGGCCCATGATGCCGAGCGAGGTCACCGACTTGCCCGAGCCGGACTCGCCCACGATGCCGAGGGTCTTGCCCTTCTCCAGCTGGAAGCTGAGCCCGTCGACGGACTTGACCAGGCCGTCGTCGGTCGGGAAGTGGATCTTCAGGTCGCGGACGTCGAGGAAGGCGTCGGACGGGGCGTTCCCGGACGCGACCGGTTCTCCCAGGGCCGCGCCGGTCTTGGTCAGCTTGTCCGTCATGCGAGCCTCACTCGGGGGTCGATCACCGCGTACAGAAGGTCCACCACGAGGTTGGCGATGACGACACAGGTCGCTGTGATGAGCGTGACCGCCAGGATCAGCGGCAGGTCGCGCTCGGTCACTCCCTTGATGGCCATCCAGCCGAGGCCCTGGAGGTTGAACGTGCTCTCGGTCAGGATCGCGCCGCCGACGAGGGCGCCGAGGTCCATGCCGAAGATGGTCAGGATGGGGGTCATCGTGGAGCGCATGGCGTGCTTGCCGAGCACGACCCGCTCCGGCAGGCCCTTGGCCCGTGCCGTACGGATGTAGTCCTCGCCGAGGACCTCCAGCATGGTGGCGCGGGTGAGCCGCGCGTACATCGCCGCGTACAGGAAGGCGAGGGTGACCCAGGGCAGCAGCAGTCCGCCGAACCAGCTGCCGAAGGACTCGCTGATCGGCACGTACGAGGCGTTGAGCCAGCCCAGTTGGGTGCGGAAGACGAACATCGACAGCATGCCGGTGAAGAAGATGGGGAGCGAGACACCGGCGAGCGCGGTGAACATCGCGGCCCGGTCCACGGCCGTGCCCCGCTTGAGCGCGGAGACCACACCGGTGGTGACGCCCATGAGCAGCCACAGCGCGGCGGCGCCGATGACCATGGAGAGGGTGATGGGGAAGGCGTCCACCAGCATCGTGGAGACGTCCTGCTCGGTACGGAACGAGTAGCCGAAGCAGGGTGCCGCGCAGTGGATGGTGCTGCCTCCGCCGACGTAGTCGCGGCCGACGAAGATTCCGGAGACGAAGTGCCAGAACTGCACCAGGATCGGCTCGTCCAGGCCCAGCTTCTGCCGGACAGCTTCGATGGAAGCCGGATCCGCCTGCTTGCCGACGAACATCGCGGCAGGGTCGCTGCCGGTCATCTTGGGGATGAGGAAGAAGATGCTGAGCGTCACCAGGGTGACGACCATCAGCATCACTACGACGGCGAAAAGCCGTCGGACGATATATGCAAGCATGCGGTCGGCCGACCGGCGGCCGGGGATCCCGATCAGGTTCCCCGGCCGCCGTGCGCGGCCATCACCTGCCCTTCGGACCTAGCGGCGGGTGGTGCGCCGTTGGAGCGGGTGGATGGAGACGGGACTTACTTCATGACGCCGAGCGACGCGTAGTCGTAGCGGCCGTTGTAGGCGTCGGCCGTGTAGACGTTGGTCAGTCGCGAGGAGCGCCAGATGATGTTCTTCTCGTGGGTGAAGGGCAGGTAGACCGCGGCGTCGGAGACCTTGGTGTTGATCTGCTTGTAGAGCTCGCCGGCCTTGACCGGGTCCGTCTCCTTCAGCGCCTGGTCGAACAGGCCGTTGATGGCCGGGTCGTTCAGCTCAGAGAAGTTGTTGTTACCGCTCTGCAGGATGAAGCGGCCGTCGACGAGCGGCTGCAGGAAGCCCTGGCCGGTCGGGAAGTCGGCGCCCCAGCCCATGATGATGATGCCGTAGCCCTTGTCCTTGACCACCTTCGGCGAACCGATGATGCCGGAGGTCTGGGCGCCGTCGAACAGGTCGATCTGGGCGTCGATGCCGACGGCCTTCAGCGACTGCTGGAGGGACTCGGCGGTCGCGATCTCGATCTTCTTGTTGTTGCGGACCGCGATCGTGGTCTTGAAGCCGTTCGGCTTACCGCACTTGGCCAGGGCCTCCTTGGCCTTGGCGATGTCCGGCTTGCCGGCCAGCTTGCCGTACGGGTCGGCCTTCGGGTCGGCACCCTTGATCGCCGGCGGCAGCATGTTGGTGGCGATGTCGCCACCGGCCTGCGGGCCGCCACGCGCGGTCTGGAGGGACTTGGAGTCGGCCGCGTAGATGATCGCCTTGCGGCACTCGACGTTGTCGATGACCGTCTGCGGGAAGACCGCGTAGCGGATGAAGCCGGTCTGCGGGTTGTCCGCGTTCCCCTTGTGCTGCTGGAGCACCTTGGCGCGGGCCGCCGCGCCGACGCCGGTGGCGTTGAGGTCGAGGTCGTACTCGCCCTCGACCAGACGGTTGTCCATGTCGTCGGCGTTGGTGGTGAACTTGACGCTGATCTTGTCCGGCAGCGCCTTGCGGACGGTGTCCGTCTTGGCGTCCCACTTGTCGTTGCGGACGAGCAGCATCGACTTGTTGGGGGTGTACGACTGCCACTTGTACGGGCCGGAGGAGAAGGGCTTCAGGCCGTACTGGGCCTTGGTGTCCTTGTCCTGGCGGACCGGGGAGGCGGCGGGCATGGCCAGCATCTGCAGGAAGTCACCGTTGGCGACCGGCAGCTTGAAGATGATGGTCTTGTCGTCCGGGGTCTCGATCGCCTTCAGGCCGAGCTTGTCCGGGGTGGTGTCCTTGTAGGGACCCTTGTACTCGCCCTTGGGGTCGAGGACCTGCTGGAGGTAGATCGGGCCGCCGGAGATGACGTCCTGGGCCCAGATGCGCTCGATGCCGTACTTGATGTCCTTGGAGGTGATCGGCTTGCCGTCCTCCCAGGTGACCCCGTCCTTCAGCGTGAAGGTGTAGGTCAGGCCGTCGGCCGAGATCTTGCCGGCGTCGGTGGCGAGGTCGGGGACCAGCTCGGTGGAGGCGGCGCCCGGCTCGGCCTTGTAGGTGACCAGCTGGCGCGTGTAGTAGCGGGCGAAGTCCCACACGAAGCCGTAGTAGCCGCGCTGCGGGTCCCACGAGTCGGCCTCCTGCGAGCCGATGAACTTCAGCTCGCCGCCCTTCTTGTCGGAGGCGTTGGCGACCTTGTTCACGGCGGCGTTGAAGCCAGGCGCGCCGGTCGTGCCCTTGTCACCGTCGCCGCTGCCGCCGCCACAGGCGGTGGTGACGACCATCGTGGCCGCGGCGAGCAGCGCGCCCGCGGCGATTCTGCGCCGCGATGAGCTGTTCAGAGTCATGGTCTCGCAACCTCCGGATAGTGGCGGCCGTCAGGGACGGTCCGCCGGTGTTGATTGCCTCCTGTCACCTGCGGCAGGGGCGGGTCTGTGCGGGCGTGCGGGCTGGCGGGTGCGGGTGCTCAGCGAGCGGCCTTCGGGTCGAGCGCGTCTCGCACGCCGTCGCCGAAGAGGTTGAACGCCAGAACGGTGATGAAGATCGCGAGGCCGGGGATCACCATGAACAGGGGGTCCGACTCGTAGGTGGAGATGGCCGTCGACAGCATCTGGCCCCAGGAAGCGGTGGGCGGCTTCACACCCGCGCCGAGGAAGCTGAGGGCCGCTTCGGTGAGGATGTTGGTGGGGATCATGAGGGTCGCGTAGACCATGATCGGGGCGATCAGGTTGGGCAGCAGCTCCCGGCGCAGGATGTAGAGGCGGCCGGCGCCCAGGCTGCGGGCGGCCTCCACGTACTCGCGCTCACGCAGCGACAGGGTCTGGCCGCGGACGATCCGGCCGACGTACGGCCAGCCGAAGAAGCCGATCACGATCACCAGCGCACCGATGCGGACCCCCGAACCGGAGAAGCCCAGCAGCTCGTTGGGGAGCACGGAGACCAGGGCGATGGTGAAGAGCAGCTGCGGGAAGGCGAGCATGACGTCCATGACCCGGCTGAGCGCCGCGTCGATCCAGCCGCCGAAGTAGCCGGCGACGATGCCGAGGATCGTGCCGAGGACGACCGCGAACATCGCCGCGAGGAACGCGACGAGCAGCGAGATGCGGGCCCCGTAGACGATGCGGCTGAAGACGTCGCGGCCGTTGACCGGCTCGACGCCGAGGAGGAAGTCGCCGTTGATGCCGCCGTAGGCGCCGATCGGGGTGCCGAACAGCGGGTCGATCTGGTCCTCGTGGAACTCGTCCGGCGGGTGGCCGAGCAGGCCCACGATGACGGGCGCGAAGATCGCGACGATGACCAGGAAGATCACGATCGCGCCGCCGGCCAGCGCGAGCTTGTCGCGCTTCAGTCGCAGCCAGGCGATCTGCCAGGGGGAACGTCCCTCGATCGCCTTGCCGGGCGGCGCGTCGGGCACGGCGTCGACGGCGGCGGTCGACTCGGCCGCACTCGTCTCGTGCAGTGGTGCCGTCATCGTGGTGAGGACCCCTCTCGGCCGCCGGTAGCCGGCCCTTGCCCGCCGCGGGTAGCGGCTTGGTGGAACAACTGCGGGGCACCGGCCAGGAGGCCGAACGCCCGGTGTTCCGGGGAGTCTTCAATGGGTTCGCGATCACCCGCCAGACCTCACGGTGAATGTTTGCTCAACCGTGATGCGGTTCGTTGCCTTCCGTTATCCGGACGCTGTGATCGCGTCAGCGGACCATCTCACCCGCTAATCGGCCAGAACGGACATGTACCCCAACTCCTCTGGTATGGGAGTGAATTGGGGTGACAGAACGGATGTATCAGTACGTCCGGGGTGCGACCGGGGGATAGCCGTAACTCGGGGCGTTCGGGGCAGCGGGCGCGGCGTGCGCGTCGCGGTCGTAGAACGGCCGCGTGTTGGCGCGCAGCCACATCGCGACGGGGTCGTACGCGTCGGACATCGCGACCGTCGAGACGGGCAGGCCGTCGGGGACGGCGGAGATCGACTGGCGCATCATCGCCCGCACCGCCTCGACCGAGGCGGCGGAGGTGTCGTACAGGTCGAGACCGATGGCGAGGTACGGGGAGCCGAGTGCGGGCTGCACCCAGGCCCGGCGCAGCGCCCGTACGGACGGGGTGCGATGGGCGTTCTGGGTCAGCAGGGCGTAGAACTGGGGGATCTCCAGGGCGGGTTCGGAGAGCCGCAGCGGTCCGGCCGGCATCCGGTCCAGACCGGTGGCGATCCGGCGGAGGTCGGCCCAGGGGATGCCGACGCCGCCGTTCGCGTCGTGCGGGTTGAGCCAGATGCCCCAGCGGTCGGGGTACAGCGCGCGGGCGATCTCGATGCCGGTGGCCACCTCGTGGGCGCGGTTCCAGCCGGAGGCGGCGAGCTCCTGGGCGGAGGTGACGCAGGGGGCGTACCCGAAGCCGTCGACCTCCATGTTCCCGTACTGGGCCTCGGGCGAGCCGGGCGCGCCCTGCCAGAGCAGCATCCACACGCTGCCGTCGGCGAGGGCGTGCAGCAGCTGCTCGTACGCGTCGTAGCGTCCGGGTGCCACCTGGCGCAGCATGTGCTCGACCTGTCCGCCGGCGGCCTGTCCGGCCGCAGCGGTGCCTGACGCGCTCACCCTGGTTCCCGCCCCTCTTCCGTCCACCGAACCAGCTTAGTTACCGGGAGGCCCGCTGATAGAAGGGGCGCACCCGCTCCAGCATCCAGTCGCCGACCGGGTCCTGCGCGACGTCGAGCAGGATGAGGTTGACCGGCCAGGCGACCTCGACCCGGCCGAGCGCGCGGCCGAGGGCGTCGAGGGGCGCGTTCCGGTCGACGCCGTCCCAGGAGACGAGCTCGACGCCGACGAAGAGGGCCGGTTCGGTGCCCTCGACGCTGGCCAGGGCGCGGCGGGCGGAGACGACGACGCCGGTGGCCTCGAACTCGGCGGCCGCGGCGGAGAGGAAGTCGACGGGGTCGTCCTGCCAGTCGGGCTCGAAGAGCCGGACCCGGCCGCCGCTCGCGGGGCCGTCCAGCGGGGTGCGGCCGACGCGGCAGAGCTCGGCGACGGCGGGCGGGGGCAGCGGGGCGCCGACGGTGCCGCCGGGGTTCACGGCGATGCCGAGCTGCGGGGGCAGGCCGCGGGCGAAGTCACGGGCGGGCGCGACGGTGAAGGACATGTGGCTGCCGACGCAGGCGAGGAACTGCTGCTCGGAGCTGAAGACGGGGACGTACGGGAGTCCGTCGATCTCCATCGTGGGCAGATCGAGGTCCCGGCTCTCCGGGCCGCCGCCGTTGGGCAGCGGCACCCAGACGGGGCTCCGCCCGAGCACCTCGACGAGCCGGCCCCCGGCGGAGGGGTTGCCGAGCGAGGCCGCGAGGACCTCTTCGAGCTCGTTGCCCGGCCACGTAACGTCCACGGTTCCCGATTCCCCTTCTCACGCGCGCTGGTCGCGACACTCTCCCGCGCCCTGGGTCACGTCTCACGCCCTGGGTCACGGCGCCCTCGCGCCCTGGTCACGACGCCCTCGGGGCAGAACCCTAACGCCGCCCTGACACCGCCGCGTCCAAAAGCCCCCGGAGCCGGCGGGTCCGGTTCGACCGGGCGGCCGTCCGACGGGCGGGATCGGCAGGCGCCGATCCGTCTGGGCGGCGGCCGACGCGGCAGGAGACCCGCCGCCGGCCCGCGTCAGCGATCACCGGCGCGCACGAGGCCCGCCGTCAGCGCGCGCCGGCGATCGCCCCGCGCGGCGGAGGTCAGTCCGTGGTGCCGGCGATCGCCCTGCGCGGCGGGCGTCAGTCCGCGGTGCCGGCGATCGCCCAGCGCGGCGGGCGTCAGTCCGCGGTGCGGAAGCCGATCGCCTGGAGGGCTCCCGCGGCGTCGCGGTCGAGGAGGGTTGCCGAGGCGCAGCCGCGCGGCAGGCGGCCGGACTCGACGGAGCTCAGCAGGCGGCCGACGGCCCGGCGGTGGCGGGCGAAGGCGTACCCCGAGACGCCGCGGCCCCGCTCGCGCTGTCCCGCGCGGGCCGCGTCGGGGGTGACGTCGAGCAGGACCAGATGCAGCGAGCGGCCCCGGCGGCGGGCCTCGCGCGCCAGCCAGTTCCGTACCCAGGACTGCGTGCCGCAGTCGTGGACGACGACGCTCCGCCCGGAGCGCAGCGCCCGCCGCAGCCCGGCGTAGTGGGCGAGCCGGGCCAGCGGGCGGTAGACGGCGTACGGCAGGAAGCCCGGCAGCCGGGCCTCCCAGCGCTCGCGGGCGTCCTGCGAGTCGATGCCCAGGCCCTCCGCCGCGCGGCGCATCAGCGTCGACTTGCCGCTTCCGGGCAGCCCGGAGACCACCACGAGGTCACCGGCGGCGAAGGCGAGCGTCCGGGGACCCCGGCCGCCCCGCTCGCGCAGGTCGCGCAGCAGGGGCGTGGCGGCGCGGCGCCTCCGCGTCCTGGCGCGGGCGCGCGGAGCCGCTATGCCCGTGCCCGTGGCGTAGGCACCGGTGTGCTGGATCGTCATCGCTCTCTCCCCCTGTCGGGTCCCGGGGACCCCCTGCCCACGAAGTGTAAAGAAGCGGTAATAAGGCACAAGCGATTTGCCGATCGGACACCGCGTGCAATGATGTGCGCGCCAAGCGCACACAACCGCATACCGGCCGCTCGAATCCGCGCGGGAGAGTCCCGGAACCACCACGGTGGGCCCCGGGCGCCGAAGGAGCAAGACCCTCCCTTGAATCTCTCAGGCCCCGTACCGCGTGGATGAGGCAGATCTGAAAAGCGGGACGCCCCATGGCGTTCCCACCCAAGGTGCAAGCCGATCTCTCGGTGACGAGATGCTCTCGGTGAACCTCTCAGGTTCCATGACAGATGGGGAGGACGTCCTCGCCCGTCATGTTTTCCGCCCTTGGGACCCGGGAGCCACCCCATGAGCACTGCCCCCCGCCATACCGCCCTCGATGCCCTGCATCGCTCCCTGGGCGCGACCATGACCGACTTCGCCGGCTGGGACATGCCGCTGCGCTACGGCAGCGAGCGCGACGAGCACAACGCCGTCCGCACCAAGGCGGGCCTCTTCGACCTCTCCCACATGGGCGAGATCACCGTCACCGGTCCGCAGGCCGTCGAGCTCCTCGACTACGCCCTGGTCGGCAACATCTCCACGGTGGGCGTGGGCCGCGCCCGTTACACCATGATCTGCCAGGAGGACGGCGGCATCCTCGACGACCTGATCGTGTACCGGCTCCAGGAGCGCGAGGCTGGGTCTCTTCACTACATGGTCGTCGCCAACGCCTCCAACGCCCAGGTCGTCCTCGACGCGCTGACCGCGCGCGCGGCCGGCTTCGACGCCGAGGTCCGCGACGACCGTGACGCGTACGCCCTGATCGCCGTCCAGGGCCCGGAGTCCCCCGGCATCCTGAAGTCGCTCACCGACGCCGACCTGGACGGGCTGAAGTACTACGCCGGCCTCCCGGGCACGGTCGCCGGGGTCCCCGCGCTGATCGCCCGTACCGGCTACACCGGCGAGGACGGCTTCGAGCTGTTCCTGAAGCCCGAGCACGCCGAGGGCGTCTGGCGGGCGCTGACCGAGGCCGGCGCCCCGGTCGGTCTCATCCCGTGCGGCCTGTCCTGCCGTGACACGCTCCGCCTGGAGGCGGGCATGCCGCTGTACGGACACGAGCTGACGACCTCCCTCACCCCGTTCGACGCGGGCCTCGGCCGGGTCGTGAAGTTCGAGAAGACGACCAACGAGGGCCGCTTCGTCGGCCGCGAGGCGCTCGAGAAGGCCGCCGAGCGCGCCGAAACCGCCCCGCCGCGCAAGCTCGTCGGCCTGATCGCCGAGGGCCGCCGCGTCCCGCGCGCCGGCATGGCGGTCGTCGCCGACGGCCAGGTCATCGGCGAGGTCACCTCCGGCGCCCCCTCCCCCACCCTCGGAAAGCCGATCGCGATGGCGTACGTGGACGCGGCGCACGCCGAGCCCGGCACGCAGGGTGTAGGTGTGGACATCCGCGGCACCCACGAGCCGTACGAGGTCGTGGCGCTGCCCTTCTACAAGCGCCAGAAGTGACACGCCTCACTCCGTCCCACTTCTCGTCTCACCCCGTAAGACCCGCGTACATCAGCACTCCCCCGATCCAGGAGAATCACGACATGAGCAACCCCCAGCAGCTTCGCTACAGCAAGGAGCACGAGTGGCTGTCGGTCGCCGAGGACGGCGTCGCGACGGTCGGCATCACGGAGCACGCGGCGAACGCCCTGGGCGACGTCGTCTTCGTGCAGCTCCCGGAGGTCGGTGACACGGTGACCGCGGGCGAGTCCTGTGGCGAGCTGGAGTCCACCAAGTCCGTCAGCGACCTGTACGCGCCGGTGACCGGCGAGGTCGTCGAGGCCAACCAGGACGTCGTGGACGACCCCTCCCTGGTGAACTCCGCCCCGTTCGAGGGTGGCTGGCTGTTCAAGGTACGCATCGAGGGCGAGCCGGAGGACCTGCTCACCGCCGACGAGTACACCGCATTCACCGCCGGCTAACCGAGACCCCCTAGGGATCGATTCATGTCGCTTCTCAACACCCCTCTCCACGAGCTGGACCCGGACGTCGCCGCCGCCGTCGACGCCGAGCTCCACCGCCAGCAGTCCACCCTCGAGATGATCGCCTCGGAGAACTTCGCTCCGGTCGCCGTCATGGAGGCCCAGGGCTCGGTCCTCACCAACAAGTACGCCGAGGGCTACCCGGGCCGCCGCTACTACGGCGGCTGCGAGCACGTCGACGTGGCCGAGCAGATCGCCATCGACCGGATCAAGGACCTGTTCGGCGCCGAGTACGCCAACGTCCAGCCGCACTCCGGCGCCTCCGCGAACCAGGCCGCGCTGTTCGCGATCGCCCAGCCCGGCGACACGATCCTGGGCCTGGACCTGGCCCACGGCGGTCACCTCACGCACGGCATGCGCCTGAACTTCTCGGGCAAGCAGTTCGACGTGGTCGCGTACCACGTGGACGACTCCGGCCTGGTCGACATGGCCGAGGTCGAGCGCCTGGCCAAGGAGCACCGCCCCAAGGTGATCATCGCGGGCTGGTCCGCCTACCCGCGTCAGCTGGACTTCGCCGAGTTCCGCCGGATCGCCGACGAGGTCGAGGCGTACCTGTGGGTCGACATGGCCCACTTCGCGGGTCTGGTCGCGGCCGGTCTGCACCCGAACCCGGTCGAGTACGCGGACGTGGTGACCTCCACCACGCACAAGACGCTCGGCGGCCCGCGCGGCGGCATCATCCTCGCGAAGAAGGAGTTCGCGAAGAAGCTGAACTCCTCGGTCTTCCCCGGTTTCCAGGGCGGCCCGCTGGAGCACGTGATCGCGGCCAAGGCCGTATCCTTCAAGATCGCGGCCTCGGAGGAGTTCAAGGAGCGCCAGCAGCGCACGCTGGACGGCGCCCGGATCCTCGCCGAGCGTCTGACCCGCGGCGATGTGGCGGAGCACGGCGTCTCGGTCCTGTCCGGCGGCACGGACGTGCACCTGGTCCTGGTCGACCTGCGCAACTCCGAGCTCGACGGCCAGCAGGCCGAGGACCGGCTCCACGAGGTCGGCATCACGGTCAACCGGAACGCGATCCCGAACGACCCGCGTCCGCCGATGGTCACCTCGGGTCTGCGCATCGGTACGCCGGCGCTCGCGACGCGCGGTTTCGGCGCCGAGGACTTCGCCGAGGTCGCCGACGTCATCGCGGAGACCCTGAAGCCCGGTTTCGACGCGGAGGCCCTGAAGGCCCGGGTCGTCGCGCTGGCGGAGAAGCACCCGCTGTACCCCGGCCTGAAGTAGTTTCGTACCCTTTTGTTCGTACGAACGTCCGGGGCACCGCGCACACTGGAGTGAGCGCGGTGCCCCACCCCCTTTTGCCCGCTCTTCCTGCTCCGTTCTGCACCACCCCGGCAGACAACGGCGTCTAGCCCCCACAAGGAGTTCCCCGTGGCCATCTCGGTCTTCGACCTGTTCTCGATCGGCATCGGCCCGTCCAGCTCCCACACGGTGGGCCCGATGCGCGCGGCCCGGATGTTCGCCCGCCGGCTGAAGAACGAGGGGCTGCTCGCCCACACCGCGTCGATACGGGCCGAGCTGTACGGCTCGCTGGGCGCGACGGGCCACGGCCACGGCACGCCGAAGGCGGTCCTCCTCGGCCTGGAGGGGAACTCCCCGCGCACGGTGAACGTGGAGACGGCGGACGACGAGTTCGAGCGGATCAAGTCGAGCGGCCGGATCAACCTGCTGGGCGCGCACGAGATCCCGTTCGACTTCGACGAGGATCTGATCCTGCACCGCCGGAAGGCGCTGCCGTACCACGCCAACGGCATGACGGTCTTCGCGTACGACTCCGAGGGCGCGCTCGTCCTGGAGAAGACGTACTACTCGGTCGGCGGCGGCTTCGTCGTGGACGAGGACGCGGTCGCGGGCTCGGACCCGATCATCCCGGACGACACGGTCCTGAAGTACCCCTTCCGCACGGGCGACGAGCTGCTCCGCCTGGCGAAGGACACGGGCCTCTCCATCTCCGCGCTGATGCTGGAGAACGAGAAGGCCTGGCGCACGGAGGACGAGATCCGGGAGGGCCTCCTCGAGATCTGGCGCGTCATGCAGTCCTGCGTCTCGCGCGGCATGTCCCGCGAGGGCATCCTCCCCGGCGGCCTGAAGGTCCGCCGCCGCGCCGCGAACACGGCGCGCAAGCTGCGCTCCGAGGGCGACCCGGCGGCGCTGGCGATGGAGTGGATCACGCTCTACGCGATGGCCGTGAACGAGGAGAACGCGGCGGGCGGCCGCGTGGTCACCGCCCCGACGAACGGCGCGGCCGGCATCATCCCGGCGGTCCTGCACTACTACATGAACTTCGTGCCGGGCGCCGACGACGACGGCGTGGTCCGCTTCCTGCTCGCGGCGGGCGCGGTCGGCATGCTCTTCAAGGAGAACGCCTCGATCTCCGGCGCCGAGGTCGGCTGCCAGGGCGAGGTCGGCTCCGCCTGCTCGATGGCGGCGGGCGCCCTCGCGGAGGTCATGGGCGGCACGCCGGAGCAGGTCGAGAACGCGGCCGAGATCGGCATGGAACACAACCTGGGCCTGACCTGCGACCCGGTCGGCGGCCTGGTCCAGATCCCGTGCATCGAGCGCAACGGCATGGCAGCGGTCAAGGCGGTCACGGCAGCAAAGATGGCGATGCGCGGCGACGGCAGCCACCTGGTCTCCCTGGACAAGGTCATCAAGACGATGAAGGAGACCGGCGCCGACATGTCGGTCAAGTACAAGGAGACGGCGCGGGGCGGGCTCGCGGTGAACATCATCGAGTGCTGAGGGCCCAATAGCAGGGCCGCATGGTACGCGGGATCGGGGGCACCCGCTCGGGGACGACCGTCGAGGAGGTGGACGTCGTGGTGCCGCTTCTTCTCGTACTGATTCTGATCCTGATCCTCTTCGGAGCCGGGTTCGCGGCCGACGTGCTCTGGTTCATCGCCATCGCCGTTCTGGTCCTGTGGCTGCTCGGGTTCCTCATGCGCAGCGGGGGCGGGCGCTGGTACCGGTGGTGAGGTTGTGAGGTCAGGGCGCGGTGAGCCAGTGGGGGTCCGGGACCGCTGTCAGGACCGCTGAGATCACCACGACCGCCGCGAGTGCCCCCAGCTCGATCCGGGCCGGTGCTTCCGCGCCGGGGCCGCGGAGGAGGCGGTGGCGGGCCGCCAGGGCGAGGAGGCTCGCCACCGCCACCAGGGCGAGCTTGGCCAGGAGGACCCTGCCGTAGGCCGTGGTGAGGACCAGGTCCAGGGGGAGGCGGCGGAGGGTCGAGCAGGTGCCCGTGACGATCAGCGCCGTGAAGATCCAGGCCGCCACCCGCGCGTAGCGGAGGAGCACCTCGCGCCCGTGCACGGTCCCGCGCAGCCGTACGGTCCGCAGGACGTACAGGAGACCCCCGCACCAGAGCGAGGCCGCCGTCAGATGGACGACCGTGAGGGTGACTCCGACCGCCGGGGAGGTCGGTTCGGGGTGCGCGCGGAGGGCCTCCGCGCCGACCACGACGGCCAGCGGGGCGAGAGCGAGCCCGGGGCGGCGGCTCACGGCGCACATGGCCGCGAGGGCGAAGGCGTTCGTCGTGACGAGGAGCAGGCGCCCCTCGCGGGTGGCGTACACCGAGGTGAGGCTGAGGCCGCTGACGGCGGCGAAGAGCAGGATGAGCCCGGCGGAGGCGGCCGCACCGGCCACCGCGGCCGGCACGGACCAGCGGCGTGGCAGCGGGCCGTCGCGCGCGAGACGGACGCCGACGAGTTCCCCCAGATGGACGGCGAGCGCGACGAGGACGAGCAGCCTCAGCAGACTGGTGATACCCGCCGCGGGGATACGGAGCTCCCCGGTGCCCGTCTGGGCGAGGCCCACGCCGAGGAGGGTGAGCAGGACGGCTGCCAGGACGGCCACGACGGCCATCGCGGCGGCCGTCGGACGTATCGGGGTACGTGCGGATCCGGGGGGCGTCACGGCTCGATCGTCACCGGCGCCCGGACGGGCGGCAACTCACGTACGTACGCACGGAGTACACGCCGCCCGCCCCGCTCCGGCGAGGTCAGGCCTGGCTGAGGTGCGCCCAGAACTCGTCCCAGGACAGCTTGCCGTCGCCGTTGTCGTCACGCTGCTTGATGAGCGCCTCGGCGACCGTCTCGGTGACGTGGAAGTCACCCAGCTGGGCCATCACGCTCTTGTACTCGGCGGCGGTGATGAGGCCGTCCCCGTCCACGTCGAACCGCTCGAACGCCTTGCGTGCCGACTCGATGTCCGCCACTTTTTCCGCCCCTTCGTGGTGCTTCTCTGACGGGGCCAGATTAGCGGGCGCGCCCATGCCCGATCATGGGGGTATGAGTGATGACGTGGCACGGATCCTGGCAGCGGCGGCACACGGGCAGTTCCCGCCGCCGGACGGCTCGACGACGGTCGTCCCGCAGCCGAGCCCCCGGGACGCCGGCGTCCTCGCCTTCACCGCGCACTCCGTCGTCTTCACGGACGAGGATCCGGCATGGGTACGGGAAGAGCTCGCGGCCGCCTCGGCCGACCCGCTCGCCGCCTCGATGAACCCGGGGTTCCTCGTGGCCCTGATGCGGCGCACGGGCATGCACATGAACACGATCGACCTGCTGACCGTCGCCCGTGCGCTGCCCGGGGAGCCCGAGCTGCCGCTGCGGGAGATCGAGGACCCGGAACACCCGCGGGTGGCGCGGGCGATGAAGTTCCGCGACGACGTACGGGTGTGGGCGGCCGACGGCGGGGTGGTGATCCTGGGCCGTGGTGTGGCGGGCCGCTGGGAGGCCGCGATCGAGGTCGAGGAGGGGGTCAGGCATCGCGGGATCGGCCGGGCGCTGGCCCTCGCCGCCCGGCATCTGACGCCGGGCGACGTGGTCTGGGCGCAGCAGTCCCCCGGCAACGCGCGCAGCGTCCGCGTCTTCCAGGCCGCGGGCTACCGCCCGGTGGCCTCCGAGGCCCTGCTCATCGCCGGCTGACTCAGCGGAAGATGCCCGTGTGGCCCAGTGAGTACCTGCCCGGCTGGGGGTAGACCGCGAGGCCGTGGGGGCCGCCGCCGACCGGGATGCGGGCCAGCTGGCTGCCGGTCTTCGTGTCGATCGCGTACACCTCGGAGTCGTAACGGCCGGACAGCCACAGCACCTTGCCGTCGGGCGAGACGCCGCCCATGTCCGGGGAGCCGCCGTCCGGCAGCCACCACTTCTTCGTCAGCTTGTTCTGGGCGAAGTCGAAGACCGAGATGGAGCCCTCGCCTCGGTTGGGCACGTACATCTCGCGCGAGTCCCGGCTGATGTACAGGCCGTGGCAGCCCTTGCCGGTCGGCAGGAGCTGCGGGGTGGTGAACTTCTCGCCGTCGAGGACCCACATGCCGTGGGCCATCATGTCGGCGATGTAGAAGGTCTTGCCGTCCGGGGAGATCTTCACGTCCTGCGGCATGGCGCCCTCGAAGGGCAGCCTCTGCTGGCCGATGACCTCCATCTTCTCGGTGTCGACCTTCAGGAGCTCGCCGGAGAACTCGCAGGAGACGACGAAGTACCGGCCGTCGGCGGAGAAGTCCGCGTGGTTCACGCCGTAGCAGGAGACCGGGACGGTCTTCTTCCGCTCCATGGTGTGCGGGTCGCGGAAGACCAGTTCGCGGTCGAGGGAGGCCATGACGACGGCGTACTTCCCGTTGGGCGTGAAGTACAGGTTGTACGGGTCGTGGACCTCGACGGGCTTGCCCGCGACGCCGGTGGCCGGGTCGATCGGGGTGAGCGTGTGGCCGCGGTTGTTGTTGACCCAGAGGGTCTTCATGTCCCAGGACGGCACGACGTGCTGCGGCTGGATGCCGACCGGGATGGTCTCGATGACCTGGTACGTCGCCGGGTCGATGACCGAGATGGTGTTGGAGTTGGTGTTGGGGACGTACACCCGGCTGGGGAAGTCCTTGACCACGGGTGAGAGCTTGTTCGGGCGGTCGGCGGCGTAGACGTCGTTGGGGTCGAGGACCGGCGGCATGCCCGGCAGTCCGGCGGGGACGGCCTTCTTCGGTACGGCGGGGACCGCGCCGGCCTCCTTCTTGGCGCCGCTCCGGGGCTCGGGGGCCTGGCCGGCGATGCCGCACCCGGTCGCGGCAGACGCGAGCGCGGCGAGCAGCGCGGCGGCGAGGAGGCTCTTCGTACGCGTGGTGAGAGGCAGCATCAGGTCAGCAGCTCCGTGGTCGTCACCGCGCGCAGGCCGCGGCGGTCGAGGTCGGCGAGGAGGGGCGTCAGTGCGGCGAGGGTGTCCGCGTAGCCGAAGTGCAGGCTCACCACGGAGCCGCCCCGGACCGCCTCGGTGACGTTGCGGACGACGGCGGGGGCGCCGGGCGAGGTGAAGTCGAGGGAGTCGACGTCGTACGAGAGGCAGTGCAGGTAGCCGGCCCGGCGGGCGGCCCGCTGGACGGTGTCGGTGGCGTGCCGGGTCCTGGAGGGCCGGAACCAGGTGCCGATGGAGCCGGTGAGCCGGCGCAGCCGGGCGGCGCAGGCGGTGATCTCGGCGTACGCCTCGTCCTCGGTCATCGCGTTGATGTCGAGGTGGCGCTGGGTGTGGTTGCCGAGGTCGTGGCCGCCGTCGAGGATCCGGCGGGCGAGTTCGGGGTACCGGTCGAGCCACTCCCCGACGGCGAGGACGGTGACGCGGGCGCCGCCCTTCTCGGCCTCGGCAAGCACGGCGCGGGCGAGGGCGGGGTCGCCCTGGCCGTGGAAGGTGAGGGCGACCCGGGGGCGGTCGCGGGGGCCGCTCTCGATCTCGGCGGGGTGGCCGGGGAAGCGGCGGGGGCCCGGGGCGGCGGCGGGCTTCCGGACGGGGGCGGGCTTCCGGACGGCGGCGGGGCCATGGGGCGCGGGGCGGGGCTCCGCCCCACAGGCGCTGGTGAGGGCTCCCGCGGCGACGGCGGCCGCACCGGCCCGCATCAGTACGGTGCGGCGGTCGGTCTGGGTCACGCGACCATTGAAGAGGCCATATGACCGAAAATTAACGATTGAGCCAATTCAGGACGTTTGCCGGGCCGCATCCAGGCGTCCACCATGCGGACAGGTCGAGGAAACAATCGATGAACCCGATATTTATTCATCGTTTGCAAGGTTGGTGCTCTATGTCACCAACGATTCACTGTCGAACTGTCCGGATATGGACTTGATTGCCACGGTAGGGACTTTTGGCGACAAGGCCACCTGTCTGTCATAGTCGGGGACACGACCCCCATTGACCCGGGCCAGGTCGTCCGAGCTCCGTGGATACACCCCCCCGATCCACGGCGCTCCACCCACGGAAGCCCCCGCATGGGGGCTTTTGTGCGTCCGGGGCCGTCTGGGGGACGGCGTCCGGAACGCTCAGCGGTCCGCGACGCGCATCTCGAACCACGTGGTCTTGCCGCGCGGCTGGAGATCCACGCCCCAGCGGTCGGAGAGCTTGTCGACGAGGAAGAGCCCCCGGCCGCTGATGTCCAGCTCATGGACGGGCATCAGACAGGGCAGGCCTCGGGAGGGGTCGCGGACCTCGATCCGGATCCAGCCGCGGCGGCGCAGCAGCCGCAGGGCGAAGACGCGGGCCCCCGTGTGCCGGACGGCGTTGCCGACGAGTTCCGAGACGAGTAAAACGGCGTGCTCCGCGATCTGCGGCGTCAGCGCCCACTGGCGCAGCACGACGCACTGGGTGAGCCGGCGGGCGATGGCGGCGGACTCGGGACGGGACGGCAGCCGGACGTCGTCCTCGGCGGGATTTCCGTACAACTCGAGCGTTTTGAGGGCCTGTTCGTCCTCGACGGTCGGTACCCACCGTGCGGCGGTCGCACCGCCGTGCTGCCGCGGTTGTTCCACACCCTCCAGGCCCGCCATGCCCCCCATCATGGCCGCACAGGCGCGGCGGCGTGGCCGTTCCGGAGGAATCCGTACCCCCGGAATCGACAATTCCGCGAATTTCCTCCGGCATATGCCAGAGGCGGCGGCGGTACCGGAGAGTACGGAACCGTCAGACGAACTTCGCCTTGCCCGGGCCCTCCTCCACGAAGCTCTTCATCCCGCGCTCCCGGTCCTCGGTCGCGAACAGGCCCGCGAACCAGGTGCGTTCGATCGCGAGACCGGTGTCGATGTCGGCCTCCAGGCCCTGGTCGACCGACTCCTTCGCGGCGCGCAGCGCGAGAGCGGGGCCCTGGGCGAGCTTCGCGGCCCAGGCGTGCGCCTGCTCGTACACCTCCGCCGCCGGGACGACCCGGTCGACCAGACCGAGCGTCAGGGCCTCGTCGGCCTTGACCATCCGGCCGGTGAAGATGAGGTCCTTCGCCTTGGAGGGGCCGACCAGGCGGGACAGCCGCTGGGTGCCGCCGGCGCCCGGGATCAGGCCGAGCAGGATCTCCGGCTGGCCGAGCTTGGCGTTGTCGGCGGCGATCCGGTAGTCCGCGCACAGCGCCAGTTCGCAGCCGCCGCCAAGGGCGTAGCCGGTGATCGCGGCGACGACGGGCTTGGGGATCCGGGCGACCGCGGTGAAGGAGTCCTGGAGCGCGCGCGACCGCTTGACCATGGCCGCGTGGTCCATGACCTGCATCTCCTTGATGTCCGCACCGGCCGCGAACACCTTCTCGCCGCCGTACAGGATCACGGCCCGCACGTCGTCGCGGTCGGTCGCCTCCTGGGCCAGCTCGCGCAGCCGGTCCTGGGTGGCGATGTCGAGGGCGTTCATCGGGGGGCGGTCGAGGCGGATCGTGCCGACGCCTTCGGCGACTTCGAGGTTCACAGTCATGGGAGGCAGGTTAGTCGGCGTTAACGACAGCGGACCCGGTGCCGTTGGTCACAGCACCGGGTCCGCTCGGGAAGCGATCTACTTGATCCACTCCGACCAGGACATGTTCCAGCCGTTGAGGCCGTTGTCCGGAGCGATCTGCTTGTCCTTCGAGTTCTTCACGACCACCACGTCACCGATCAGCGAGCGGTCGTAGAACCAGGCCGCCGGGGTGGTGCTGTCGCCCGCGCCGCGGGTGTCCCGCAGGCCGACACAGCCGTGGCTGACGTTGGCGGAGCCGAACGTGCCGGACGACGCCCAGTAGTTGCCGTGGACGAAGGTGCCCGAGGTGGACAGCCGCATGGCGTGCGGCACGTCCTTGATGTCGTACTCGCCGCCGAAGCCGACGGTGGCGCCGTTCATCCGGGTCACCTTGTACTTCTCGCTGATGACCATCTGACCGTTGTACGTGGTCGTGGACGGGGCGCCCGCGGTGATCGGGATCGTCTTGATGATCTTGCCGTCGCGCTCGACCTTCATGGTCTTGGCGCTCGCGTCGACCGTGGAGACCTGGCGGCGGCCGATGGTGAACGTGACCTTCTTCTTCTGCTTGCCGTAGACGCCCGGGCGGCCCTCGACGCCGTCCAGGTTGAGCTCGACGGTCACCTTGGTGCCGGCGGCCCAGTACTCCTCCGGGCGGAAGTCGAGGCGGTCGTTGCCGAACCAGTGGCCCTCGATCTCCACCGCGGGCTGCGCCGTCACCTTGATGGCGTTCTCCACCGCCGCCGGGTCGGTGATGCCCCGGGTGAAGCGGATCGAGACCGGCATGCCGACACCGACGGTCGAGCCGTCCTCCGGCGTGTAGTGGCCGATGAAGGTGTTCTTCGGGACCAGGGTGGTGAAGGTGGTGTCCTTCGCCGACTCACGTCCCTCGGAGTCCTGCGCCACCGCGTGGACCTTGTACTGCGTGCCCGCGGCCAGGTGGCCGACGGGCTGCCAGCTCGCGCCGTCCGCCGCTATCTTGCCCTCGACCTCGGTGCCCTTGGTGTCGGCGACCGTGACCGTCGTCAGCTTGCCCTGCTCGGCCGTCACCTTCAGCGCACCGTTGGTGGGAACCGAGTCGGCGCCGTCCTTCGGAGCGATCGTGACGACCGCCTGCGAGGCCGCGATCTCCTGCTTGCCGCCGCCGTCGCCGGCGCCCGCCGGGTTCTGGCCCCCCTTGTCGCCGGTGGCGTCGCCGCCGCCGCACGCGGTCAGCACGAGGAGCAGCGCTCCCGTCGCCAGCGCCCCCAGGCGGTTGCCGCGACGCCGTCGTCCGGCGGTCCCTCCGGATATCGGCTGCCCGTTCACTATGGTGTTCTCCCCTCGCACGACCCGGCACTGCCTGGGCCCCACCCCCGTGCGCATCCTCTCGCGCACACGGCGTTAGACAATCACACCGGAAGACACGAAAGTTCCACGCGAATGTCACCGTTCAGTCCCAGTTCGCGCGGGGTGCGGGGCATGCCCACGTGCCTGTCTCACGTCACCGCAGGGCGGAACCCGCCTTCCACTCCTCCCACTCCATGTTCCAGCCTCCGAGGCCGTTGTCGGGAGCGACCTTTCGGTCACGGGAGTTGACGACCTCGACGACGTCGCCGATGAGCGTACGGTCGAAGAACCAGCCCGCCGGGGAGTCGGCGCTGCCGCCCTTCTCGTCCCGCAGGCCGACACAGCCGTGGCTGACGTTGGCCGTTCCGAACGTGGAGGGCGCGGCCCAGTAGTTGCCGTGCAGGAACGTCCCGGAGTCGGTCAGACGCATCGCGTGCGGCACGTCCTTGATGTCGTACTCGCCGCCGAAGCCGACCGTCCGGCCGTCCATCCGCGTCACGTCGTAGAGCTCCGTGACCACCATCCTGCCGTTGTACGTCGTGGTCTTGGGCGCCCCGGCCGTGATGGGCACGGTCGCGAGCAGCTCGCCGTCCCTGCGGACCTCCATGGTGTGCTCGGCCGCGTCGACCAGGGACACCTGGGAGCGCCCGACCGTGAACCCGACCGTCTTGCGCTGGATGCCGTACACGCCGGGCGCGCCCTCGACGTCGCGCAGCGCGAGGTCGACGGTCACCTTGGTGCCGGGCCGCCAGTACTCGGCGGGGCGGAAGTCGAGCCGCTCCTCGCCGAACCAGTGGCCGACCACCTCGACCGGCGGGTCGGAGGTGATCCTGATGGCCCGTTCGACGGCCGCGCGGTTCTCGATGGCCCGGTTGAAGCCGAAGGACACGATCATGCCGGTGCCGACCGTGGATCGGTTCTCCGGCTTGAAGTAGCCGATGAAACGGTGCTCGGGCACGACGGTGGTGAAGGTGGTGTGCCGCGCGGAGCGCCGGCCGTGGCCGTCGAGCGCCACGGCGTCCACGCTGTACTTGGCAGCCAGCGCGAGCCGGGAGTCCGGCCTCGGCCGCCAGCGCAGCCCGTCCTCGCTGATCTCGCCGGGCACCTCGGCCCGCTGGGCGTCCTCCACCTGGACGACGGTGACCCGCTCCAGGCGGCCGCTGTCGACGCTCACCTCGATCGGCCCCTCGGCCGGCACGCCCTTGCCGCCGTCCTCCGGGCTGATCCGGATGACGTCGCCCGGCGCCCGCGCCTTCCCGGGCAGCGACAGGCCGACACCGCCGCCACCGCCGCCCTTTTCGGTGCAGCCCGCAAGGCCCGCCATGAGTGCCGCCACCGCGAGGGCGGAGCCCGCCCGCTTCCATACAAGTCTCACGCTCGACCCAACGACGGCCACCCTCCAGGGGAAACGTGCGTGCGGGTCATGTTGGGACGACGGCCGTACGGGCAGAACAGGTGGGAGGCCACGTTCGGCCGCGGCCGGGACGCCGCGGGGTCCGTGCGGGGCCCGACGAGCCGCGGGAGGCCGACAGGTGTCGAGCGCAGCCGAGCAGGAGGCGGAGGCGGTACGGGACGGAGGGGCGTTCTCCCCTGCCCCGGACGGAGGGGCGTTCTCGCCTGCCCCCGAACGGGCCCGGACGGTGGTGTGGCCGGGCGCGCCGATGCCGTTGGGGGCGCGCTGCCGGGTCGGTCCCGACGGGGTCGCCGGCACGAACTTCGCGCTGTGGGCCGGCGGGGCGGAGGCCGTCGAGCTCTGCCTGTTCGACGCCGACGGGACGGGGAAGGAGACGGAGCGGCGGCTTCCGCTGACCGAGCTGACCCATGAGATCTGGCACGGCTTCGTGCCCGGGGTGGGCGCCGGGCAGCGGTACGGCTACCGGGTGCACGGCCGCTGGGACCCGTGGACGGGCGCCCGCTGGAACCCGGCGAAGCTGCTCCTGGACCCGTACGCGCGGGCGGTGGACGGCGACTTCGCGCTGCCGTCGGAGGTGTACGGGCACGTACGGGACTGGCCGCAGCAGCATGTCGCGGACACCGTACGGGACGACCGGGACTCGGCTCCGTACGTACCGAAGGGTGTCGTCGTCCTGGACGACGACGACTGGTCGGACGACCGCAGGCCGAAGACCCCCTGGCCGGACTCGGTCATCTACGAGCTGCACGTGAAGGGCTTCACCAAGCTCCACCCGGGCATCCCCGAGGAGCTGCGCGGCACGTACGCGGGCCTCGCGCACCCGGCGGCCGTGGAGCATCTCGTACGGCTCGGGGTGACGGCGGTCGAGCTGCTGCCGGTGCACCAGTTCGCGCACGAGGACCATCTGCTGCGGCGGGGGCTGCGGAACTACTGGGGGTACAACTCCGTCGGCTACTTCGCCCCGCACGCCGGCTACTCCTCCTCGGGGACGACCGGGCAGCAGGTCGGCGAGTTCAAACGGATGGTGCGGGCGCTGCACGCGGCCGGGATCGAGGTCATCCTCGACGTGGTCTACAACCACACGGCCGAGGCGGGCGAGCTCGGGCCGACGCTTTCGCTGAAGGGCATCGACAACCGGGGCTACTACCGGCTCCAGTCCGACGCCCGCCGGTACGCCGACTACACCGGCTGCGGCAACACCCTGCACGTGGTGCAGCCGCAGGTGCTGCGGCTGATCACCGACAGCCTGCGGTACTGGGTGACGGAGATGGGCGTCGACGGCTTCCGCTTCGACCTGGCGGCGGCGCTCGCCCGGTCCTTCCACGACGTCGACATGCTCTCCCCCTTTCTGGCGGTCATCGCCCAGGATCCGGTGCTGCGGCGGGTCAAGCTGATCGCCGAGCCGTGGGACGTCGGCAACGGCGGCTACCAGGTGGGCGCGTTCCCGCCGCTGTGGACGGAGTGGAACGACCGCTACCGGGACGCGGTACGGGACTTCTGGCGCGGCGCGCTGCCCGACGTACGGGACCTCGGCTACCGGCTCTCGGGTTCGAGCGACCTGTACGCGTGGGGCGGGCGGCGGCCGTACGCCTCGGTGAACTTCGTGACCGCGCACGACGGCTTCACGCTGCGGGACCTGGTGACCTACGAGCGGAAGCACAACGAGGCCAACGGGGAGGGCAACCGGGACGGGACGAACGACAACCGGGCCTGGAACTGCGGGGCGGAGGGCGAGACCGAGGATCCGGAGGTCGGGGCGCTGCGGTTGCGCCAGCTGCGGAACATGCTCACCACCCTGCTCCTGTCGACCGGGGTGCCGATGCTGGTCGCAGGCGATGAGATGGGGCGTACGCAGGGGGGCAACAACAACGCGTACTGCCAGGACAACGAGACGAGCTGGCTGGACTGGTCGCTGCCCGAGGACCCCGGCCGGCGGGAGCTGCTCGCCCTGACGCGGCGACTGCTCGCGCTGCGCCACCGCCACCCGGTGCTGCGCCGCCGTGCGTTCTTCTCGGGCCGCCCGCAGGGCGCGGACGGGCTGCGGGACCTGGCGTGGTTCACGGCGGACGGCACGGAGATGACGGAGGGCGACTGGTACGCGCCGGCGGCCACGCTGGGCCTCTATCTCTCGGGCCGTGACATCCCGGGCCGGGACGCGCGGGGCGCCCAGGTCACCGACGACAGCTTCCTGGCGATCCTGCACGCGGGGCCCCGCCCGGTGGAGTACCGGCTGCCGGGGCCGCCGTGGGCGGAGTCGTACGAACTGGTCCTGGACACGGCCCTGGAGGACCAGGCGGAGGCCCCGGGGACGGTCCACCGGGGCGGGGCGGTGGTCACGGTGGGGGCGCGGTCGGTGTTGCTGCTGCGGGTCGGGGGGTGAGGTCGGTCGGTTGCGGCCCAGGGTGCCCCTCGTAGCCCCGGAAAACCACGTGAGCGTTGTCAGTGGTGAACCGTAGGCTCGCTCGTGATGCCCGGAGAAGATGCTGTCGCCAAGAAGTCCGTCGTACGAACCCTGCTGCGCCTGTGGCCCTATGTGCGTCCGGTGCGGGGGCGGTTGGCCTCGGCCGCCGTGGTCGCGATCGTCGCGTCGTGTCTGTCGCTCGTCATCCCGCTCGTCCTGAAGTGGATGGTGGACGGGCCCGTCGCGGCGGGTGATCCCGGCGGGGTGTGGCTCGGGGCCCTGTATCTGCTGCTGCTCGGGATCGCGGAGGCCGTGCTCTTCGGGTTCCGGCGGTGGCTGGTCGCCCGGCCGCTCGCCGGGGTCGAGGCGGCGATGCGGGCGGATCTGTACCGGCGGCTGCAGCGGCTGCCGATCGCCTTCCACGACCGGTGGGCCTCGGGGCAGCTGCTCTCGCGCGGCACGACGGATCTGATGCTGTTGCGGATGTTCCTCGCCTTCCCGCTGACCTTCCTGCTGGTCAACGGCGTGACCATCCTCGCCGGTTACGTCCTGCTGCTCAGCCAGGACTGGACGCTCGGGCTCGTGCTGCTCACGCCGGTCGTCCCTCTGGTGATCCTCTGCTCGCGGTTCGAGACGGCGTACTCGGGCGTCGCGCGCCGCGCCCAGGACCAGGTCGGCGATCTGACGACCGTGGTCGAGGAGAGCGTCCTCGGCATCCGGATCGTGAAGGGCTTCGGGCGCCACCGCAGCCAGGCCCTCGCCTTCCGCGCGCTGGCCGAGCGACTGCGCGGCACGGAGCTGGTCAAGGCGCGGCTGCTCGCCGGGATCTGGGCGCTCATCACGGTCATTCCCGAGCTGGCGATCGGCGCGGCGCTCGTCCTCGGCACCGTCCAGGTCGCCGACGGGGAGCTGTCGGCCGGCACGCTCGTCGCGTTCCTGTCGACGGCGCTCGCACTGCGCTGGCCGGTGGAGTCGATCGGCTTCCTGCTCGCGATGAGCCAGGAGGCGGCGACGGCGACGGAACGGTACTTCGAGGTGATGGACGAGCCGGAGGAGGCACCCGGCCCGAAGTCCGGGGCGGCCGAAGGCGGCGGGCCGGACGGGGTGCGGTTCGAGAATGTCTCGTTCCGGTACCCGGACGCCTCGCCCGACGCCCCTCCCGTGCTCGACCGCGTCGACCTGCACATCCGGCCCGGCGAGACCCTCGCCCTGGTCGGCGGGACCGGTTCCGGCAAGACGACGCTCACCGCCCTCGTACCGCGGCTGCACGAGGCGACCGGCGGGCGAATCCTGCTGGACGGCGAGGACATCACGCTCATGGAGCGCGAACGGCTGCGCGCGCTCGTGTCGGTGGCCTTCGAGGAGCCCACGCTCTTCTCGGCGAGCGTCGGCGAGAACGTCCTCATGGGCGGTACGGAGGGTGCCGGCGAACCCGAGCTGTCGCGCGCGCTCGGCGTGGCCCAGGCCGACGGCTTCGTGGCCGCGCTGCCCGAGGGCGCGGCCACGCAGGTCGGCGAGCAGGGCCTGAGCCTCTCCGGCGGTCAGCGCCAGCGCCTCGCCCTGGCCCGCGCGGTCGTCGGCCGCCCCCGCTTCCTGGTCCTGGACGACCCGCTGTCCGCGCTCGACGTCCACACCGAGGCCCTCGTCGAGGCGGCACTCCGCGAGGTCCTGCGCGACACGACCGCCCTGGTGGTGGCCCACCGCCCCTCGACCGTGCTGCTCGCGGACCGGGTGGCGCTCCTGTCGGAGGGCCGCATCGCGGCCGTGGGCACCCACCACGAACTGCTGCGCGAGAAGGCCGAGTACGCCTGGCTGATGTCGGGCGAGGGGGCCGAGGAACGATGACGGGAACGACGACGGGAACGAAGACGGGAACGACGACGGATCCCTTCGACCGGGACGATCTGCCCACCGCTCCCGGGGCCACCGGCGCCCTGCTGCGGTCGCTGCTCGCCCCGCACCGCGCGCGCGTGTCCGTCGCCGCGCTCGTCCTGGTGCTCCAGCAGGGCGCCGTGCAGGCCGGTCCGCTGCTCGTCGCGTACGCCATCGACCGTGGCGTACCGGCCTTCCGGGACGGGGACTACGGGCCCGTCGTGGCCGTCGCCGTCGGGTACCTGCTCTGCTCCGCGGCCGGCGGACTCCTCCAGTACGCCTTCGTGCGCGGCGCCGCCCGCGTCAACCAGGACGTGCTGCTCGATCTGCGCGGGCGGATCTTCCGCCACGCCCAGGCGCTCAGCATCGACTTCCACGAGCGGTACACCTCCGGCCGCCTCATATCCCGGTCCACCACCGACGTGGAGTCCCTGCGGGAACTGCTCTCCGAAGGGCTCCAGGAGCTGATCGGCGTCGTCCTCGCGTTCGTCTACATCTCGGCGATGCTGCTCTGGCTCGACCTGAGCATCGGCGCCGTCGCCGTCGCCTCCTTCGTACCGCTGTATCTGCTGGTACGGCTCTACCAGCGGCGCGCGGCCGTGGTCTTCGCCGAGCGGTCCACCGCCATCGCGGGCGTGATCGTGAAGTTCGCGGAGACGATGAACGGGATCCGGCCGGTGCGGGCGTTCCGCCGGGAGCGGGCCAACGACGCCGAGTTCGCCGCGCTCAACCGGCGCCACGAGCGGTCCAACGGCGACGCGCTCCTGGAGATGGCCCGCTATGTCGTCGGCTCCCGGCTGGTCGCGAACACGGCCGTGGCCGGTATGTGTCTGTGGGGCGCGTACCGGGTGGCCGGCGGGACGCTGGCGCTGGGCGTCCTCGCGGCGGCGGTGCTGTACATGCGGCGGCTCTACGACCCGATCGACCGGCTCGGCATGTTCCTCAACTCGTACCAGTCCGCGGCCGCGTCGCTCGGCAAGATCGCGGGCCTGTTGGCGCAGGAGTCCGGGGTTCCGGAGGCCGTCGCGCCGAGGGAGTTGCCGGTGCGCGGGGGCGGGCAGCCCGGCCGGGAGGTCGTCTTCGACGGCGTGCGGTTCGCGTACCGGACGGGTGGCGAGGTGCTGCCCCGCTTCGATCTGACGATCCCGGCGGGGCAGACGGTCGCCGTGGTCGGCTCCACGGGCGCGGGCAAGTCGACGCTGGCCAAGCTGCTCGCCCGGTTCTACGACCCGACCGAGGGCCGGGTACTGCTCGACGGCGTCGACGTCCGCGAGCTGGCGACGCCGGAACTGCGGCGGGGCGTGGTGATGGTGACGCAGGAGGCGTTCCTCTTCTCCGGGACGGTCGCCGAGAACATCGCGATCGGGCGGCCGGACGCGACCCGGGAGGAGATCGAGCACGCGGCGAAGGCGATCGGCGCGCACGACTTCATCGCGGCGCTGCCGGACGGGTACGACACGGACGTACGGAAGCGGGGCGGCCGGATCTCGGCGGGCCAGCGGCAGTTGGTGGCCTTCGCCCGCGCCCTGCTCGCGGACCCGGCGGTGCTGATCCTGGACGAGGCGACCAGCTCGCTGGACGTACCGGGGGAACGGGCGGTGCAGCGGGCGATGGACACGGTGCTCGCCGGGCGGACGGCGGTGGTGATCGCCCACCGGCTCTCGACGGTGGAGATCGCGGACCGGGTTCTTGTGATGGAGCACGGCCGGATCGTGGAGGACGGGCCGCCCGCGTCGCTCGTGGGCGGCGAGGGCCGCTTCGCGAGCCTCCACCGCGCGTGGCGGGACAGCCTGGTGGGTTGAGACCGTTGTGGGCAATCGTCCCGCTGTGGGGGTCCCCAAGGACGGGTGGGCACAACCCACGGGGGCGGCGCCTCGTCAGGTGCGCTGCGCCCGGGCACGGAGGAGGGCGTACGACAGGAGCGCCGCCGGCGTCATGACCGCCGCCGCCCCGAACGCCGCCCCGTTCAGCGCATCCGTGAAGGCGGCGCGCGCCGCGTCCAGGACCGGGCCCGGGAACCCCATCGCGCCGCCCAACGTCTCGCGGGCCGCCGCCGGGGCCGACGGCGGCATCGCGGCGGTGTAGACGGCCGCGCCGATCGAGCCGAGGACCGCCATGCCGAGCGCGCCACCGAGTTCGCTGCCCGATTCGAGGACCGCCGCCGCCGCGCCCGCGCGCTCGGGCGGGGCCGCGCCCAGGGCGCTCTCGTTGGCCAGGGTCATGGCGGAGACGAGCCCCGAGGCATAGACGGTGGCGCCGGCGAGGAGCGCCCAGAGCGGGGTGGCGGGGCCGACGAGGGTCAGGGACGCGAAACCGCCCGCGGAGACCAGGAACCCGCCCGCCATCACGTACGCCCGGTCGATCCGACGGGCGAGCGCCGCGCCGACGGGGGCGGCGACCATGACGCCCGCCGACGGGACGAGGCTCCACAGCGCCGCCTCGAACGGGCTCTGGCCGAGGACGGACTGGAGGTACTGGGTGAGGAAGACGGCGAAGCCGACGGTCGCGAGCATGGCGAGCAGGTTGACCAGGACCGAGCCGCCGTACGCCCGCCGGCGGAGCAGCGCGAGGTCGACCATCGGCTCCGGGAGCCGGGTCTGACGGCGCAGGAAGAGCAGGGCGAGGAGCAGGCCCGCCGTCACCATGAGCAGCGGCAGCGGCTGCCGGCCGTCCTTGGCGAGTTCCTTGATGCCGTGGATCAGCGGGAGCAGCGCGGCCAGGGAGAGCAGGGCGCTGGTCCGGTCGAACCGGCCGCGGGCGACCGTCCCCTTGGACTCCGGCAGGAGGACCGGACCGAGGATCAGGAGCAGGGCCATCGCGGGCAGGTTGACGAGGAACACCGAGCCCCACCAGAAGTGTTCGACGAGCGCGCCGCTGACGACCGGGCCGAGCGAGATCCCGCCTGCCATGACGGCGGTCCACGCGGTGACGACCTTGGCGCGTTGGGCCTCGTCGCGGAAGAGCGTACGGATCAGGGCCAGCGTGGACGGCATCAGGCACGCGCCCGCGACGCCGAGCAGCGCGCGGGCGGCGATCAGCGCGCCCGTTGGGGCCCGTGCCCGCCGACTGGCGTGCGGGGATGGAGCATGCGGCCCGCTGGCTGCGCGCGGTCCACGCACGGCACCGCTGGATGGCGCAGGCGATGGCCTCGTTCACCCGGCCGGTCGCCTCGCCGAACGCGATGGCTTACACGGAGTGGGTGCTCGGGGCGCTGCGGGGCACGCCCCTGACGCCGTTCGAGAAGATCCACACCCATCTCGTGATCTTCGCCTATGTCCAAGGAGTGGCCATGGCCGACGACTTGGAGGAGCAGGCCCGGCAGGACTCGGGGATCTCGGACGGCGAGTGGATGGAACGGAACGAGCCCCGCTATGACGCGATCTCGAGTGGGGGCGCGTATCCGCTGCTCAGCAGCCTGAGCGAGGGCGAGGAGTTCGAGCTCGACCTGGAGACGCTCTTCGAGTTCGGGCTCCGGAGAACGCTGGACGGCGTCGCGGTCATGATCGACGAAACGTCCGGTTAACGGACACGACCTTTCGGGCACCGGACGATTTCCGGCCAACTTATTGACGCGCTCCTGACAGATACCGGTCAGTGCTGCCACTCTCTCCCCTACTCGCATGAGAGTTCGCGCTCCACAGCTCTGTTTGCTCTGCCCGGAAGGCCCACCCAGTCGTCCGGTACCCCCCTCGCAAAAGGAGTCTGCGTGAGATCCACGCCCAGCCGTCGCGCCACCGCGACCGGCGCTCTGATCGCTGCCGCCGCGATGCTCGCGGTCGGTGTCCAGTCCGGAGTCGCCAGCGCCGACCGAGGCCCCATGGGCGCCCCGACGGCCCAGGCCGGCATCGCCGCCAACCCCGGCAAGCTCCCCGCCGACCTCTCCCCCGCCCAGCGCACCGCGCTGATACGCGCGGCCGACGCCGACAAGGCGGCGACCGCCAAGGCCCTCGGCCTCGGCGCGCAGGAGAAGCTCGTCGTCCGTGACGTGGTCCAGGACCGCGACGGCACGACCCACACGCGCTACGAGCGCACCTACGCCGGACTCCCCGTCCTCGGCGGTGACCTGATCGTCGCCGAGTCCAAGGCCGGGAAGACGGAGTCGGTCACCAAGGCCTCCCGTGCGGAGCTGCGGAACGTCGACACCACCGCCGGTGTCGCCCCGGCCGCCGCCGAGCGGCAGGCGCTGGGCGCGGCCGCGGCGGAGGGCGCCGAGAAGACCAAGGCCGACCGCGCCCCGCGCAAGGTCGTCTGGATGGCGCAGGGTTCGCCCGTCCTCGCGTACGAGACCGTCGTCGGCGGCATCCAGCACGACGGCACCCCGAACGAGCTGCACGTCGTCACCGACGCGAAGACCGGCGAGAAGCTGTACGAGTGGCAGGCCGTCGAGACCGGCACCGGCAACACGCAGTACGCCGGCCAGGTCACCCTCGGCACCAGCGGCACCGGCCCGTTCACGCTGACCGACGCCGGCCGCGGCAACCACAAGACGTACAACCTCAACCGCGGTACGTCCGGCACCGGGACGCTCTTCTCGGGCGCCGACGACGTCTGGGGCGACGGCACCCCGCAGAACCTGGAGACCGCGGGCGCCGACGCGCACTACGGCGCCGCGCTCACCTGGGACTACTACAAGAACGTGCACGGCCGTAACGGCATCCGCGGCGACGGTGTCGCGCCGTACTCCCGGGTCCACTACGGCAACGCGTACGTCAACGCCTTCTGGTCCGACTCCTGCTTCTGCATGACGTACGGCGACGGTGCGAACAACACCAAGCCGCTCACCTCGATCGACGTGGCCGCGCACGAGATGACGCACGGCCTCACCTCCAACACCGCGGGCCTGGTCTACAGCGGCGAGTCGGGCGGTCTGAACGAGGCCACCTCCGACATCTTCGCGGCGGCCGTCGAGTTCTACGCCAACAACCCGCAGGACGTGGGCGACTACCTCGTCGGCGAGAAGATCGACATCCGCGGCAACGGCACCCCGCTGCGCTACATGGACAAGCCGAGCAAGGACGGCAACTCCAAGGACGCGTGGTACTCGGGCATCGGCTCGATCGACGTCCACTACTCCTCGGGCCCGGCGAACCACTGGTACTACCTGCTCTCCGAGGGCAGCGGCGTCAAGACCGTCAACGGCGTCACGTACGACTCGCCGACCTCGGACGGCCTGCCCGTCACCGGCATCGGCCGCGACAAGGCCTCGCTGATCTGGTTCAAGGCGCTCACCACCAAGTTCAGCTCCAACACCAACTACGCCGGTGCCCGCACCGGTACGGTCGCGGTCGCCACCGAGCTGTACGGCGCCGGCAGCCCCGAGGTCCTGGCCGTCCAGCACGCCTGGGCCGGCGTCAACGTCGGCTCACGTCCCGGCGGCACCGAGCCGCCCACCGGCAAGGTCTTCGAGAACACCGCCGACGTGTCCATCCCGGACAACGGCGTTGCGGTGACCTCCACGGTCAACGTCACGGGCATCACCGGCAACGCGCCGTCCACCCTCAAGGTGGACGTGGACATCATCCACACCTGGCGCGGTGACCTGGTCGTCGACCTGGTCGCGCCGGACGGCTCGGTCTACAACCTGAAGCCGTTCTCGTCCTCCGACTCGGCGGACAACGTCCAGGCCACGTACACGGTCAACGCCTCCACCGAGGTCGCCAACGGCGCGTGGAAGCTGCGGGTCCAGGACAAGGCCGCGTACGACACCGGGTACATCAACAGCTTCAAGCTGACGTTCCCGTAAGCACGACCTCACGTACGACCGGACGCCCGGAGGGACTCGCTCCCTCCGGGCGTCCGGGTGTCCGGGCGTCCAGGTGTCCGTGGTCAGTTCGGGTTCTGCGCGTGGGTCAGGGTCTCCCAGGAGACGAAGTAGTTGTCCGTGCCGGAGGGGCGGTGACCCTCGGTGTAGATCCCGGTGTTGGTCATGGAGATGCCCAGGCGGTGGTGCAGGGCGTTGTAGCCGACCTCGGTGACCCGGCCCAGGCCCGGCTTCACCACGCCCCCGCACAGCCAGGACGGGACCGCCGTGCCGTTCTCGTACTTCGTGTGGAAGCCCAGCGCGTGCCGCAGCCGCTCGGAGACCTGCGGGTAGAGGTCCGCGCCCTGGATGCGGCTGGTCTCGGCGGTGTGGACGGCTGCGGCGAGGCCCCAGCCGGTGTGGCCGAAGTCGCGGCAGGTCTCCTGGGAGAGGCCGTCGGCGAAGGTCGACTGGCCCTGCCAGTACTTCACGATCTCGTCGCGCGTGTCGATGCTGCTGTTCGGCGGCGGCTTGGGCGTGGAGCCGTCGGTGGTCAGATAGATGTACGCGGGGACGCGGCCGAGGTACGTCGTGACGGCCTTGTCGTAGGCCGCGCGGTCCTCCAGGTGGACGGCTATGCCGATCGCGGCCTCGGTCATGATGAGTTCCCAGTTGCCGTTCTTGGTGGCCGCGCCGTTGATGACCTCGGGCAGGTAGACGTTCCGCAGCATCGTGGCGAAGCGGCCGGAGTTGGGCCATCCCCCGGTGTAGGTGTGCTTGATGAGCTCGGCGGCCCGGGGCCAGGAGGAGCCCGCCCAGCCGGTCTGGAGCGGGGCGTTGGAGTTGGTGTGGTCCTGGATCACGGCCGACCAGGCGTCCATGATCTCGATAGCCTTCTGGGCGTGGCGGGTGTCCCGGGTGAGGTACCAGGCCAGCGCCTGTGTGTACGCGGCGACCGCGTCCTGCCGCTCGTCCGTGCAGCCGTAGTTGGGGTTGGAGGACGAGCCGCACTCGACGATCGCGCGCGGCTTGGGCACGCGGGTCAGGGAGGCGTAGGGGCTCGCCATCATCTGGTCGTACGCGGCCTTCCACGGCTGCGCGCCCGCCTGCACCTTCGACCGTACGAAGTCGAGCTGGGGCCGGGACACGACGACGCCGGGGTGGGTGAAGGTCGCGGGGGCCGCCACCTGAAGGGGTGCCGTCTGTTCTGGAACGGGGGCGGCGGCCGTCGAGACCGGGACGGAGACGGCGACGGCCGCCGTGAGGGCGAGGACCAAGGCTTTGAGGCGCATGTGGGGGGTGCCTTTCGTTCCTGGATGTGAACGCCGGGCGGAGGATTGAACTCCGCGTCGAGCGTGGAACTTAAGCGCGCCCCATGGACACGTCAAGACCCTGGTCCAGACCAGCTCACCTCAGGAGCACCCCCGCCCCCTCCCCCGTCGCCTCCGCCGGCAGGGTCACCAGGCCGAGCTCCGCCGCCGAGGCGAGGAGCCGGTGGCTGGGCAGCACCCGGACCGTGCAGCCGAAGGAGCCCGTACGGTCCAGGACGAGGGAGCCCTCGTAGGGCAGCCTGCCCTCCAGGTCGGGGCGGCCCGCGGGCTTCAGCACGCACACCCGCGTGTCCACGAGCGCGTCGTCGGGGGTGACCCGGCCGGCCACCGCCTGCACCTCCACGTCCTCAGGACCGAGTTCGCCGAGCGCCACCCGGACCCGTACCGCCGTCGTCGCGCCGAGCTCCGCGTCGGCCAGGTCCTCGCCGAGCTCGCCGACCTCGACGTGGTCGATGGCGACCTTCGGCCAGGCGCCCCGCACCCGGGACTTCCACTCCGCCAGGTCCCGCGCGGCCGCCGGGATCAGTGCGCGGTGGGCCTGGGCCGCCGGGACGTACAGCCGCTCGGCGTACTCGCGCACCATGCGGTCGGCGAGCACCTTCGGACCGAGGTCCCGAAGCGTCCTGCGGACCATCTCCGTCCAGCGGACCGGGACGCCGTCCGCGCCGCGGTCGTAGAAGCGGGGCGCGACCCGGCGCTCGATCAGCTCGTAGAGCGCGGCCGCCTCCAGGTCGTCGCGGCGCTCCTCGTCCGTCGCCGCCGCCCCGTCGGCCGTGGGGATGGCCCAGCCGAAGTCGGGCTCGCACCACTCGTCCCACCAGCCGTCCAGGACGGAGAGGTTGAGGCAGCCGTTCAGCGCGGCCTTCATCCCGCTCGTGCCGCAGGCCTCCAGCGGGCGCAGCGGGTTGTTCAGCCAGACGTCGCAGCCAGGGTAGAGCTTGCGCGCCATGGCCATGCCGTAGTCGGGCAGGAAGACGATCCGGTGCCGCACCCGCGGGTCGTCGGCGAACCGCACCAGCTCCTGCACCAGGCGCTTCCCGCCGTGGTCGGCCGGGTGCGCCTTGCCCGCCACGACGAGCTGCACGGGTCGTTCGGGGTGCAGCAGCAGCGCCCGCAGCCGGTCGGGATCGCGCAGCATCAGCGTGAGCCGTTTGTACGAGGGGACCCGGCGGGCGAACCCGATGGTGAGCACGTCCGGGTCCAGGACCGTGTCCGTCCAGCCGAGTTCGGCGGCTCCGGCGCCCCGCTGCCGCCAGGAGTGCCGCAGCCGTTCCCGTACCTCGGTCACGAGCTGTTCGCGCAGGGTGCGGCGCAGCTCCCACAGCTCCCGGTCGTCGGCCTCCTCGGCGCGGCGGCCGACCTCGGGAGCGGTCCAGGTCGGCGCGTGCACGCCGTTGGTGATCGAGGCGATGGGCACCTCGTCCGCGTCGAAGCCCGGCCACAGACCGGCGAACATCGCGCGGCTGACGGAGCCGTGGAGGGTGGAGACGCCGTTGGCCCGCTGGGCGAGGCGCAGGCCCATGGCGGCCATGTTGAAGAGCCCGGGCTCGCCGCCGAGCGGGGTCTCGTCGCCGAGGGCGAGGATCCGGCCGACGTCGACGCCGGGGAGCTCGCCGTCCTCGCCGAGGTGGCGGGCGACGAGGCTCCGCTCGAAGCGGTCGATGCCGGCGGGTACGGGCGTGTGGGTGGTGAAGACCGTCCCGGCGCGGACGGTCTCCAGGGCGGCGTCGAAGTCGAGGCCGTGTTCGCCCAGTTCGCGGATGCGTTCGAGACCGAGGAAACCGGCGTGGCCCTCGTTGGTGTGGAAGACCTCGGGCGCGGGGGTGCCGGTGAGCCGGCAGAAGGTGCGGACGGCGCGGACGCCGCCGATGCCCAGGAGCATCTCCTGGAGCAGTCGGTGCTCGCTGCCGCCGCCGTACAGCCGGTCGGTGACCTCGCGTTCGGCGGGCGCGTTCCCCTCGACGTCGGAGTCGAGCATCAGCAGCGGTACGCGGCCGACCTGCGCGGTCCAGATGTGGGCGTGCAGCCGGCGGCCGCCGGGCAGGGCGAGGGTGACCCGGGCGGGGGCGCCGTCGCTCTCCCGGAGGAGGGTGACGGGCAGCTCGCCGGGGTCGAGGACGGGGTAGTGCTCCTGCTGCCAGCCCTCACGGGAGAGCGACTGGCGGAAGTAGCCGTGCCGGTAGAGCAGACCGACTCCGACGAGCGGGACGCCGAGGTCGCTGGCGGACTTCAGATGGTCGCCGGCCAGGATCCCGAGACCTCCGGAGTACTGGGGCAGGGCCGCGGCGACCCCGAACTCGGGCGAGAAGTAGGCGATGCAGGCGGGCAGGTGCCCGTTCTGCTCGCGCTGCTCCTGGTACCAGCGGGGGGCGTGCAGATAGTGGTCGAGGTCCTCGGCCGCGGCGCGCAGCCGGGCCAGGAAGTCCTCGTCGGCGGCGAGGGCGGTGAGACGGGCGGCGGAGACGGAGCCGAGCAGCCGGACCGGATCGAGGTCGTCGGTGCGGCGGGCCCCCGGCCGGCCCGCGTGGTCGGGGTCGACGGAACCGAAGAGCTCACGGGTCGGCTCGTGCCAGGACCAGCGCAGGTTCCGCGCCAGGTCGGTGAGGGGTCGAAGGGTGTCGGGGAGGACGGGACGCACGGTGAATCGACGGATTGCCTTCACGCGTTCCACCTTCGCAGGGGAGTACGGAGCGGAGCCGGTGCACCACGCTGTGCGGTCGGCTGTGCATCCACCGAAGGTAAGCCACCCCCGCGCTCCCGGGCCACGGCGCGCGGGGGTCGTGCCGTGGCCCGGGAGGGGCGTCAGCGCATCGGGGTCGTGCCGTGGCCCGGGATTGGCGTCAGCTCGGCGCGCCGACGGAAAGGTCGCCGGGCCGCACCTCGTAGGGCGAGCCGAGGTTGACGGTGGTCGGTTCGGCCGCTCCGGTGGCGGTGTAGCGGGTGGCGATGTCGGCCAGTTCGGCGGCGGGGATCACCTGGTGGATGTCGGTGAAGCCGTGCGGGGCCCGCTGGTGCGCCAGATTGATGACGACCTCGGGGCCGAGGCGCCGGTTGGCGCGCTGGAGTTCGGTGGTGACGGGCCGGCGGTCCGCCTCGTAGGCGGCGAGGGCCTCGGCCGGGTCGTGGTGGCGCGCGAGGGCGTGGGCGAGGGCGCGCGCGTCGAGGATGGACTGCGACGCGCCGTTGGAGCCGATCGGGTACATCGCGTGGGCCGCGTCGCCGATGAGGGTGGTACGGCCGTGGCTCCACCGCGCCAGGGGCTCGCGGTCGACCATCGGGTACTCGTGGGCGGTGGTGGCGGCCCGGAGCACCTCGGGGACGCTGACGCCGTCGAACTCCCAGCCCTCGTAGTGGTGCAGGAACGACTCCACGGGGACGGGCCGGTTCCAGTCCCCCAGGTACCGCTCGTCCGCCTCGTCCGCCGGGTGGGCGAGGGCCCAGTTCACCAGGACCTCGCGGAAGGGTCCTGAGGGCCTGCTCATCGGGTAGACCACGGCCTTCTGCCGGTCGTCGCCCGCGATGAGCATGAACGTGCCGACGGACCGGGCGGGCATCCGGGAGACCCCCCGCCACACCAGGGTCCCGTTCCACGGCGGGGCGCCCTCGCCGGGGTTGAGCGCCGCCCGGACGGCCGAGCGGATGCCGTCCGCGCCGACGAGCACGTCCGGTTCGAGGGAGGCCCGGCCCCGGACGGCGCCGTCGCGGTGGACCAACTGGATACGGGGGCGGCCGTCGGGCAGCGGCTCGACCCCGGTCACCCGGACGCCGGTCACCAGGGCGGCGGCGCCGAGCCGTTCCCGTACCGCCTCGGCGAGCACCTCCTGGAGGTGGGCGCGATGGATCGAGAGCTGGGGCCACCGGTAGCCGGCGCCCAGGCCGCGGGGCTCGCGGGAGATCAGGCCGCCGGAGCGGTGGTAGTAGCGCAGTTCGCGGGTGCGCAGGGCCCCGGCTTCGAGGGCGGGAAGCAGGCCGAGCGCGTCCAGTTCGCGGACGGCGGGGGGCATCAGGTTGAGGCCGGCGCCGACCGGGCGGCTCTCGCGGACGGACTCGACGACGGTGACGCGCTCGAACCCGGCGGCGTGCAGGGCGAGGGCGGCGGTGAGCCCCGCGATGCCGCCGCCGGCGACGACGACGTGGAGGGCGGGGGACGCCGAGTCGTACGGAGCGGGGGACGCCAAGTCGTACGGACCGGGGGAGGCCGAGTCGTACGGACCGGGGAACGTCATCGGTCTCCCCCTTGGTAGGCCGGGGCGCTCTCGGCCGCCGCCCTGGCGCTCTCGACCCCCGCCCGACAGGCGCCCGAACGGGCCGCCCCCGAGGCGCCGCGGGCCGCCTGGCGCACCAGCGTGTCGTTGTCCCTGGTCAGGTCGAGTATCGAGCGCAGCAGGGCGACGGGGGCGCCGCCGCTTCCCTCGTCGTAGAGCCGCACGTCGTCCGCGTAGGCCTTGCGGGCGATGCCGATGTGGCGGGCGCGGAAGGTCTTGAGGATCTTCAGGACCCGGCCGAGCGCGTGCGCGGAGGCGGCCAGTTGCGGGGGCAGCCGGTGGCCGCTCTCCCAGCTGACGGCGGCGGAGAGCTTGCTGACGGCGGAGATCCCACCCGCGTACTGGGCATGGAAGTCCCGCCAGGACGGCAGGCTGTACTGGACGGAGTCGGCGAGGAACGCGTCGTACGCCGGGTCGGAGCGGTCGCACTGCCAGAGCGTCAGGTCGACCAGCCAGAGGGGGACCTGGGCGGCGGCGGGGCCGAGGTAGTCGCGGCCTGCGACGTCGATCTCCTCGAAGTACGGGCGCAGGGTCAGCGCGAAGTACTCCGGGCTGACATGGGCGACGGTGAAGTCGATGGCGTCGACCATCGACTGGACGTGGTGGGCGGTGCGGTCGAGGGCGACCGCGAAGCCGGGGTCGTACGGTTCGAGCGCCGCGAGCCGGGCACAGGTGTCCAGGGCGGCGACGAGGCCGGGGAACGCCATCCGGACGGCGTCCTGGAGGTGGGCCTCCATGGCGTCGCCGGTGTACATCCGTCGGCGCGGGCCGAGCGGGTTCCAGGTCGTGTAGTGATGGACGGTGTCGCGGGGCACCATGTCGGTGCGCCGGCCGAGGAGTTCGAGGACCGGGAGGACCTCGGGGACGGCGGCCGTGGGCTGCGTGCCGTGACGTTTCAGCGAGCCGAGCAGGATGCCGAGGTCGCGCATCGCGGCGAGCGCGTCGACCACGCTCCACTCGGCGGCGAGCTCGCGGTCCGGGAGGAGGGCCCGCAGGGCGACGGTGAGCGCGGGCACATCGCCACGGGCGTTCATCGCGGGCACCGCGGCGAGCAGGGCGTCGGCGCCGAGCGGGTCGGCGTCGCGTATGTCGGCTATGCGGTAGCGCGGGTCGCCGCGTTCCTCGAGTCGGGGCGCGACAAGGTCGTACAGGGCCAACGGAATTGCCCCCTCTGATTGGGGCTCGCTCACCTCCGGGCGCCGTGGGCATGCGTCGGCGGTCGATGGCGCCTCCGTCCCGCGTTCCTCGGGACCTGCGCGCCATCTCCCCTCCGACACCCGCGGCGTCCTTCGGCTCACTCGCCGGGTCTACGTGGTCACCGTGGTCACGGGGGTCACCTCGGTTCGGCCACACGTCCCTGGCGTGGCGGCGCCGGGGTGGGCATGGGCACGCGCAAGCGTAGGGAGATCACCGCGGCGATGGCGGCGAAGGCCCCGCCGACGAGCAGGGCAGCCCGGAAGCCGCCGGTCTGAGCGGCCGCGGTGGCCGAATCGGTACGGGTGGTGGCGACGGCCACCAGGACGGCGAGGCCGAGCACCGAGCCGAACTGCTGGGCGGTGTTGACGAGTCCGGAGGCGAGGCCGGTCTCCTCGGGAGCGGCGTCGGCGGTGGCGGCCACGTTCGTGGTGACCATGACCAGCGGCAGGGCGACGCCGAGGAGCAGGCTGGGCGCGAGGACGGTCGTGAAGAACGTGCCGTCGGGCCGGAGCGCAAGGGCGAGCCACACCGTACCCGCGCACAGCAGCACGAAAGCGAGGGTCATGGCCCGGGTCAGGCCGAACCGGTAGATGAGCCGGCCGGTCTGCGGGGCGACCGCGACGACGACCAGCGAGAGCGGCAGGAGACCGAGGCCGCCGCCGAGGGGGGCGTACCCGAGGACGCTCTGCAGATAGAGGCTGACCAGGAAGAACATCGGGAACAGCGCCATCTGGGCGAGGGCGCTGAGGATGTTGGCGAGCCGGAGCGCGGGCCGGGCGAGGACGGCGGGCGGCACGAGGGGCCGGGCGGCGCGGGTCTCGACGAAGGCGAACAGGGCGAGCAGAACGACTCCGATACCGCCCGCGCCGAGGCTCGGCCAGGACACCCAACCGTGGTCGGCGGCACCGACGAGCGCGTACGCGACGAGCGCAAGCCCGGCGGTGACGGTGAAGGCACCGACGAGGTCGAAGCCGGGCGAAGTGACGCGGAGGTTCTTGACTCGCAGAACGACGGAACCCCAGAACATCAGTACGGCGGCGGCGAGGACATTGAGCCAGAGCGTGGAGCGCCAGCCGAGGAGGTCGGTGAGGACTCCGCCGAGTACGGTACCGAGGACGCCGCCCAGACCGCCCATCGCGGCGAACGCGCCGAGCGCCCTGTGCCGGTCGGGCCCGTCGGGGAAGAGGACGAGCAGCAGGGCGAAGGCCGCGGCCGCGGCGAGCGCGGCGCCGACACCCTGCGCGGCCCGGGCGGCGACCAGGACACCCGCGCCCGGCGCGAGCGCGCCGAGCGCGGAGGCGGCGGCGAGCAGCACGAGCCCGGCGAGGAAGACCCGCCGGTGCCCGAGCAGGTCGGCGGCGCGCCCGCCGAGGAGCAACAGCCCACCGAAGGCGATGAGATAAGCGTTGGCGACCCAGGAAAGACCAGCCGAGTCCGCCCCGAGGTCATCCCCGATGGAGGGCAGAGCGACGTTGACGATCGCGGTGTCGAGGATCAGCAGCAGCTGGGTGGCGGCGAGCAGGACGAGGGCGGCGCGGGGAGCCGTCACTTCGTCGTCCCCAGGTCGTACCCGTCCAGGCAGGCCTGCGCCAGGCTCTCGCAGTCATCGGCCGCGCCGGCCCAGGTCTGCATGGTGAGGTAGACGTGCGGGGCGCCCTGGTAGAAGCGCTCGTACTGCTCGTGGCGGCCGGCGAACTCCGAACCGAGGGCGTCCCAGGCGAGCTTGAGAAGCTTGAGCCGGTCCTCGGCGGGATCACCGACTGTACGGACGTATGCACTGATCATCGGCCCCAGCTCAGGATGGAGCAGATCACGCCCACTGGCGGGAGTCTGGATGATCGCCCCGCCGGCGAGCAGCTTGATGTCCTGGACGGCCCGCGGGTACAGCTCGCCGGCCATGATCCGCTGGGCGAAGGAGATCTCCCGCCCGGGCCGCACCCCGCCCCGCCCACCCCCGACCGGCTCCCACGAGGCCTCCGCCCCCAGGACGAACGCCTTGGCCTGGGCGACCATCCCGAGGAGCCGCCCGATGGCCTGAGTGACCTGGGGAATCTTCTCTGTACCGTTCGACCGGGCGACAAGAATCGCAAGCCCGGTGAGGAACTCCAGCTTGGTCCAGAACCGGGTGGACGACTGGTGCGTGAAGTTCAGATAGGCGGGCGTCTCCCACCACATGGCGCCCGTCGCGGCCACGTCCCGGTAGGTCAGCACACGTTCCCAGGGCACGAACACGTCGTCGCAGACGAGCAGGGCGTCGTTCTCGTCGTAGCGGGAGGAGAGCGGGTGATCGAAGACGGACCGGGCGTTGCCTTCGTAAGAGGTACGGGAGACAAGCTTGAGCCCGGGGGTATCGACTCGTACGGAGAAGCAGACGGCCCGCTCGACGTCCTCGGCCGGGAGCGGCTCAATGGTCCCGACAAGGATCTCGTCGGCGAAGACGGCCCCGGTGCCGATGGTCTTGGCCCCGCGCACGACGATCCCCCCGTCACGCTCCTCGACGACGCGGACGCCGTCGCAGGCGGGATCGGTGATGGTGAAGGCACAGTAGAGCCCGCTCTCGGCGAGCCGCCGATGGAAGGCAAGGGCGTTCTCGCCCCCTTTGAAATCACCTCTGTCGAACACCTCGGGCGCGGCGGCGAACCCGGCGGCGCCGGAGGCCATGTAGTCGGGCGTCCGGCCGAGAAACCCGTAACTAGCCTCGGCCCACACCTTGTACGCCCGTCGCCGCGCGACCAGGTCCTCGTACGACCGCGGCACGGCGAACGCCCGGTGCACCCCGCCCGCCACGAGATCCGGGGAGTGCGGCGAGTCGTGCGCGAGGTCGAAGAGCCCGGCGAAGGAGGCCGCGGTGGCCCGGAAGGCGGGGTGCGCGGTGACGTCCTTGATCCGCTCCCCGTCGAGCCAGATCTCGCGCCCGTCACGCAGCGCCTCCAGATACTCCTGCCCGGACCTCGTCACGGTGATATCGCCTCTCCTCGCGTGTCACGGCGGACTGCCGGTCCCGAGCCTTCACGGCCCAGGACGCACGAGGCAATGAACGACCGTCCAGCGGTCCTTAAGAACCGGCCAGTCGCCCGCCGTTCACGCGGCTTTTGCGCAGATCGCGCACGGTGAGCGACCGATTACCGAACTACTTGGCCACGAACCAGGTACGTCGGTGAACAACAGCAGTCGCCGCCACGGAGGGCGCCGAGAGCGCCTCCCCCCTCGCGCGCCTCGTGAGCCAGGCTGCCGGGATCCTCGATCCCGGACCCGTCCAGGGAACGTGTGGTCGTCGCATGCCTCCGGTCGGTTGGGAGTCGGCGACATTCGCTGTCACGCCGCCCTGTCGACCCCCGACCGGTACTCCCCCGGCGTCATCCCGAACCACTTCCGGAACGCCAGGTGAAAGCCGACCGCGCTCTGGTAGCCGACCCGGGACGGGACGGCCGACTGGGGGAGGGAGGTTTCGGACAGGAGGCGGGCGGCTTCCTGCATGCGGCGGGAGGTGAGGTGGCGGGCCGGGGATTCGCCGACCAGGTCGCGGAAGGCGGCGGTGAACGCCGAGCGGGACATGCCGACCTCGCGGGCGAGGGAGTCGATGGTCCAGGGCTGGGCGAAGCGGGTGGCGATCACCACCAGGGCCTGGCTGATGCCGGGGTGGCGGAGCAGGGGCAGTGAGGCCGGGTTGTCCGCGAGGTCGCGGAGCAGCGGGCGGAGTGCGAGGACGAAGGCCATCTCGAAGGCGCGCAGGGTGATCAGGCGGTCGCCGGGGCCGGTCGGGCGGTCGGGGGCGGCGAGCAGCCGCAGGGTGTCGCGGAGCAGTGGTTCGCGGTCGACCTGGGCGCCGTCGAGGACGAGCGCCCAGGGCAGCGCAGTGTAGAGCCCGCTGGCGGCCCCGGCGTCGTAGTGGAGTCCGGCGCACAGCAGGCGGCCTTCGGGGCCGTTGCCGCCGAGGCGGATCTCACCGGACGTGCCGGGCTTGCGCTCAGGCAGCACGGACCTGAGCGGCACGGCCTGGCGGTCGGGCCGGTCGGCGAGCCGGTGGGCGGTGCCCGTCGGGAACACGATCAGGTCGCCGGCGAGCAGCTCCAGCGGGGCGTGGCCCTCGCCGGTGATCCAGCAGCTTCCCTCGACGATGTAGTGGAGCACCGCGCAGCTCTCCTCATGGTCCCCTTCGATGCCCCAGGGCGCGCGGACGTGCCAGCGGCTGTCGAAGACGCCGGTGAGGCGAAGCGGTTTGAGCAGTTCGCTCAGGAGGTCGTGGGTCTCGTCTTCCTCACGCCGGTCGTCACGGTCGGTTGCCACGGTGTCCATGGACGATCCTTCAACTTCCGCCCCGGTTTGTTAATTGAACGGTGTGAGCCGCCGCCGCCAGCCTGAGGAGACGTCACGGCAGCAGCCACACCCTATCGAAGGGCCTCAACGACACATGTCCAGTCAGATTCCGATGCGGGTCGCGGTCGTGGGAGCGACCGGCTTCCAGGGTGGCGCGATGGCGCGTCTGCTCATCGAGCGGCACCACCGGGTGCGGACGCTCACCCGTCGCCCCCAGGGCGACCGTCCGCCGCTGCCCGGCGCCTTCTTCGTCGCGGGCGACCTGACGCGACCGGCGGACGTACGGCGGCTCTTCGAGGGGACGACGCACGCCGTGGTGACGATGCCGCTGGTGTACGACGCGGACCGGATACGCCGCTACGCCCGGAACATCGCGCTCTCCGCCCTGGCAGCCGGAACCGTGCGGCTGGTCTTCAACGCCAACACCCGTGTCCCGCACGGCCCGACCTCGGTGGACGCGTTCGAGACGCGGCGGATCGCCGAGGAGGAGCTGCGGAGCAGTGGCGTCCCGCTGGTCGTCGTACGGCCGCCGGTCTATCTGGACAACCTCTTCTCGCCATGGAACGGCCCCGCGCTGGTGAACGAGGGGATCCTGGCCTATCCGCTGCCCGCGTCCACGCCGACGGCCTGGCTGTCGCACCGGGACCTGGCGGAGGCGGTGCACGCGGCGCTGACCGTGGAGGGTCTGGAGGGCCGCACCTTCGACATCGGCGGGACGCGGTCGCTGACCGGGGAGGAGCTGGCGGCCGCGTTCAGCCGGGGGCTCGGCCGTTCGGTGCGGTATCTGCAGCTTGCGCCGGAGGTGTTCGAGCGCGGGCTCGGCCAGCTGCTCGGGCCGGAGACGGCGGCCGGCGTCGCGGGGATCTACCACTACATGGCGACGGGCGCCGACCCGCTGCTCCTGGCGGCCGACGACGGGGTGTCGGCGGAGGCGCTCGGGGTGGGGTCGGCTCCGGTGGAGGAGTGGGTGACGCGCCAGCCGTGGCAGATGTGGTCCGGCGACACGGAGGAGCAGTCGCCCTCGCCCCAGGGCTGACCGCCCGCCAGAAGAAGAAGACCTCAACGACGGGCCGGTCCCCTCGGCTCAGGGCTGACGGTCCGCCAGCCCCTGGGCCGGTTGCCTCGGCCCAGAGCTGACAGTCCGCCACAACCTCACAACCGGCCTCGTCCTCCCCGGACGGGGCCGGTTTGTCGTGCGGATGTCCTTGCCCGCGCCTCTACGCCCGAGTAGGTAACAAAGCGCCGGATTGCCCACCCGAAGTCGGTGGAAGGCTCCCCCGGTACACCGCGTAACACCCCGTAGCACACACCCTCGTACGTACACCCCCGTAGACCCGCCATCCGAGTGAACGCGGACAGGAGCGGCCATGCCCGCAACCCGCCAGCCGTCGACGGAGCTACAAAGAGCGCACCACCACCCGCACCCCCGTACCCCCTCAGGTGATGCTGTGAATCCGCTCATGGGACGCATTCCCGTTCTGGACGTCCGCCCGCTGGTCGACTGCGGCCGCCGCCCCGCGAAGGCGGTGGCCGGTGAGACCTTCGAGGTCTCGGCGACCGTCTTCCGCGAGGGCCACGACGCCGTCGCCGCCAATGTCGTGCTGCGCGGCCCGTCCGGCCGTCCCGGCCCCTGGATCCCGATGCGTGAACTCGCCCCCGGTACCGACCGGTGGGGCGCCGAGGTCACGCCGGACGCCGAGGGGCTGTGGACGTACGCGGTCGAGGCGTGGAGCGACCCCCTCGCCACCTGGCGGCACACCGCGAAGATCAAGATCCCGGCGGGGATCGACTCCGAGCTCGTCCTCGCCGAGGGCGCCGAGCTGCACGAGCGCGCCGCGAAGGGCGTCCCGAAGAAGGGCGGCGGGCGGGAGGCCGTCCTGGCCGCCGCCGACGCGCTGCGCGACGAGTCCCGGCCGGCCGCCGCCCGCCTCGCGGCGGCGCTCGCCCCGCGCGTGACCGAGGCCCTCGATCGGCACCCGCTGCGTGAACTGGTCAGCTCCTCCCCCGCGTTGCCGCTCCAGGTGGAGCGCGAGCGGGCGCTGTTCGGCTCCTGGTACGAGTTCTTCCCGCGCTCGGAGGGCGTGAAGAAGGTACGGGGCCGGACCAGGCCCGGAACGTTCCGTACCGCCGCCGAGCGGCTGCCGGCCATCGCCGCGATGGGCTTCGACGTCGTCTACCTGCCACCCATCCACCCCATCGGCACCACCCACCGCAAGGGCCCCAACAACGCGCTCTCGGCCGGCCCGAACGACGTCGGCGTGCCGTGGGCGATCGGCTCGCCGGAGGGCGGCCACGACGCGGTCCACCCGGACCTGGGCACGATCGAGGACTTCGACGCCTTCGTGGCGCGCGCCCGCGAACTGCGCCTGGAGATCGCGCTGGACTTCGCGCTCCAGTGCTCGCCCGACCACCCGTGGGTGGAGAAGCACCCGGAGTGGTTCCACCACCGCCCGGACGGCTCGATCGCGTACGCCGAGAACCCGCCGAAGAAGTACCAGGACATCTATCCGATCGCGTTCGACAAGGACATGGACGGCATCGTCGCCGAGACCGTGCGCGTCCTGCGGCACTGGATGGACCACGGCGTACGGATCTTCCGCGTCGACAACCCGCACACCAAGCCCGTGGTGTTCTGGGAGCGGGTCATCGGCGAGATCAACCGGGCCGACCCGGACGTGATCTTCCTGGCGGAGGCCTTCACGCGGCCCGCGATGATGCGCACCCTCGGCGCGATCGGCTTCCAGCAGTCGTACACGTACTTCACCTGGCGCAACACCAAGGCGGAGCTCACGGAGTACCTGACGGAGCTGTCCGGGGACGCGGCGGCCTCCATGCGGCCGAACTTCTTCGTGAACACCCCCGACATCCTGCACGCCTACCTCCAGCAGGGCGGCCGGCCGGCCTTCGAGGTGCGGGCGGTGCTCGCCGCCACCCTCTCGCCGGCCTGGGGCATGTATGCCGGCTACGAGCTGTGCGAGAACACGCCGCTGCGGGACGGCAGCGAGGAGTACCTGGACTCGGAGAAGTACCAACTGCGGCCCCGCGACTGGGAGTCGGCGGAGCGCACGGGTGCCTCGATCGCTCCCCTGATCACCACGCTCAACCGGGTCAGGCGCCGCCACCCGGCCCTGCGCCGACTGCGGAACCTGCACTTCCACACCACCGACAACGACGCCGTGATCGCGTACAGCAAGCGCTCGGGCTCGAACACCGTTCTGGTGGTCGCCAACCTCGATCCTCACCACACCCAGGAGGCCACGGTCTCGTTGGACATGCCGGAACTCGGCCTCGACTGGCACGAGACCGTACCGGTGCGCGACGAGCTCACCGGCGAGACCTATCACTGGGGCAGGGCCAACTATGTGCGCCTCGAGCCGGGCGTCACGCCCGCGCACATCCTCACCCTGCGACCGTCCCCGTCGACCGGAGGGTCACCCACACCATGACAGTCAACGAACCCGTCCCTGACACCTTCGAGGACACGCCCGCCAAGGACCGTGACCCGGACTGGTTCAAGCGGGCCGTCTTCTACGAAGTGCTCGTGCGGTCCTTCCAGGACAGCAACGGGGACGGCGTAGGCGACCTCAAGGGCATCACGTCCAGGCTGGACTACCTGCAGTGGCTGGGCGTCGACTGCCTCTGGCTGCCGCCGTTCTTCAAGTCCCCGCTGCGGGACGGCGGCTACGACGTCGCCGACTACACCTCCGTGCTGCCCGAGTTCGGTGATCTCGCCGACTTCGTGGAGTTCGTCGACGCGGCGCACCAGCGCGGCATGCGCGTGATCATCGACTTCGTCATGAACCACACGAGCGACGCGCACCCGTGGTTCCTGGAGTCGCGCGAGCACCCCGACGGGCCGTACGGGGACTACTACGTCTGGGCCGACGACGACAAGCAGTTCCAGGACGCCCGGATCATCTTCGTCGACACGGAGACGTCGAACTGGACCTTCGACCCGGTGCGCAAGCAGTACTACTGGCACCGGTTCTTCTCGCACCAGCCGGATCTCAACTACGAGAACCCTGCGGTGCAGGAGGAGATCCTCTCGGCGCTGAAGTTCTGGCTGGACCTCGGCATCGACGGCTTCCGGCTCGACGCGGTGCCGTACCTGTACCAGCAGGAGGGGACCAACTGCGAGAACCTCCCGGCCACCCACACCTTCCTCAAGCGGCTCCGCAAGGAGATCGACGACCACTACCCGGACACGGTGCTGCTCGCCGAGGCCAACCAGTGGCCGGAGGACGTGGTCGACTACTTCGGGGACTTCGCCTCGGGCGGCGACGAGTGCCACATGGCGTTCCACTTCCCGGTGATGCCGCGGATCTTCATGGCGGTACGGCGGGAGTCGCGCCACCCGGTCTCGGAGATCCTGGCCAAGACCCCGGCGATCCCGGCCCGCTGCCAGTGGGGCATCTTCCTGCGCAACCACGACGAGCTGACGCTCGAGATGGTCACGGACGAAGAGCGCGACTACATGTACGCGGAGTACGCCAAGGATCCCCGGATGCGGGCGAACATCGGCATCCGGCGGCGGCTCGCGCCGCTGCTCGACAACGACCGCAAGCAGATGGAGCTGTTCACGGCGCTGCTGTTCTCGCTGCCGGGTTCGCCGGTGCTGTACTACGGCGACGAGATCGGGATGGGCGACAACATCTGGCTCGGCGACCGGGACGGGGTGCGGACCCCGATGCAGTGGACGCCGGACCGGAACGCGGGCTTCTCGTCCTGCGATCCGGGCCGGCTCACGCTGCCGGCCATCATGGACCCGGTCCACGGCTACCAGGTGACCAATGTCGAGTCCGGGATGGCCTCGCCGTCGTCGCTGCTCCACTGGACGAAGCGGATGATCGAGATCCGTAAGCAGAACCGGGCCTTCGGGCTCGGCTCGTACACGGAACTGCCGTCGTCGAATCCGGCGGTGCTCGCCTTCCTCCGGGAGGACGGCGACGACCTGGTGCTCTGCGTGAACAACTTCTCGCGGTTCGCGCAGCCGACGGAGCTGGACCTGCGGCAGTTCGACGGGATGAGTCCGGTGGAGCTGATCGGTCAGGTCCGGTTCCCGGCGATCGGGCAGTGGCCGTATCTGCTGACGCTGGCGGGTCACGGCTTCTACTGGTTCCGCCTGAAGAAGGCCCGGTCGGCGAAGAGCTGACGCAGGGCTGACGTAGGGCTGACGAAGGGCTGACGAAAAAAGGCCCAACTGCCCGGGGTGGGGCGGGTTTCCTCCGCGCCACCCTGGGCACTGTGTCCCACACACGGTCGATTCAGGTCCATACGGGCCTTCTTGTCGGGCCCATACGGATCTTCCCCTCCCGACACGTCCCGCACATCCGGACAGCCGAAGCCGCCATCCGGGACACTCTGCGCATTTGAACTCGATTCACGCGAACTCGAATCTGCGCCCCCCGGGGAAAGGACGCGATGCCATGCCGGAGACCGCTTCCACCACCCGGGCCCCGGCCGCCCTCCTCCCGTCACTCGCTCCCCTGCTCCATGAATGGCTGCCCCGGCAGCGCTGGTTCGCGGGCAAGGGCCGCCGGGTCACCGGATTCACGCTGGAAGCTGCCACCGAGCTGCTGCCGCTGGACGGCACGGGCCCCGGGCTGCTGCATCTGCTCGTACGGGTGGAACAGCCGGCCCGTCCGGCGGGCACTCCCGCGGACTGCTACCAACTCCTGCTCGGTGTACGCACGCAACTGCCGCCCCGCCTGGCCCCCGCCCTGATCGGGCGGATCCGGCAGGGGCCGCTGGCCGGCCGGGCGGTCTACGAAGGGCTGCGGGACCCGCGGCTCGCCGGACTGCTCTACGAGCGGCTGCGCACCCCGGGCCGGATCGGCCCGCTGGAGTTCCACGGCTCGGCCCCGCTGCCGCCGTCGCTGGCGCCCCGGATGCTGGACGCCGAGCAGTCCAACTCCTCGCTCGTGTACGGCGATGCGTACATCCTGAAGATCTTCCGGCGGGTCAGCCCCGGGGTCAATCCGGACCTGGAGCTGCCGCTCGCGCTCGCCCGGGCCGGGTGCGCGCGGGTGCCGGCGCCGGTGGCCTGGTTCGAGTCGGGCGCGAGCACGCTCGGGGTCCTCCAGCCGTATCTGCGGGACTCGCGCGACGGGTGGCGGCTGGCTCTCGACGCGCTTGCGGAGGACCGGGAGTTCACCAGTGAGGCGCACGCCCTGGGCCGGGCGACGGCCGAGGTGCACCTCGCGCTCGCGACGGCGCTGCCGACGGAGCGGCTGCGGCGGACGCAGGCGGTGCACCTGGCCGGCGAGATGGACCAGCGGCTGCACGCGGCGGCGCAGGCGGTGCCGGCGCTGCTGCCGCACGTGCCGGGGCTGCGGGCGGTCTTCGCGGCGGCCGGCGACACGGTGGGCGCGGGGCGGCTCCAGCGGGTGCACGGTGATCTGCACCTGGGGCAGACGCTGCGGGCGACGGACGGCGGCTGGGCGGTGATCGACTTCGAGGGCGAGCCCGCGAAGCCGCTCGCCGAGCGCTGCCGCCCTCAGCCGGCGGTCCGCGACGTCGCGGGCATGCTCCGCTCCTTCGACTACGCGGCGCGCACGCACCGCCCGTGGAGGCCCGAGTGGGCGTCCCGCTGCCGGGCGGCGTACTGCGCGGGCTACGCGGAGGCCTCGGGCACGGACCCCCGCACGGACCCGGCGCTGCTGCGCGCCTACGAAACGGACAAGGCGGTCTACGAGGTCCTCTACGAGGCCCGCCACCGCCCGGACTGGCTCCCGGTCCCCATGTCAGCGATCGAACGCCTGGCGGGAGCGGAGTGACGCCCCGACGCCGTTGCCCACACGGGGGTGGGCGGGGCCCCTGCCCCGACGCGCGCGCAGTGCACGCGCACGTGTGCCCGAGGCCCGTTCGGCCGAGTGTCCTGTGCGGGGGGCGCCGCGTTGCGGTTGCGTGGGAACCGGCGCATTTTCCTCAGCTCATCCTTCCGACACCCTTGCAGGAGGCATCCCCGTGACCGCCCGATCCGCTCGCAAGACGGCAGCGCCCCCGGCCAAGACGCCCGCCCCCCGGTCCGCGGTCGCCCAGCAGTCCGTACGGAAGGCGCCGCCGCTCGACCCCGGGGACCGGGCGCGACTGCTCGCCGGGGAGCACCACGACCCGCACGCGGTGCTCGGCGCGCACCCCGTCCGCGGCGGCGTCGCGATCCGGGTCCTGCGCCCGTACGCCCGTGAGGTCGCCGTCCTCGCCAAGGGCAAGCGCGTCGTGCTGCACGACGACGGCGACGGCTTCTTCTCGGCGCTCCTGCCGCTGCTGCGCAAGATCCCCCCGTACGAGCTCCGCGTCCGCTACGACGGAGACGAGCTGCCCGTCGAGGATCCGTACCGCTTCCTGCCAGCCCTCGGCGAGCTCGACCTCCACCTGATCGGCGAGGGCCGGCACGAGGAGCTGTGGAAGGCGCTCGGCGCCCGGCCGATGGTCCACCAGGGCGTCACCGGCACCCGGTTCACGGTCTGGGCCCCCAACGCCCGCGGCGTCCGCGTCACCGGCGACTTCAACCACTGGAACGGCACCGGGCTGCCGATGCGCTCCCTCGGCGCGACGGGCGTCTGGGAGCTGTTCGTGCCCGGGCTCGGCGAGGGCGCGGTCTACAAGTTCGACATCACCCGCCCCGACGGCTCCCACACGCTGCGCGCCGACCCGATGGCCCGCCGCACCGAGTGCCCGCCGAACACCGCCTCCATCGTCACCGACTCGTACCACGAGTGGAGCGACGGGGCATGGATGGCGGGCCGCGGCGGCCGCCCGCACCACGAGGCACCCCTCTCCGTCTACGAGGTTCATCTTCCGTCCTGGCGGCCCGGCCTGACGTACCCCCAGCTCGCCGAGCAGCTTCCCGCGTACGTCCGCGATCTCGGCTTCACGCACGTGGAGTTCATGGCCGTCGCCGAGCACCCCTTCAGCGGCTCCTGGGGCTACCAGGTCACCGGCTTCTACGCGCCGACCGCCCGCCTGGGCACCCCCGACGACTTCAAGTTCCTCGTCGACTCCCTGCACCGGGCCGGGGTCGGGGTCCTGATGGACTGGGTGCCCGCGCACTTCCCGCGCGACGACTGGGCGCTCGCGGAGTTCGACGGCCGGCCGCTGTACGAGCACGAGGACCCGCGCCGCTCCGCCCACCCCGACTGGGGCACGCTGGAGTTCGACTACGGCCGCAAGGAGGTGCGGAACTTCCTCGTCGCCAACGCGGTGTACTGGTGCGAGGAGTTCCACCTCGACGGCCTGCGCGTGGACGCGGTCGCCTCGATGCTCTACCTCGACTACTCGCGCGAGCACGGCGAGTGGCTGCCGAACGAGTTCGGCGGCCGGGAGAACCTGGACGCGGTCGCCTTCCTCCAGGAGATGAACGCTACGGTCTACCGGCGCTGCCCGGGGATCATCACCTTCGCCGAGGAGTCGACGGCCTGGGACGGGGTGACGAGGGCGACCGACCAGGTCGGCCCCGGCGGCTTCGGCGGTCTGGGCTTCGGCATGAAGTGGAACATGGGCTGGATGCACGACTCCCTCGGCTACGTCTCGAAGGAGCCGGTGCACCGCAAGTACCACCACAACGAGATGACGTTCTCGATGGTGTACGCGTACAGCGAGAACTACATCCTGCCGATCTCCCACGACGAGGTCGTGCACGGCAAGCAGGCGCTGGTCTCGAAGATGCCCGGCGACTGGTGGCAGCGGCGCGCCAACCACCGGGCGTACCTCGGCTTCATGTGGGCCCACCCGGGCAAGCAACTCCTCTTCATGGGGCAGGAGTTCGCCCAGGGCGCGGAGTGGTCCGCCGAGCACGGTCCCGAGTGGTGGCTGATGGACGAGACGTACCACTCGGCCGGTGACCACCGGGGCGTACGGGACCTGGTGCGCGACCTGAACACGGTGTACGGGGCGACCCCGGCGCTGTGGGAGCGGGACACCGCGCCCGAGGGCTTCCAGTGGGTGGTGGGCGACGCGGCCGAGGACAACGTCTTCGCCTTCCTCCGCTACGACGCCGAGGGCTCGCCGCTGCTCGCGGTCTGCAACTTCTCCCCGGTCGTCCGGCACGACTTCCGGCTCGGCGTCCCGGACACGTTCGCCGCCTGGGCGGAGGTCCTGAACACGGACGCGGTGCGGTACGGCGGCAGCGGCGTGGTCGGCACGGACCCGGTGAAGACCGAGTCGGTGCCGTCCCACGGCCGTTCGGCGAGCGTACGGATGACGCTGCCGCCCCTGGCGACGGTCTGGCTCAGGCCTGCCTGACGCTCAGGCGCGCCTGGCATGCCTGCCTTTCGGGCGCGCTTGGCACTCAGGCATGCCTGACACTCATGCGCGCTTGATGACGCCCAGGCGCTGAGTGGCCCGGGTCAGCGCCACGTACAGGTCGTTGACGCCGTGCGTGGCGCCGGCCCGGATGCCGTCCGGGTCGACGACGAGGACCGTGTCGAACTCCAGGCCCTTGGCCTGACGGGGGTCGAGCAGGACGACCGGCCGGGTCAGGTCGGGCGCCCTGCCGTACGAGGCGTCCGGCAGGGCCTCGATCAGCTCCTGGTGCAGGGCCGGCGGGGCGATCACGGCGAGCCGGCCCTCGTCGCGCGCCTCGGCGGCGACCGCGTCGGCGGTCTCCTTCACCGGGTCCTCGACCGTCCGCTCCCAGGGCTCGACGCCCGTGGAGCGGACGGAGCGGGGCGGCTCGAAGCCCGGGTCGGCCTCGCGCCGGACGTCCGCGGCGACCGCCATGATCTCAGCGGGGGTGCGGTAGTTGACGCCGAGCCGTACGAGGTCCCAGCGGTCCTCCACGTACGGCGCGAGGATCTTGTCCCACGCCCCGACGCCCGCCGCGTCGCCGGTCTGCGCCGGGTCTCCGACGAGGGTCATCGAACGGTTCGGGCTGCGGCGCATCAGCAGCCGCCAGGTCATCGCCGAGAGCTCCTGCGCCTCGTCGACGATGATGTGGCCGAACGCCCAGGTGCGGTCGGCGGCGGCGCGTTCGGCGGCGCTGCGGTGGTCGGCCTCCTCGTGCCGCTCGGCGAAGCGCTCGGCGTCGATGATGTCGTGCGCGGCGAGGACCTCGGCGGCGTCCTTGTCCTGCTCCTCCTTGTCCTCGAACTCGTAGGTCCGCGAGGCGTAACTGACGTCGAGGACGCCCTGCGCGTACTGGATCTGCTTCTCCCGCTCGGCCTCGGCGGCGGCGCGGGCGGCCGAGTCGTCCACGCCGAGGAGTTCGGCGGCCTCGTCGAGCAGGGGTACGTCGGCGGGCGTCCACTCGCCTCCGTCGCGCCGGATGGCGGCGGCGTCCTCATCGCTCAGGTGCGTGGGCTCGGCGAGGTAGTCGGCGAGGAACTCCTGCGGCGTGAGGGGCGGCCAGAGGGTGTCGATGGCGGCGTGGACCTCGGGGCTGGCGGCGACGCCCTTGGCGAGCAGGGCGAGGTCGTCGGGGCCGAGGAAGTTGGGCCCACCGTACGGGTCGGCGCCGATGCGGTCGGCGAGCTGCTCGGCCAGCGCGTCGAGGAGGTTGAAGACGAAGTAGGGGCGGGCGAGGTTGTGCGGGAGGGCCGTCTCGCGGGCCTTGTGGCGGGCTTCGAGGGCCATGTCCCAGTCGATGATCAGGTCGCCGTCGTCGTGCGGGACGATCAGCGGCGCGCCGCGCTCGGGGACCTGCTGGCGGTCGCGTACGGCCTGGGCGAGCGCCTCGGCCATGGCGGCGGCGCCCTTGACGGCGGCGGCGCGCGGGGTGTCCGTACCGGTGGCGCGGACGCCGGGGAAGAGCTCGGCCGGGGTGGCGAGCAGGACGCCGGTCTCGCCGAGGGAGGGCAGGACGTTGCCGATGTAGCCGAGGAAGGCGGGGTTGGGGCCGACGATGAGGACGGCGCGCTTGGCGAGCTGCTCGCGGTGGGCGTAGAGGAGGTACGCGGCGCGGTGCAGGGCCACGGCGGTCTTGCCGGTGCCGGGGCCGCCCTCGACGACGAGGACGCCGCGGTGCGGGGAGCGGATGATGCGGTCCTGCTCGGCCTGGATGGTCTGCACGATGTCGTGCATGCGGCCGGTGCGGGCGGCGTCGAGCGCGGCGAGCAGCACCTCGTCGGCGTCCCGGTTCTCGTACCCGGTGCGGGTCGCGTCGGCGAGGTCGAGGACCTCGTCGTGGAGGGCGGTCACCTCGCGGCCGTGGGTGGAGATGTGCCGGCGGCGGCGGAGGCCCATCGGCTCGTATCCGGTGGCGAGATAGAAGGGCCGGGCGACCTCGGCGCGCCAGTCGACGACGAGGGGGGTGCGGTTGGCGTCGTCCTCACGGATGCCGATCCGCCCGATGTGGTGGTCGCGCCCGTCCCGGAAGACTAGCCGGCCGAAGCACAGCCCGGTCTCCCCCGCGTTGAGGGCGGCGAGCAGCCCGGACTGCTCGGCCACGAGCACGTCCCGTTCGAGGCGCCCTTGATTGCCGACCCAGGACGCCTTGAGGGCATCGCCGACGGCGCCCTCGGCCTGGTCCCTCAGTTCGTCGAGTCGTGCGTAGAGCTCGGTGATGAATTTCTGCTCTTCCCGGAATTGCTCGGTTGACAATTCGACTCCTGGCGCGATACAGTGCGTTTATTAAATCTTTCCGCGTCTTTTGTTGTGTACAGACACGGAATCCATGAATATACGCGATGCATTACCCCGACTGTCAATTCTAGTCGGGGTATTTTTGTGCGCCATGGGGAGAGCGACGGCACACGAAGCGTCTAGAGGAGTACGTCCTCCAGTTCCTGGAGGAGGCGGCGCTTCGGGCGGGCGCCCACGATCGACTTCACGGGTTCGCCCGCTCGGAACACCATCAGCGTGGGCGTCGCCAGGACCCCGTACCGGACCGTCGTCTCCGGATTGCGGTCGACATCGATCTGGACGATCTTCAGCCGTCCCCGCTCCTCCTCCGCCATCGCGCTCAGCACCGGCGCGAGCTGGCGGCACGGGCCGCACCAGTCCGCCGTGAACTTCACCAGGACCGGGAGGTCCGCCTCCAGTACGTCGGCGGCGAAGCCCGCGTCCGTCACGTCCGTCACATCGGCCATTCCGTCATCCTCCGAGTTCGCATGTGGGTTCCGGGCCGCCCGGCAGCTCCGCCTCGGCCCGCAGCAACTGCGCGGCGACCTGGGCGCGTACCGCCTGGAGCTGCTCGACGAGTCCGTCCAGCTCCGCGAGCTTGCGGCGGTACACGTCGAGCGAGGCGGGACACGCGTCTCCCGCCGGGTGGCCTGCGCGCAGGCACTCCACGAACGGCCGGGTCTCCTCCAGTTCGAACCCGAAGTCCTGCAGGGTCCTGATCTGCTGGAGGAGGCGCAGGTCGTCCTCGTCGTACGTGCGGTAGCCGTTCTCCGTGCGCCGGGCGGCCAGAAGGCCACGGGACTCGTAATAGCGCAGAGTCCGCGTGGTCGTTCCGGCCCGCTCGGCCAGCTCGCCGATTCGCATGTCCTCGAACGTACGCCTTGACGTCGGCGTCAAGGCAACGACTTACGGCCTACGGGCCCGCCACTCGGGTGCGAGGACCGCCCAGGTCTGCCTGTCGTGACGGATGCCGCCGTAGGGCCAGGCCTCGCGCTCGACGCCCTCCAGGACCATGCCGAGGCGCTGGGCCACCGCGGCGCTGCGGTCGTTGTCGGCCCGGCAGTGCCAGGAGGCGCGGTGCAGGCCCCGGGTGAGGAACGCCCAGTCCAGCAGGGCGTGACAGGCCGGGGTCACCAGTCCGTGCCCTTCGCCGGCCGGTTCGAGCCAGCAGCCGAGCTCGCAACTGCCCGAGGCCGCGTCGAAGTGGGTGAACATCACGCCGCCGACGAGCGTGCCGTCGAGCCGGATGCCGTAGAGGCGGGCGCCGTCCGCGGCCTGCGCCTCGGCGTAGCGGCGGAGTGTGGTCCGGGCCCCGTCGAGGGTGTCGGTGACGAAGGACTGTCCGACCCACGGCCGGATGTGCTCGCGTGCCCGGTCCACATGGGCGGCGAACTCCTCGGCATGCCACAACTCGAGCGGTCCCAGACGGGCGTTGTCCCGCAGGGCGAGGGAGAACATGACGGGCGGCCCCATTCACATAACAAGCGTTACGGCTATGTACAGTAGCAGGATGCCACGCGCCAAGGGGGACCACGAGGCCCGCCGACTCGAAGTCTCGGAAGCGGTCTGGCACGTGCTGGCCACCCGCGGTTTCGGGGGCCTGACGCTGCGGGCCGTCGCCGCCGAACTCGGCGCGACCACCGGTCTGCTCACCCACTACTTCCCGGCCAAGAACGACCTGGTCGCGTACGCCCTCGACCTGCTCGAACAGCGCACTGCCGCCCGCTCCAGGCGTGCCGCCGGGGCGGGCAGGGACGCGGTGCGGGCCGCTCTGCTCGACATCCTGCCGCTGACCGCCGAGGCCACCGACAGCAACCGCATCTGGGTGTCCTCCTGGGACACCGCGCTCGCCGACCCGGCGCTGCGCGCGGAGTACGCCGGCAAGTACGCCCGCGGCCGCGACCGGCTCCGCGACGCGGTCGCGGCGGCCCAGCGGCTCGGCGAGCTGTCCCCGGGCGACCCGGCGCGCATCGCGGAGGGTGCCCAGTCCTTCGTGCTCGGCCTGGTCGTCCAGGCCCTGCTCGACCCGGCGGCGTTCCCGGCCCACCGCCAGATCGAGCTCCTGGACGACTACTTGGCCTCGCTCGCCCCCTGAGCGGCCGCGACGTTCCGAAGGAGCGGGATCAGCTCGTCGGCGAAGGTCAGGGCCGGTTTACGGCGGCCGGCGGGAGGAGGGGTTTCCGCTCCACCGGGGACGACAGGACGATCGAGGTGGTCGTCCGGCCGAGCGCCGAGGTCTGCTCCAGGATCTCTTCGAGATGGATCGTGTCCGTGACGGCGACCTTGAGGATCCAGCAGTCCTCGCCGACGACGTGGTGCACCTCCAGGATCTCTGGGCGCGCGGTCAGCTCAAGGGTCCTGGGGTGTCTGAGGGTGTAGCCGCCGTGCGGGTTGACGCGGATGAAGGCCTGGATGCCGTAGCCGAGCCGGGCCGGGGAGACATGGGCGCCGTAGCCGGTGATCGCCCCGCAGGCCTCCAGCCTGCGCACCCGCTCGGTGACGGCGGCGGGGCTCAGCCGGACGCGTCGGCCGAGCTCGCTGAGCTTGATCCGGCCGTCCTCCTGGACGAGTTCCAGGATCTGCCGGTCGATGGGGTCGAAGGCGCCCGCCGAGGTTTCGTCGGTGGCAGGCCGCAGATGCCGTGGTTCCTTCGGTGCGGCGGCCGGGACTCCCATGTTTCCCCCTTCAGTTGGCGAGCGCCCAACGTAACACTTGTCGTATGGACATTCTGATCACCGGCGGGAACCGCTATTTCGGAAAGCGGCTGACGGCCCGTCTGCTGGAATCCGGGCATGCCGTGACGATTCTCAACCGGGGTTCTTCCGGTGTTCCGGAGGGGGTGACCCATGTGGTCGCCGACCGGAACGACGAGGCCGCCCTGGAAAGCGCTCTGGGCGGCCGGACTTTCGATGTCGTCGTCGACCAGGTCTGCTACACGCCGCGCCAGGCGGATATTGCCCGGAGGGTGTTCGGGCCTCGCACGGGGCGTTATGTGATGACGTCGACGGTGGAGGTGTACGAGTACGAGCACTCGGCCGCGCCCGTACGGGAGGAGGCGGTCGATCCGCGTACCGTCGCCGTCGATCTCGACCTTCCCTGGGAGGACCCTGAGTTCCTCGACGCACACTACGGCGAGGGAAAGCGGCAGGCGGAGGCGGTCTTCGCGGCCGAGCCCGCGTTCCCGTACACGGCGGTGCGGGTCGCCCATGTGCTGGGCGGAGCGGACGACTTCACCGGCCGCGTCGAGCACTACGCGGACCGCGTCCGGGCGGGCGATCCGATCACCGTACCGGCGGTGAACCACCCGGCCACCTATGTGTATGTCGAGGAGATCGCGGAATTCCTGGCGTGGGCGGTGGAATCGGATTTCACCGGGCCGGTCAATGCGCATTCCCACGGCCCGCTCACGACCGCCGATATCTGTGCGGAGATCGAGAGGCAGGTGGGCGGAAAGGCCGTTTTCACGGAGGTGGAGGTGGGTGAGGTGTCGCCGTTCTCCTTCACCCGCTCGTACGGAATGGACAACGCGCGGGCGAAGGCGCTCGGGTTCAGTTTCCGGAATTCGGGGGAGTGGCTGGCGAAGGCCCTTTCCGAGACGCTGGCAACGCGGACGCCGACACGGGGGGGCGCGCTGATGCGGTACCGCATGCTCGGAGACGTACGGGTCGGGGCGATCGGACTCGGCGCCATGCCGCTCTCCATCGAGGGGCACCCGGACGAGGCGCGCGCCCTGGCCACCGTCCACGCGGCGCTGGACGCGGGCGTGACGCTGCTCGACACGGCGGACTCCTACCACCTGCCGGGCGGTGAGCCGGGCGCCGGCGAGCTGCTGGTCGCGCGGGCTCTGGCCACGTACGGGGGTCGCGGCCGGACCGACGACGTGCTGGTGGCGACGAAGGGCGGGCGTGGGCGGACCGCCGACGGCGGCTGGACGGTGGACGGCCGCCCGGAGCATCTGCGGCGGGCGGCCGAGGCGTCGGCGCGGCGGCTCGGCGTCGAGGCGATCGGGTTGTACCAGCTCCACAAACCGGACCCGGCCGTGCCGTACGCCGAATCGCTGGGCGCGATACGGGAGTTGCTGGACGCGGGCACGGTCCGGCTGGCCGGGATCTCCAATGTGGACGTCGGCCAGATCCAGCTTGCGCGGGAGATCCTGGGCGAGCGGCTCGTCTCCGTGCAGAACCGGTACTCCCCCGCGGTGCGGACCGCCGAGCCGGAGCTGCGGCTCTGCGCGGAACTCGGTCTGGCGTTCATGCCGTGGAGCCCGCTGGGCGGGATCTCGCGCAGCTCGCTCGACGGGGCGTCGGCCCTGGAGGCGGATCCGGAGTTCGGCGCGTTCCACCGGGTGGCGCGGGCGCGCGGGGTGAGCCCGCAGCGGGTGGCGCTCGCCTGGCTGCTGTCGCGGTCGGAGACGGTCCTGCCGATCCCGGGGGCGAGCCGGCCCGAGACGGCGCGGGATTCGGCGGGGGCGGCCGAACTCGTGCTGAATACACCGGAGTTGGCGGAGCTGGACGTTCGGTAGACGTTCGGTAGTCGAAGGCACCGGACCCATTGACGGGTCCGGTGTCTCCATCTACAAAAGCTTGCTGAGAGCGCTCTCACGCTCTTGTCCCCCACCGGAGGTGTTCTCCTTGAGCCGCGTCCGACGCACCCCGCTCCTCGCCTCGCTCCTCGCCGCCGCCCTCGCCGCGGGCGCCCTGCTCGGTCTGGGCGGTGCCGGCACCGCTAGCGGCGCCGTACCGCCGGCGCCCGGCTGGTCGCTCCAGTGGAGCGACGACTTCAACGGCCCCGACCGCGCCCTCCCGAACGCCGCCGACTGGCAGATCGACACCGGCCACGGCTATCCGGGCGGCCCCGCCAACTGGGGCACCGGAGAGATACAGAACTACACGTCGAGCCCCGACAACCTGCGCCTCGACGGCACCGGAAACCTCCGGATCACCCCGCTCAAGGACGGCGCGGGCAACTGGACCTCGGCCCGGATCGAGACCAAGCGGTCCGACTTCAAGCCCCCCGCGGGCGGAACGCTGCGCATCGAGGGCCGGATTCAGATGCCGAACGTGACGGGCGACGCCGCCCTCGGCTACTGGCCCGCCTTCTGGGCGCTCGGCTCGCCCTACCGCGGCAACTACTGGAACTGGCCCGCCATCGGCGAGTTCGACATCATGGAGAACGTCAACGGTCTCAACTCCGTCTGGGGCGTGCTGCACTGCGGCGTGAACCCCGGCGGACCGTGCGGCGAGACGACCGGCATCGGCGCCAGCCGGGCCTGCCCGGGCGCGAGCTGCCAGTCCGCGTTCCATACGTACCGCTTCGAGTGGGACCGCTCGGTCTCCCCCAACGAGCTGCGCTGGTACGTGGACGACCAGCTCTTCCACAGCGTGAACGAGACCCGGGTGGGCGCCCAGGCCTGGGCCGACATGACCAGCCACGCGGGCTACTTCATCCTGCTCAACGTGGCGATGGGCGGCGCCTTCCCGGACGCGCTGGCCGGGCCGACGCCGACGGCCGCGACCGTCTCCGGCCGGCCGATGCTGGTCGACTACGTGGCGGTGTGGACGAGGGGCGGTGGCTCGACGACCCCGACGACGCCTCCGCCGACCACTCCGCCGCCGTCGGGCTCCTCCCAGCTGTATCTGCGGACGGGCGCGGGCGCCGGAGACGCCCAGGCGGCCGCCTCGGCCGTGACCCTGGCCTCGGCGGGCGGCGCCAACCACGACGGCACCCCGGCCAACCCGCAGGTCTTCACCTCGGGCCCGATCACCCGGACGTACAACGGCGGCTCGACGCAGTTCGACCTGTTCGTGGACGCGGGCACGGTCGTCGCCAACGGGCAGCAGGTACGGGTGAGTTACGACCGTACGGGCGACGGGAGTTGGGAGCGCGTCGAGACGTACCAGTACTTCGCGACCGATCCGGTGCCGGGGTACGAGCACTACACGCAGGCGAGCGGCCTGAAGTCGGCGACCGGCACCCACGGGAACCTGTCGAACGGCCGGATCCGCATCGAGGTGTGGAACGCGATCGGGAACGGTCCGAGCACGGTCGGCGTGGGGAACCAGTCGGTGGTCCGGATCCCGTTCTCCTGAGCGCGGCGCGGAATGTAAGGACGCCCCCGGCTGCAGAAGCGGCCGGGGGCGTCCCGTACCCCGGAGCCCGGATCCGGCTCAAGGCCCGGGAGCCGGGGCGGTCTTCGGATCCAATATCCATGATCCTGGATCCAATACATCGGATCCAAGACCGCGGAGGAGATTGGATCCCGAGCATTCGATCCAGAGATTGGATCCAAGAGATTGGATCCATGACGTTGGATCATGGACATCGGATCCAAGGTCATGGATCCGATATCCGATGCGGCTCAGACGCCCGCGCGGGCCTTCTCCTCGGCGGGCACGGACGACTCCTCGGGCAACGGCGCGTGGTCGTCGACCAGGGTCTTCTCGTCGAAGGGGACCCGGCCGGCCAGGACCTCCGCGACCCGCCCCTTGTCGATCTCCTTGGTCCACGTGCCGACGAGGACGGTGGCGACCGCGTTGCCCGCGAAGTTCGTCAGGGCGCGGGCCTCGCTCATGAAGCGGTCGATGCCGACGATCAGGCCGACGCCGTCGACCAGCTCGGGCCGGTGCGACTGGAGGCCGCCGGCGAGGGTCGCCAGGCCGGCGCCGGTGACACCGGCCGCACCCTTCGACGCGATGATCATGAAGACGAGGAGCGAGATCTGCTCGGCGACCGAGAGCGGGTTGCCCATGGCCTCGGCGACGAAGAGCGAGGCCATCGTCAGGTAGATCGCCGTGCCGTCCAGGTTGAAGGAGTAGCCGGTCGGGACGGTGATGCCGACGACGGGCTTGCTGACACCCAGGTGCTCCATCTTCGCGATCAGCCGCGGCAGCGCGGACTCGGAGGACGAGGTGGAGAGGATCAGCAGGAACTCGCGGCCCAGGTACTTCAGGAGCGTCAGGATGTTGACTCCGGCGACCAGCCGGAGCAGCGTGCCGAGCACCACGAAGACGAACAGGGCGCAGGTCACGTAGAAGCCGATCATGATGACGGCGAGCGACTTCAGCGCGTCGATGCCGGTCGCGCCGACGACCGCCGCCATGGCGCCGAACGCGCCGACCGGCGCGGCCCACATGATCATGGCGAGGATACGGAAGACCAGCCGCTGGATGTGCCCGATCCCGCGCAGCACGGGCTCTCCGGCCCGGCCCATGGCCTGGAGCGCGAAGCCCGCGAGGAGCGCGACGAGCAGGGTCTGCAGGACCTCGCCCTCGGTGAAGGCGGAGATCATCGTCTTGGGGATGATCCCGAGCAGGAACTCCACGGTGGTCTCGGCCGGCCCGTCGGCCTGCTTGGCGCCGGCCTCCGCGACCTCCTTCGTCAGGTGGAGGCTGGAGCCGGGCTCCAGGATGTTGCCGACGACCAGGCCGATCGCGAGGGCGACGGTCGACATCACGAGGAAGTACCCGAGCGCGAGCCCGCCGACGGCGCCGACCTTCGCGGCCTTACGGACCGAGCCGACACCGAGGACGATCGTGCAGAAGATGATCGGCGAGATCATCATCTTGATCAGGTTGACGAAGCCGGTGCCCAGCGGCTTGAGCTCGACGGCGAAGTCCGGCGCGACGAAGCCGACCGTGACGCCGAGGAGCACGGCTCCGATGACTGCGAGATACAGGTAATGGGTACGGTCCCGCTGTGCGGCCACGGGGTCCTCCTCGTGCTGATGGGTGTCCACGTCCCGGTGGATCCCAGCGAATATCCATCAGCCTGTGACCCGGGTCACCCTTACGTTCGTTTCGTTCACGGCCGAACTGTCACACTTGCCTGCATGCGCATACCGTTCCCGCGCCCCCGCAGCCTCGCCGGCCAGCTCTTCGCGATGCAGGTCGTGCTCGTGGCCGCGATCGTGGCCGGGTGCGCCGCCTTCGTCTACATCACCGACCGCGCCCAGGCTGAGGAGACGGCGCGCCGCCAGTCCACGGCGACCGCGTCGGCCGTCGCCGGCTCCCCGTCGGTGTCGCGGGCCATCCACTCCCCGGACCCGACGGCACAGCTCCAGCCGTACGCCGAGTCGGTACGGCACCGCTCCGGCGTCGCCTTCGTGGTGATCATGGCCCCGGACGGCACGCGCTGGACGCATCCGGAGCCGACGGAGATCGGGCACACGTACCGCGGCCACATCGAACAGGCCCTCCAGGGCAGGACCTTCTCGGAGACGTACACGGGCGTGCTCGGGCGCTCGGTCCGTACGGTCGCGCCGGTGTACGAGAACGGCCGGGTCGTCGCCCTCGTCAGCGCCGGCATCACCATCGAGAAGATCAGCGAACAGGTACGGGAGCAGGTCACGGCCCTGCTGGGCATGGCGGGGGCGGCGCTCGCGCTCGGTGGCGTCGGTACGTACGTCATCAACGCCCGGCTGCGGCGGCACACGCACGGGATGAACGCGTCCGAGCTGAGCCGGATGCACGACTACCACGAGGCCGCGCTGCACGCGGTGAGCGAGGGGCTCGTGATGCTGGACGGGCAGCGGCGGATCGCGCTCATCAACGACGGGGCGCGGGAGCTGCTCGGTCTGGACGCGGAGGTCGTGGGCCGGTCGGCGGCGGATCTGGGACTTCCGGTCTCGCTCACCAGTGCGCTGCTCGCCTCCGAGCCCCGGGTGGACGAGCTGCATCTGACGGCGGAGCGGGTGCTCGTCGTCAACACCCGTCCGGTGGTCGGCGGGGAGCGGCGGGGGACGGTCGTGACACTCCGGGACCGCACCGAACTCCTGGCGCTGTCGGGCGAGTTGACCTCGGAGCGGGGGTTCACGCAGGCGCTCCGCTCGCAGGCCCACGAGGCGGCGAACCGGCTGCACACGGTCGTCTCGCTGATCGAGCTCGGCCGGGTGGACGAGGCGGTGGGCTTCGCGACGGCCGAGCTGGAGCTGGCCCAGGCGCTCACGGACCGGGTCGTCGACGCGGTCGGCGAGCCGGTGCTCGCGGCGCTGCTGCTCGGCAAGGCGGCGCAGGCCAACGAGCGGGGTGTGGAGCTGGTCCTGACCGAGGACAGCCGGATCGACGACGGGCTCCTGCCGCCCGAGATACCGCCGCGGGACCTGGTGACGATCCTCGGCAACCTGATCGACAACGCGGTGGAGGCGGCGAGCGGCACCCCGCACGCGCGGGTCGCGGTCACCGCCCGCACGTGCGACGGCGAGCTCCTCCTGCGGGTCAGCGACACGGGGTCCGGGATCGAGGCGGGCGACCGGGAGGCGGTCTTCGACCGCGGCTGGTCCACCCACGGCCCGGGCCGCGGGCTCGGTCTCGCCCTGGTCCGCCAGGCGACCACCCGTGCCTCGGGCACGGTGACCCTGACGGACACCCCGGAGGGCGGCGCCGAGTTCACCGTACGCCTGCCCCTGACGGCACGGACGCAAGCCCCGCCCGCCGAGCCGGCCACCACCCCGGTCCCCCCGGCGCCCCCCGCCGCCGAACCGGAGCCGGGACCCGGGCAACCCGGTCCCGCGACCGTCCCGCCGGGCGCCCGGCCCGGCTCGGCCGATGCGGAGGTGCCCGCATGAGTCAGGACATCCGTGTGCTCGTCGTCGAGGACGACCCGGTCGCCGCCGACGCGCACGCGCTCTATGCCGGGCGCGTGGCAGGGTTCTCCGTGGTCGGGGTCGCGCATTCGCGGGCCGCCGCCGTGCGGGTACTCGACCGGACCCCCGTCGACCTCATCCTGCTCGACCTCTACCTCCCCGACGGGCACGGTCTCCAGCTGCTCCGCTCGCTGCGCGCCGGCGGCCACTCGGCGGACGTCATCGCGGTGACCTCCGCCCGTGATCTCGCCATCGTGCGGGAGGGCGTCTCCCTCGGCGTCGTGCAGTACGTCCTGAAGCCGTTCACCTTCGCGACCCTGCGGGACCGGCTCAGCCGATACGCCGAGTTCCGGGCGACCGCAGGCGAGGCGTCCGGCCAGGACGAGGTGGACCGCGCCCTCGCGACCCTGCGCACCCCGCAGCCGGCCTCGCTCCCCAAGGGCCTGAGCGCTCCCACCCTGGAGGCCGTCACCCGTACCCTCCGGGACGCGCCGGACGGACTGACCGCCACCGAGGCCGCCGCGGCAGTCGGCATCTCCCGGATCACCGCCCGCCGCTACCTTGAGCAACTGGTCACGGACGGCCGGGCGGCACGAGCCCCGCAGTACGGACAGATCGGCCGGCCGGAGCTCCAGTACCGCTGGATCACGACGATCGTCCGCTGACCGGACTCCACCCCCCGGTCACCGAACGCCTACGTGATCATTACGGATGGTTACCGCCGGGTTCCCACGTTTCTACGACATCTGGCCTTGGGTGAACGCACCGTAGCCAACGGTCACGTTCCGCATCTAGCGTGTCAGCGTGCACCACACCCCTCCCTCCCCTCCCCCACCTCCGTTCAACGCGCTCGCCGCACGCCATCTGCGTGAAGGCCTCGGCATGGCCCCGGGCCACGTCGCCTACGGGCTGCGCGCACAGTACGGACTGCCCATCACCCCCGAAACCGTCGTCGCCTGGGAACGCGGGCGCCTCGCCCCCTCGGCACAGGAGCTCAGCGCACTCGCGGGCGTCCTGTGGTGCGCCCCCGGTGAGCTGATCGCCGACGCCACCACCCTGCGCGAGCACCGGATCTCCCGCGGGCTCGCCGCCGACGACCTGGCCCGACGGGTGGGCCTCGACACGGCCGGCTATCTACGGATGGAGGAGGCGGGCCGCTGGCGCGGCAACGAACGCCAGACCGCGGCCCTCGCCGAGGTCCTCGGGCTCGGGCCGCGCGCCCTGCTCAAGGTGACGGGCCGCGACGAGGACCTGGCGGCGCTGCTGCGGGACGCGGCCACGACGCGCTGGCAGGCGTACGTCCGTCCCGTCGTGAAGCTCCTGCCGCTGCCCAAGCGGCTTGTGGAGTCGGCGCTCCAGCAGCTCTACACGGAGTACCACGCCAAGATGGTGGCCACGAGCAGCTGGGGCGCCTCGGGCGACAGCGGCGAGGCCGGCCGGGAGTACCTGGACGGGATCGTGCAGCACTTCTGGGAGGCGGTCGGCTCGTAAGGCCGGCTCTAAGGTCGGCTCGTAAGGCCAGCTCATAAGGCGGCGGAGATCGGCTCCGCGTCGCTATCCTCCGCGCCATGGACATGATCAACACATCCGCGGTCCTCGACGACACGGGCGTGGCCGTGGCCGCGGTGACCGCCGGCGCGGACGTCGTACGCGCCCTCTACGGTCAGCGGCTCGCCCGTATCGACAAGGGCGCCGGGGACTTCGCCACCGCCGCCGACGTGGCGGCCGAGAAGGCGATCCTCGACGTCATCCGTGCCGCGCGGCCCGATGACGCGGTACTCGGCGAGGAGGGCGGCCGGCAGGGTGCAGCCGATGCCGCGCGCCAGTGGCTGGTGGATCCCCTCTGCGGCACGCTGAACTACGCCGTCGGCAACATGCTGGTGGCCGTCAACGTGGCTCTGCGCACGGGGGCGGCCGCGGTGGCCGACCCGTTCAGCGGCGAGGTCTTCTGCACCGACGGCGACGCGGCCTGGGTGCGGCACGACGGCGCCGTGGCCCGGCTCGCTCCCACGCCGGCCACCCGGCTGGTGGACGTCAACCTGGATCCGCCGTTCCCGGGCGCTCCCGGATTCCGCGCGGTGGACCTCCTGGCCCACCCCGGATTCGTCGAGCGGTTCCGGCCTCGGGTGGTGTCCACGACGCTGGCGCTGGCCTGGGTCGCGGCGGGCAAGCGCGCCGCCTACGTCACCGATGGCGGCGACCTGTCCGGGAGCGTGCACTTCGCCGCCGGTATCACGCTGTGCCGGGCTGCCGGCTGCGTCGTCACCGGGATCGACGGGGCCCCGATCGGGCCGGCCGGCGGCGGCCGCGGGCTCGTCGCGGCCGCCGATGCCGAGACCCACGAGCAGCTGATGGCGATGATCCGGGGCTGACGTCTCCGGACACGGTCTAGCGGCGGTCGAAGCTGAAGAGCTGGCCCCGGGCGTCCGTCCGGCAGGGCGCCTGGGCCAGCTTCGCCCATGCGGCGGTGCGGTCGCCGACGACGGTCACGCAGGAGTTCGCGGTCGCCGAGCCCGCGGGAACGATGCGGTAGCCGGCGACCGGGCTGCCGAAGGGCTCCAGGCGGAACCTTTCGACACGGGTCGGGTCGCCGCACTCGGAGTCCTCGAACGCGGCGTCCGGGACACGGCCGCCGGACGGGATGCCGGAGCAGCCGGGGCCGTAGTCCGGGTGCTCGGAGACGATCCGCCACTCGCCGGACCCGAGCTCCTTGAGCGAGTAGCGGGGGACGTCGGCGCCCGCGCACTCCCGCTGGTGGATCTGGCCGCTGCGGCCGCCGCGCCGTTCGTTCAGGCAGAGGTCCGAGCCGATCACCCGTATCTGTACGTCCCCGGCGGCGGGCGCGGTGACGGTCTGGGACACGGGCTTCTCCGGCCGGTCGCCCCCGCCGCCGTGCCCGTCCCCGCTCCCGTCCCCGATGAGGGCGAAGACGACGCTGACCCCGGCGAGGACGAGCCCGGCGACGGCGACGAGCGCGACGACCGTCCGGCGTATGCGGAAGGAGCGGGGGGCGGGGGATTCAGGCTCGGACTCGGAGCCGGGCGCGGGCTCCGTCGCCGCCGGCCACGCGGTGTCCGGGGTCCGGGCCGGGGTCGCGTCCCCGACCTCGTCCCCGTCGGCGTCCCCGTCCCCGACCCCGTCCTCGTACACCCCTCGTACCGCCAGTTCCTTCCGCACCGCCTGCCAGTTCTCCAGCTCCCCGGGCGCCACCCCGCAGGCGCGGACGAACGAGGTCAGCAGCTCCTCGCGGGGGACGGTCGAGCGGGCGAGCATGTTCGCCACCGTCGAGCGGGGGAGGACGTCGCCGAGGGCCTCGGCGCGGGCCGACAGCTCGCGGTACGTCAGTCCGGACCAGTCCTTGAGCGCCTGGAGCCGCGCGAGGAACGAGGCGGCGTCGGTCGCCTCGCGCGGGTCGGGCGCGCCGCCCCCGCCGGCGTATCCCTCGGTCATGCCTGCTCCCCACCCCTCCCCCGGACAGGGTTGGGACATGTCCGGGACAGGCCCAAGCCTTGTTGATCCGGCTCTTCGGCTCAAGAGTGGAAACGGGCCCCGATCGTCCACGGGGGGATGATCGGGACCCGCACACCCTGATGACGCGTATGACGTGCTGGTCAGAAAGACACGCTGGTCAGAAGACCGACTCGGCCTCGGACATCCGGCTCTCCGGGACGGTCTTCAGTCGCGTCACGGCCTCGGCCAGCGGCACCATCATGATGTCCGTGCCGCGCAGCGCCGTCATCTTCCCGAACTCGCCGCTGTGCGCGGCCTCCACCGCGTGCCAGCCGAAGCGGGTCGCGAGCACCCGGTCGTACGCCGTCGGCGTGCCGCCGCGCTGGACGTGCCCGAGAATGACCGGCCGCGCCTCCTTGCCGAGGCGCCGCTCCAGTTCGACCGCGAGCCGGTTGCCGATGCCCTGGAAGCGCTCGTGGCCGTACGGGTCGATCTCGCCCTTCTTGTACTCCATCGAGCCCTCGGCGGGGTGCGCGCCCTCGGCGACGCAGATGACGGCGAACTTCTTGCCGCGCGCGAAGCGCTCCTCGACCATCTTGACCAGATCGTCGACCTGGAAGGGCCGTTCGGGCAGGCAGATGCCGTGGGCACCGCCGGCCATGCCGGACTCCAGGGCGATCCAGCCGGCGTGCCGGCCCATCACCTCGACGACCATCACGCGCTGGTGGGACTCGGCGGTGGTCTTGAGACGGTCTATGGCCTCCGTCGCCACCCCCACGGCGGTGTCGAAGCCGAAGGTACGGTCGGTGGAGGAGATGTCGTTGTCGATCGTCTTCGGGACGCCGACGACGGGCATGCCGGCGTCGGAGAGCATCCGGGCGGCGGTCAGCGTGCCCTCGCCGCCGATCGGGATGAGTACGTCGATGCCGTACTCCTTGGCCAACTCCGGGGCGGACTCGGCCGCTTCGGACAGCCGGTTGCGCTCCAGGCGGGCGGAGCCGAGGATGGTGCCGCCGCGGGCGAGGATGCCGCTGACCGCGTCGAGGTCGAGGGGCCGGTAGTGGCCGTCGAGGAGACCCTTGAACCCGTCCTCGAAGCCGATGACTTCGTCGTCGTGGCCGGTCAGAGCCCGGTGCACGACCGACCGGATCACTGCGTTCAGGCCGGGACAGTCGCCGCCTGCGGTGAGAACTCCGATGCGCATCGTGCCGTGTCTCCTGCTCGTAGTGGTACATGTGAGCTCTGTCGATTCTCCCACGCCCGGCACGGCCGCCGCGCTCCCGACTACTCCGCGTGCCCGGCCCCGGAGGCCCGTCGTCCCCTGTTCCCAAGCCGTTGGTCCGGCCTGCGCCCTATCCACCCCCAGAGGTATTGTCAAGAGGGCATTGCCACCCTATCGGGGTTTTTTGAACACACTCGGTTGACGTGACGAGCGCGCGGCCGGGGCGGACAGGACTGGACAGGAGACCACGGCGTGACGCGCAGCGTGTACGTGACCGGGATCGACCGCGGGGACGGCCGGCAGGTCGTCGAGCTGGGAGTCATGGAGCTCCTGACCCGCCAGGTGGACCGGGTGGGGGTGTTCCGGCCCCTGGTGCACCACCGCCCCGACCGCCTCTTCGATCTGCTCCGCGCCCGCTACCGGCTCTCCCAGGACCCGGCGAGCGTCTACGGCATGGACTACCACGAGGCCTCCGCGCTCCAGGCCGAGCGGGGCACCGACGAGCTGGTCTCGCGGCTCGTCGACCGCTTCCACGCGGTGGCCCGCGACTACGAGGTCGTGCTCGTCCTCGGTACGGACTTCGCCGCCACCCAGCTCCCCGACGAACTGGCGCTCAACGCGCGCCTCGCCAACGAGTTCGGCGCCTCGGTGATACCGGTCGTCGGAGGCAAGGGCCAGGCCGCCGAGTCCGTACGGGCCGAGGCCCGCAACGCCTTCCGGGCGTACGACGGGCTCGGCTGCGACGTCCTCGCGATGGTCGTCAACCGGGTGGCCGGCGACGACCGGGCTGCCATCGCCGAGCGGCTGTCGGCCCGGCTGCCTGTGCCCTGTTACGTCCTGCCCGACGAGCCCGCCCTGTCCGCGCCCACGGTCTCCCAGATCACCCACCACCTCGGGGCCTCGGTCGTGCTCGGCGACGACGCGGGCCTGGCCCGGGACGCGCTGGGCTTCGTCTTCGGCGGCGCGATGCTGCCGAACTTCCTCAACGCGCTCACCCCCGGTTGCCTGGTGGTCACCCCCGGGGACCGCGCCGACCTCGTCGTGGGCGCGCTCGCGGCCCATTCGGCCGGAACCCCGCCCATCGCCGGCGTGCTGCTCACCCTGAACGAGCTGCCCAGCGCGGAGATCCTGACCCTGGCCGCCCGCCTGGCCCCCGGCACCCCGGTCATCTCCGTCCCCGGCACCAGCTTCCCCACGGCCGCCGAACTCTTCTCCCTCGAAGGGAAGTTGAGTGCGGCCACACCCCGCAAGGCGGAGACCGCCATCGGCCTCTTCGAGCGCCACGTGGACACCGCCGACCTGCTGAAGCGGATGTCGGTGGCCCGCACCGGCCGGGTCACCCCGATGATGTTCGAGAACGACCTCCTGGAGCAGGCGCGCGCCGACCGCCGCCGGGTGGTGCTGCCGGAGGGCACCGAGGAGCGGGTGCTGCGCGCCGCCGACGTGCTGCAGCGCCGGGACGTCTGCGACCTGACCCTGCTCGGCGACGTCGAGATCATCCGCAAGAAGGCCGCCGACCTCGGCATCGACCTCGGGGACACCCACCTGATCGATCCGCAGACCTCGGAGCTGCGCCAGGAGTTCGCCGAGCTCTACGCGGGGCTGCGCGCCCACAAGGGCGTGACGGTGGAGCTGGCGCTCGACGTCGTGGCGGACGTCAACTACTTCGGCACCCTGATGGTCGAGCAGGGCATGGCCGACGGCATGGTCTCCGGCTCGGTGCACTCCACGGCCGCCACCATCCGGCCGGCCTTCGAGATCATCAAGACGAAGCCGGACGCCTCGATCGTCTCCTCCGTCTTCTTCATGTGCCTGGCCGACAGTGTGCTGGTGTACGGCGACTGCGCGGTCAACCCGGACCCGAACGCCGAGCAGCTCGCGGACATCGCAGTCCAGTCGGCGGCCACCGCGGCCCGCTTCGGTGTCGAGCCGCGGATCGCGATGCTCTCGTACTCCACCGGCACCTCGGGCTCCGGCGCGGACGTCGAGAAGGTCCGCGAGGCGACCGAGCTGGTACGGGAGTCCCACCCGGAGCTGCGGATCGAGGGGCCGATCCAGTACGACGCGGCCGTCGAGCCGTCCGTCGCCGCGACCAAGCTGCCGGGGTCGGAGGTGGCCGGGCAGGCGACCGTGCTGATCTTCCCGGACCTCAACACCGGCAACAACACCTACAAGGCCGTGCAGCGCTCGGCCGGCGCCGTGGCCGTCGGGCCCGTCCTGCAGGGCCTGCGCAAGCCGGTGAACGACCTCTCGCGCGGCGCGCTCGTCAGCGACATCGTCAACACGGTCGCCATCACGGCGATCCAGTCCCAGGTCCCCCAGGAGCTCAACGCATGACGACCCCCACCCGTGTCCTCGTCCTCAACTCCGGCTCGTCGTCGGTGAAGTACCAGCTGCTCGACATGCGTGACCAGAGTCGGCTCGCGGTCGGTCTGGTGGAGCGGATCGGCGAGGAGACCTCGCGTCTGGTCCACACCCCGCTCCAGGGCGGCGCGGGAGAGAAGCGCGAGAAGAACGGGCCGATCTCCGACCACGCGGCCGCTCTGAAGGCGGTGGCCGAGGAGCTGGCGGCGGACGGCCTGGGCCTGGACTCCCCCGAGCTGGCCGCGATCGGCCACCGGGTGGTGCACGGCGGTCTGCGCTTCAGCGCGCCGACCGTGATCGACGACGAGGTGCTCGCCGAGATCGAGCGGCTCGTCCCGGTCGCGCCGCTGCACAACCCGGCGAACCTCACCGGCATCCGTACGGCGATGTCGCTCCGCCCCGACCTGCCGCAGGTCGCGGTCTTCGACACCGCCTTCCACACGACGATGCCGGAGTCCGCCGCCCGCTACGCGATCGACGTGGAGACCGCGGACGCCCACCGCATCCGGCGGTACGGCTTCCACGGCACCTCGCACGCCTATGTGTCGCGCGAGACGGCGCGGCTGCTAGGCAGGGAGCCGGAGGAGGTGAACGTGATCGTGCTGCACCTGGGCAACGGCGCCTCCGCCTCGGCCGTCCGGGGCGGGCGGTGCGTGGACACCTCGATGGGCCTCACCCCGCTGGAGGGCCTGGTCATGGGCACCCGCTCGGGCGACATCGACCCGGCGGTCACCTTCCACCTGGAGCGGGTGGGCGGGATGACGACGGACGAGATCGACGTACTGCTCAACAAGAAGTCGGGGCTCGTCGGACTCTGCGGCGACAACGACATGCGGGAGATCCGCCGGCGGATCGACGAGGGCGACGAGCGTGCGGCGCTCGCCTTCGACATCTACATCCACCGGCTGAAGAAGTACATCGGGGCGTACTACGCGGTACTCGGGCGGGTGGACGCGGTGGCGTTCACGGCGGGTGTCGGGGAGAACGCGGCCCCGGTGCGGGAAGCTGCGATCGCGGGCCTGGAGGAGCTGGGCCTGGCGGTGGACGCCGGCCTCAACGCCGCACGGTCCGACGAGGCACGGATCATCTCGCCGGAGTACGCGCGGGTGGCGGTCGCCGTGGTGCCGACGGACGAGGAGCTGGAGATCGCGCGCCAGAGCTACGAACTGGTGGCCTCGGCCGCTCCGGAAGTGAACGCCTGAGCGACCCTGCGCCCATTTGTACTTTCCACCAGACGGAATATTCCGCAGTGAAACAAACCGATAGGATCCGCTCATGCGCCGTTCCAAAATCGTCTGCACGCTGGGCCCCGCCGTCGACTCGTACGAGCAGCTGAAAGCGCTCATCGAGGCCGGTATGAACGTGGCCCGATTCAACATGAGCCACGGGACCCAGGCAGAGCACCAGGAGCGGTACGACCGTCTCCGCAGGGCGGTGGCGGACACCGGCCGCGCCGTGGGCGTGCTCGCCGACCTCCAGGGCCCCAAGATCCGTCTGGAGACCTTCGCGGAGGGTCCCGTCGAGCTGGTGCGCGGTGACGAGTTCACCATCACCACCGAGGACGTCCCCGGTGACAAGTCCATCTGCGGCACCACGTACAAGGGTCTGCCGGGTGACGTCTCCAAGGGCGACCAGGTCCTGATCAACGACGGCAACGTCGAGCTGCGGGTCGTCGAGGTCGAGGGCACGCGGGTCAAGACCGTGGTCATCGAGGGCGGTGTCATCTCCGACCACAAGGGCATCAACCTTCCCGGCGCGGCGGTCAACGTGCCGGCCCTGTCCGAGAAGGACGTCGAGGACCTCCGCTTCGCGCTCCGGATGGGCTGCGACATGGTCGCCCTCTCCTTCGTCCGCAACGCCGACGACGTCAAGGACGTCCACAAGGTGATGGACGAGGAGGGCCGCCGGGTCCCGGTCATCGCCAAGGTGGAGAAGCCGCAGGCGGTGGAGAACATGGCCGACGTGGTCGCCGCCTTCGACGCCGTCATGGTGGCCCGTGGCGACCTCGCGGTGGAGTACCCGCTGGAGAAGGTCCCGATGGTGCAGAAGCGCCTCGTGGAGATGTGCCGCCGCAACGCCAAGCCGGTCATCGTCGCCACCCAGATGATGGAGTCGATGATCACCAACTCCCGCCCCACGCGCGCCGAGGCCTCCGACGTGGCCAACGCGATCCTGGACGGCGCGGACGCGGTCATGCTCTCGGCGGAGTCGAGCGTGGGCGCCTACCCCATCGAGACGGTCAAGACCATGTCGAAGATCGTCGCCGCGGCCGAGGAGGAGCTGCTCTCCAAGGGCCTGCAGCCGCTCGTACCGGGCAAGAAGCCGCGTACGCAGGGCGGTTCGGTGGCCCGCGCGGCCTGCGAGATCGCGGACTTCCTGGACGGCAAGGCGCTGATCGCCTTCACCAAGTCCGGCGACACCGCCCGCCGCCTGTCGCGCTACCGCGCGCAGCAGCCGATCCTGGCCTTCACCACGGACGAGTCGACCCGCAACCAGCTCACCCTGAGCTGGGGTGTGGAGTCCTTCCTCGCCCCGTTCGTGGAGACCACCGACGCGATGGTCGACATCGTCGACGCCGAGCTGCTCAAGCTCCAGCGCTACAACGAGGGCGACACCATGGTCATCACGGCCGGCTCGCCCCCCGGCGTCCCGGGCACCACGAACATGGTCCGGGTCCACCACCTGGGCGGCGGCCAGCCCGCCTGACGCTCCCGCCCCTGGCATGACGAGGGCCCCCGTCCGGATCGGACGGGGGCCCTCGTCATATGCGGCTCCCGAAATAGCTGCGGGGTCGGTCAGTTGGGCTCGATCGTGTTGCGCAGGCCCGGGACCGTGAGCGTGCCGCCGAACTGGCCCGCCTGGATGACCTCCACGTCCGTGAAGATCGCGAACGGTACGTCGAGCGGCGGCGGGGTCTGCGGGTTGAAGGTGACCGGGATGATGCCGAAGAGGTTGCCCTTCAGCTGCTCCGTGTACATGGTCACCGTGCCGTTGGTCATGGTCGACGTCGAGCCCTTGTCGGACCGGACGTGGCCGGTGAGACCGTCCGAGTGGACCGTGCGCTGGTGCAGGTCCTTGATGTCCACGCCGTCCTTCGCGGTGAACTTCAGGACCTTCTTGATCTTTCCGCTGCCCGTCTTGACCTCGACGATGCCGTGGTACTTCAGGCCCTTGAGCGTGAGCCTCGTGCTGTTGAGGATCCACGGCTCGTCCGGGAGCAGCGGGATGCCCTGCTCCAGCTCCGCCGCCGCGAGCGCCTCGGGGTCGGGCTCGGGGCAGGGGAAGCGCGGCTTGGCGCCGTCGGGTATGTCCTCGTCCTTCTTGGCGTCGAGGCCCTTGGCGTCCTCCGGCAGCTCCTGGACCTTGGCACCGACCTTGTCCGCGGCGTCCTCGATCGCGGCCTTGGTCTTGTCGAACAGCTCGTCGGCCTTGGGGGCCGTCGGTGCCGTGGTCGTCGGCTTGGCGTCGGGCGCGGGGGCAGAGGGCTTCTCCGTCGCCGAGGCGGTCGGCGCCGGCGCGGTCGTCGGCGCCGTCGTCGGGGTGGCCGTCGAGGTGGCGTCCGGCCCGTCGAAGAGGTCCTTGATCTTGTCGCCGACACCCAGCGGGTCGAGCGGGTTGACACTCTTCGTCGGGGTGGGCGCCGGTGCCGGGGCCTGCTGCGTCGTGGCCGTCTCGGTCGCCGAGGGGCTGGCCGTCGGCTTGGGCGACTCCTGACCCTGGGTGGGCTCCGGCTCCGGCTTCGGCGACGCGGTCGCACTCGCACTCGCGCTCGCCGTGGGCTTCGGGGTCGCGGTCGCCGCAGGCTTCGTCGACTCCTCGGCCACCGGCTCGTCCGAGCGGGTCACGCACGGACCGGGCGCGAAGGGGATGTCCTTCTCGTCGGCGACGGCGAGCCTGGGCGCCATGCCCATGCCCATGAGGACCGCGGTCGGCATGGCGGCCAGGGCCATCGCCTTGCCCGCGGGCCCCTGGATCTTGTTCAGCAGCGACTTGCGCGGAGCCGCGTGCCGCGGACCTTTGCTAGCCAGAGTGGCGCCGTCCGCAGCCGTCGCCGACTGCGCCGACTGTGTTTCGTCACCCCGCACTGTTCCTCCCGCCGTTGGCGTCGATCGTCGTTTCGGTCGCCTGCGCGCCGGGGCCCGCCTGCGCGTCCTCCGCGGCACGCTGCTCCGGGACCGGGGCCTTCGCGAAGTCGACCCCCTGGGCCTCCTCCTGGGCCTCCGCGCCCTGCGGCTGACCGTCGTTCTCGTGCTCGCCCCGCGGGGCCTCCGCCTCGGCCGTCTCCTCCACCGGGACGCCGGGCGCCCAGGCGATGGACATCCCGCCGCCGATCAGGGAGAGCAGGAATCCGATGACGAGGCCGCCGAAGTTCGACACCGGGATGGAGACGAGCCCCAGCACGATGGCCGCGACGCCCGCGAACACCCGGACGATGGGCTGGAACCACATCGTCAGTCCGAGCGTGATGAGCAGGACGCCGATGATCAGCGCTCCGGCTCCGGCCGTCGTCGCGATGGCGATCGTCATGTTGCCGAGTCGCATGTCGCCGTATGGGAGATACGCGATCGGTACGCCGCCGAGGATCGTGAGCAAGCCCGCCCAGAAGGGACGCTCGCCCCGCCAGGTACGGAAACGGTTCTCGCTCGGGACTCCGCGGGAAGCAGTGGACTCGGCGCTCATGGAAAACAGCTCCCTGGAAGCGGTGTTGCGTAAGAAAGGTGGTGAACAGCGTTACGGACCGGAGCGGGCAGGGCCGTAGGGAACGACCCCACCCGCCGGGTGCGTACTACTCGGTGAAGCACTCCTTGGGAGCGCCCGTGTGCAGCTTCAGCTTCAGGTCGGGAAGCTTGAAGGTGGCGGCGGTCGTCGCCCACGCCTTCTGCCTCACGTCCATGAGCTTCGCCGTCTCGGCGCGCTGCGAGAAGCCGTACGGGTTGGCCTTGGTACCCGGCTGGATGCCCGGCTTGCCCTCGGACTTCGGGAGCGAACCCGCGGCCACGCCGATGTCGATGTTGCCGAACTCGGCGTCCGCCTCGAGCGACGAGACATCGAGGTAGATGTCCTTCGCGTACACCGGGTTCTTCGCGTCCGTACCGGCCCGCAGCTCCAGCGAGACGTTGCCGAGGAACGGCACGTTCGGCGTCACGACGGACTGGCACATGTTGGTGATCCAGGCCTCGGAGAAGCCCGAGACACCCACCGGCTGAGCGAAGGGCTTGCCCTCGAGGTCCTTGCCCGAGACGACATTGCCGTACTGGACGAAGTCCTTACCGACAAGGCTGTCGGCCTTAACCTTGAACTCCTGGCCGGAGATGCTGAAGGACGCGGCAAGCGCGCCCTGGGCCAGGCCGACACCGATCGCGGCCGTCGCGGCCACACTCGGCACCATGACGACGGCGAACCGCTTCCATCTGGTCCCGCCACGAACCTGGGACTTCATGAGAATCCTCCTTCTCGGACGTACATCTCCGGATGGGCCCAGGGCCCGTCCTGGGATGGGAGAAGTGCTACGTCCTCGGGAAGGAGAGCGCCGAGCATCGGGCGGCGCGATGCGCGTCCGAATCACCGGCGATCACCCCCGAGCGACAACCACTGGCCACGCCTTGCGCGCAACCCTGCTTGGACAGGCCCTGCCGGTCAGAGCAGGAACCCCCCTGTCCACGGCCGGCGCCACTGTCGCCGACCCGCTCGGTGGGGACCCTCGCCGCGAACCCGGTTGGTTGCCGGGCTGGTGCGGTGGAGGACCGAGCGTGGCCGATCGTGGTCCATTCCGCGCCGGGGCACAAGGGGGTTCGTTACCCGCTAGTAACGGGTGGATAACCACGCCACGACAGGGCGATGTCACCCGGGCACACAGGGTGCAGCTCACCGTGTCTGTACATCTGGAGGTTGAGGGAGAAAGCCGGACAGAACGCCGGGTTCGATTTACTGCAAGTAACAGCGGCCGCGATTACCAAGTTTTGGTAAAGCGCGGCCGCGTTATGTCACTGTGTCGCCAAATCGGCGCGATTCGGGGCGCCTAGAACAGCACCCGGGCGAGGGCCTGACGGGCCGCCGTGACCCGGGGGTCCTCCGGGCCGATGACCTCGAAGAGCTCCAGGAGCCGCAGCCGTGCCGCGTCCCGCTCCTCACCGGCCGTACGCCGCACGGCGTCCACCAGTCGGCCGAAGGCGTCCTCGACGTGACCGCCCACCAGATCGAGGTCGGCGGCGGCGATCTGCGCGGTGACGTCGGCCGGGTTGTCGGCCGCGTTCTTGCGCACCTGCTGCGGGTCCATGTCCTGCACCCGGGCGAGCAGTTCCGCCTGGGCCAGACCCAGCTTGGCCTCCGGGTGACCGGGGTCGTCCGCGAGCACGTTCTTGTACGCCTGGACGGCACCGGCCAGGTCACCGGCGTCCAGCGCCGACATGGCCGCTTCGAGCAGCGCGTCGTACGGACCGGCCGGCGCCGCGGCCGGGGCGGCGGCGCCCTCGGGCTCGGCGTTCGGGTCGACGGTGATGCCCGTGAGGCCGAAGCGCTCCTCGCCGACCTGGATCAGCTGGTCCAGGGTCTGCCGGATCTGGGCCTCGGGCACGACGCCCTGGAAGAGCGGCAGCGCCTGGCCGGCGACCACCGCGAAGACTGCCGGAATCCCCTGGATACCGAACTGCTGCATCAGCATCTGGTTGGCATCGACGTCGATCTTGGCCAGCAGGAAGCGGCCGTTGTACTCGGTGGCGAGCCGCTCCAGGAGGGGGCTGAGCTGCTTGCACGGCTCGCACCACTCGGCCCAGAAGTCGATGACGACCGGAACCTCGTTGGAGCGCAGCAGGACATCACGCTCGAAGCCGGCCTCGTCGACATCGATCACCAGGGCAGAGGGGGCGACGGCCGCCGCGCCACCCTGCCGGGCGGCCTCGGCACGCGCCTGCTCCGCCTTCGCCTTGGCCTCTCCGGCCGCCTTCACCGCGGCGAGGTCGACGACGCCGCTCATGGACATGTTTCTGGGCTGCATGAGTACATCCTCCCCCTTCCGCGCGCGTAACCGGTAAGTCATGGCAGAACCGTGCACCGGAGTGCACGGTTCGCGTTCTGTTGCACCGGGTCCCCACCTGGTGCGTGTGGTTGTCGCTGGGGCCGCTCAAAGCCTTTCGCTACGAGTCGTAGCGTAACTCCCACACCCGGCTCACGGATAGATCCACCCGGTGAACTGGCTCACACCACCGGCCTCTGGCGCAATACCTACCGGCGGGTATGGTCGATGCCCATGTGTAACCGCACCAGTTCCCGCAGCCGTACCGGACGCCCCCGCAGTGTCGAGGCCGATGCCGCGATCCTCGAGGCGACCCGTGCCGCGCTGGTCGAACTGGGCTGGTCCAAGCTGACGATGGGCGATGTGGCGGGCCGGGCCGGGGTCGCCAAGACGACCCTCTACCGGCGCTGGGCGAGCAAGAACGAACTCGTCGTGGACGCCGTCGCCGTCCTCTTCGACGAACTCGAACTCCCCGACCTGGGTTCCCTCCGAGCCGACATCGGAAACGTGGTCCTGCAGTTCGCCGAACTCCTCCAGCGGCCCGAGACCAAGACCGCGCTGATGGCGGTGGTGGCGGAGTCCACCCGCGACGAGCCGCTGCGCGAACGGATCCGCGCCTCCATCGTCGACCGCCAGAAGCGACTGGTCCTCGAAGGCCGCCAGCGGGCGCAGGAGCGCGGCGAACTCCCCGCGGGCCGGGACCCGGAGTCGGTCGACAGCACCGACGACCTCATCTTCGACGTGATTGCCGGCGCGGTGGTCCACCGCGCCCTGGTGAGCGCGGAACCGGTCGACGAGGCATGGGTCCAGCGCTTCACGGCCCTCCTCATCGGCGGCCTGGGCGCGGCGGCGGGGCTGAGCTCCCCTGTCACGTGAGAGGGCGGTGCCGGAGTTCCGGCACCGCCCTCTCGCGTAACAGCTCGTACGGTTCGTACGGTTACTCGTACGGTCAGAAGCCCGGGGGCTCCGTGTAGACGCCCCACTCCTCGCGGAGCACGCCGCAGATCTCGCCGAGCGTGGCCTCCGCCCGTACCGCGTCGAGCATCGGGCCGATCATGTTAGAGCCGTCCCGGGCCGCCGCCAGCATCGAGTCGAGCGCGGCGCGCACCCGGGCGTCGTCGCGGCGGGCCTTGCGCTCGCCGAGGACCCGGACCTGCTCCCACTCGACCTCGTGGCTGACCCGGAGGATCTCCAGGTCGCCGGTGACCGAGCCGTGGTGGCAGTTGACGCCGACGACCCGCTTGTCGCCCTTCTCCAGGGACTGCTGGTACTGGAAGGCGGACTCGGCGATCTCGCCGGTGAACCAGCCGTCCTCGATGCCGCGCAGGATGCCGGAGGTGATCGGTCCGATCGGGTGCTGCCCGTCCGGGTGGGCGCGGCGGCCACGCTCCTTGATCTGGTCGAAGATCTTCTCGGCGTCGGCCTCGATGCGGTCGGTGAGCTGCTCCACGTACCAGGAGCCGCCGAGCGGGTCGGCCACGTTGGCCACGCCCGTCTCCTCCATCAGCACCTGCTGGGTGCGCAGCGCGATCTCGGCGGCCTGCTCGCTGGGGAGCGCGAGGGTCTCGTCGAGGGCGTTGGTGTGCAGCGAGTTGGTGCCGCCGAGGACGGCGGAGAGGGCCTCCACCGCGGTCCGTACGACGTTGTTGTACGGCTGCTGGGCGGTGAGGGAGACACCGGCGGTCTGGGTGTGGAAGCGGAGCCACTGCGCCTTGTCCGTCTTGGCGCCGTACACCTCCTTCATCCAGCGCGCCCAGATCCGGCGGGCGGCGCGGAACTTGGCGATCTCCTCGAAGAAGTCGAGGTGCGCGTCGAAGAAGAACGACAGACCCGGCGCGAAGACGTCGACGTCCAGGCCGCGGCTGAGACCGAGCTCGACGTAGCCGAAGCCGTCGGCGAGGGTGTACGCGAGCTCCTGCGCGGCCGTCGCCCCGGCCTCGCGGATGTGGTAGCCGGAGACGGAGAGCGGCTTGTACGCCGGGATGCCCTGGGCGCAGTGCTCCATCAGGTCGCCGATGAGGCGCAGGTGCGGCTCGGGCTGGAAGAGCCACTCCTTCTGCGCGATGTACTCCTTGAAGATGTCGGTCTGGAGCGTGCCGTTGAGCACGCCCGGGTCGACGCCCTGGCGCTCGGCGGCGACCAGGTACATGCAGAAGACGGGCACGGCGGGCCCGGAGATGGTCATCGAGGTGGTGACGTCGCCGAGCGGGATGTCCTTGAAGAGGACCTCCATGTCGGCGGCGGAGTCGATGGCGACACCGCAGTGGCCGACCTCGCCGAGCGAGCGCGCGTCGTCGGAGTCGCGGCCCATGAGGGTGGGCATGTCGAAGGCGACGCTCAGGCCACCACCGCCGTTGGCCAGGATCATCTTGTACCGCTCGTTGGTCTGCTCGGCGTTGCCGAAGCCGGCGAACTGGCGGATGGTCCAGGTCCGGCCGCGGTAGCCGGTGGCGTGCAGCCCACGGGTGAAGGGGTACTCGCCGGGCCAGCCGATGCGCTCGAAGCCCTCGTAGGTGTCCCCGGGCCGGGGCCCGTAGACCGGCTCGACGGGGTCCCCGGAGAGCGTGGTGAAGTCGGCGTCGCGCTTGCGGGCCTTGTCGTAACGGGCCTGCCAGCGGCGGCGGCCTTCCTCGATCGCGTCAGCGTCCATACCTTCGAATTTACTAGGACGTCCTAGTAAATGTCGATGGGAAACCTCCGTGCGAATCCGCACGGAGGTTCGGATCCCGCGTGGTTACGCCTCGGCGGGCGCCGGCTGCGCGCCGCTGACCAGCGGAAGCGTCTCGCGGACGACCTTGCGCTCGACGAAGAAGGCGGCGAAGGGAATCGTCCCGGACAGCAGCACCCACAGGAGCTTGCCGAACGGCCACTTCGCCTTGGAGCCCAGGTCGAAGGCGAAGATCAGGTAGATGATGTAGAGGACGCCGTGGGCCTGGGAGACCGCGAAGGTCACGTCCTCGCCCATGTCGAACCCGTACTTGAAGACCATGCAGGTGCACAGCACGAGCAGCATGACGGCGGTCACGTACGCCATGACGCGGTAACGGGTCAGCACGCTGGATTTCATGCCGTCGAGCGTAACGGCACGTTACGGGCGATCTTCGCGCGGGTCAGGACTCGTCGAAGTCGTGCGCCGCCACCCGCAGGGGCCGCAGCATCGCGAAGATCTCGGCGCACTCCTCGGCGTCGTAGACCCCAAGCCCGAAGTCCATCGCCATCAGGTCGCGGGTGGCGGCCTCGACCACCTCGCGGCCCTTCTCGGTGATGGAGGCGAGGGTGCCGCGGCCGTCGTTGGGGTTCGGCCGCTTGTCGACGAGACCGGACCTCACGAGCCGGTCGACGGTGTTGGTGACGGAGGTCGGGTGGACCATCAGGCGCTCGCCGATCTTGGACATCGGCAGCTCACCGGCCTTGGAGAAGGTGAGCAGCACCAGCGCCTCGTAGCGCGCGAAGGTCAGTCCGTACGGCTTGACGACGGCGTCGACCTCCGCAAGGAGGATCTGGTGGGCGCGCATGATCGAGGTGATCGCGGCCATCGAGGGGACCGGGCCCCAGCGCTTCTGCCAGAGTTCGTCGGCGCGGGCGATGGGGTCGAAGGGGAGACTGAGCGGCTTCGGCACGCCTCGACCTTACCCACTGGTCACATGGTGGTCAGCCCCGTCTCGCACTTCGGTCGCCCGTACATCGCGGACCACGACGCCGAGACAGAGGGTGCCGAGGACTCCCGTGGCGGCGACGACGAGGTGGACGGGGAGGAACTCGGCGGCGAGACCGGCGCCCGCCATGCCGACACCCTGCGCGGTCATCATGCCCGCGGTCATCAGGGTCATGGCCCGGCCCCGCTGCTCCTCGGGGACGGCGGCGACGAACCAGGCGTCGAGGCCGAGGGTGTACGCGCCGGTGGCACCGGCCAGGAGGAGGGCGAGGCCCGCGAGGGCGGCGCCGGGCTCCAGGGCGTAGAGGAGGTAGGGCAGGACGCCGGTCAGGACGAGCGGGTACACGATCCGGGAGCGGGTCGTGGCGGTCAGGGCGGACCCGGCGAACAGCTCGCCCGCGATGGTGCCGACGGGCAGGGCGCACATCAGCAACCCGAGCGCGGCGGTGGAGACGCCCGCCTGGTCGGCGTAGGGGGCGGCGAGGGCCTCGGGGACGACGGCGAACAGGGGCGGCACCCAGAACATGAGCATGAGGGCGCGGATGCGGCGGTCGCGGAGGAGGCGCAGGTTGCCGCTCTGCCGCTCGGATGCCGTCCGCCGGGCGGGCCGCTTCCGGGTCCCGAAGCGCAGGAGGAGCGCGGAGGCGAGGAAGGTGGCGGCGGTGATCGCGATGGCGCCGCGCGGCTCGACGACGGTGAGGAGGACGCCGCCGACGGCGAAGCCGGTGAGCAGGGCGCTCTGCGAGACGATTCGGAGGAGGGAGCGCCCGAGGACGAAGAGGTCGCCCTCGCCGAGGATGTCGGCGAGGGTCGCCATCCGGGTCCCGTTGAAGACGGGCGAGACGGCGGCGACGACACACCGCAGCACGAGGAGCCCGGCGACGGGGGTGGCGGGCACGACCATGAGCGCGACGCAGGCGGCGCACACGAGATCGCAGCCGACGAGCACCCGCCGGGGCGGGTGGCGGTCGGCGACCCCGGCGAGGAGGGTGCCGCCGAGGAGGTAGGGCAGGAATCCGAGCGCGAAGGTGAGCGCGGAGAGGAGGGGGGAGCGGGTGAGGTCGTACACGAGCACGGTGAGCGCGATCTCACTCACGACGACCCCGAGCAGAGACAGCAGATGCGCGCCGAACACGACCCGAAACTCCGGCACGCCGAACACGGCGCGGTACCCGGGGGTGGCCCCGGGACCCCCGTCCGGGGCGTCGGCCCCCGACGCCCCGCGCGGGGCAGCGGCCCGCGGCTCCGCCACGGCCGAGTCCGGCTCGCCACCGGCGTGGGATGCCGTCGGTTCGGCGGCGGGCTCGGGCCGCGAGCCCGGCTCGGTGGGGGCGAGGGCGCGGACAGCCGGCGCCCCGGGTGCGGCGGCCTGCGGCTTCGCCGCGGCCGAGCCTGGCTCGGCACCGATCCGGCGGGGCGTGGGCCCGCCGGACCGCCCGAACCGCCGGGCCGGGGCCTCGGGTAGGGCTTGCGGCGAACCCGGGGCGCCGGTAGGGCCCCAGGCCCCCAGCGGGGCAGCAGCCCGCGGCTCCGCCACGGCCGAGTCCGGCTCGCCACCGGCGTGGGATCCCGTCGGTTCGGCGGCCGCTTCGGGCCCCGGGCCCGGGTCGTCTCCCGCGCGGGCGCACGTCAGGTGGGCAACCGCCTCGAGCCCCGGGCCCGGCTCGTCGGCCGCGCGGGCGGAGGCCGGATCGGTGACCGCCTCGGGCCACGAGCCCCGGGCGTCTCCCGCGCGGGCGGAGGCCGGATCGGCTGCGCCCTCGGGCCCCGGGCCCGGCTCGCCGCCCGCGCGGGCGGACGTCGGATCGGCGGTGCCCTCGGGCCGTAGGGCCGGGGTGGCGGGGCCGACGGGAAGGCGGCTGCTGGCGTGCTTCGGCATGGCGGCAGCCTGCCGTTCACGCCCTCCCCGCCCAAGACTTTCGGCTCCAGCCGAATCTTCCCGCGAGGCCCCAGCCCCCATGCCCTACCACCTGCACTTCGGCGAGGCCGACCCCCTCCGGATCCGGTTCGCGCTCTCGCCGCTCTGGGAGACGCACTCCGCCGTGCGCGTGCTCGCCCGGCCGCGGCAGCAGGGGTACCACCTGCCCTGGCTGCGGCGGATCCGGGGCGCGGCCCAGGGGCTCGAACTCGGGCCGCTGCATCTGCTGATGCCCCTGCACGGGCACAGCCCCGACTTCCTCTATCCGCCGCCCCTGGGGCCTGCCGCGTCGTTCGAGGACGAGATCGCGGCCGTACGGGAGACCGACCCGGCCCTCGCCCGGGACGACTTCGTGCGGGCGCTCGCGGACACCCCCGGCGCCGCCGCGACCGACGAGGGGCGGCGGATGCTGGCCGATCCGGCGGGCGCCGTGCGGCGGCTCGCGGATCTGCTCCAGGCGGCCTGGGAGGCGCTGATCGCGCCCGACTGGCCCCGGCTGCGGGCCCTTCTGGAGGCCGACGTCGCGTACCACTCCCGCCGACTCGCCGAGGGCGGTCTGGAGCGCCTGCTCCAGGAGCTGCACCCGGGCTTCGGCTGGGCGGCCGACAGCGCCACCCTCACCGTCGCCTACCGCGGCGAACACGTCCGCGCCCTCGACGGCCAGGGCCTCGTCCTGATGCCCTCCGTCTTCACCTGGCCCGACGTGGTGAGCGGCTTCGACCCGCCCTGGCAGCCGACCGTCGTCTACCCCGCGCGCGGGATCGGCGGCCTGTGGGCCGAGGCCCGCGACCGGACGCCCGACGCGCTTGCCCGGCTGCTCGGCCGGGCCCGCGCGGACGTGCTGTGCGCGCTCGACGAGCCCGCCGGCACGACCGCGCTCGCGCACCGCCTGGGCCTCGCCCCCTCCTCCGTATCGGCGCACCTGTCCGTCCTGAAGGAGGCCGGTCTGCTGACCTCCCGCCGGTACGGCCACCAGGTGCTCTACGAGCGCACCCCCATCGGCATGGCCCTGACCGGGTCCCCGGTGTCGCACCCGTCCCCCGAGTGACCGTCATGTCACGATGACGCCGTGTCCCGCCGCACCGGCATCGCCGCCGCCCTGACCCTGGCCTCGACCGTGGCCTCCGCGCTGCTCCTGACCGGTTGCGGCGACACGGAAGGCCCCGCCCGTACCCCCGTCGGACCGCCCTCCGCCCGCAGTGAGGCGGCACCGACCGGCGGCTCCCCCTTCTGGGTCGACCCGGACAGCGAGGCGGCCCGCCAGGTACGACGGTACGAGGCCGAGGGGCGCACGGAGGACGCCAAGCTCCTCAAGCGGATCGCGGAGCAGCCGGTCGCCGACTGGCCGGCCGGCGACGATCCCGTACCGGACATCAGCAAGGCCGTCCGCGGGGCCGCCGCCGACAAGCGGACCGTGGTCTTCGTCGCGTACAACATTCCGCACCGGGACTGCGGGATGTACTCGGCGGGCGGCGCGCACGACGCGCAGGCGTACCGGACCTGGATCGACTCCTTCGCCTCCGCCATCGGGGACGCGCCCGCGATCGTCGTCCTGGAGCCGGACGCCGTGCCGCACGTCGCGGACGGCTGCACGCCCGCCCAGTACCACGACGAGCGCTACCAGTTGCTCTCCGAGGCGGTCGACCGGCTGAAGCGCCAGCCGAACACCCGGGTGTATCTGGACGCGGGAAATCCGCGGTGGATCGACGATCCGGGCAAGCTGGTGGAGCCCTTGCGGCGGGCGGGCATCGCCAAGGCCGACGGCTTCTCGCTCAACGTCTCCAACTTCGAGACCAACGACCGGGTGAAGGGCTTCGGTGCCCAGCTCTCCGGGATGCTCGGCGGCGCCCACTTCACCATCGACACCAGCCGCAACGGCGACGGCCCCGCCCCGGGGCAGGGCGAGGACGCCTGGTGCAATCCGCCGGGCCGCGCGCTGGGCGTGCCGCCGACCGACCGCACCGGCGACGAACTGGTCGACGCGTACCTGTGGATCAAGCGCCCCGGCGAATCGGACGGCACCTGCCGCGGCGGCCCCTCCGCCGGCACCTGGTGGCCCGACTACGCCCTGGGCCTGGCCAGAAGAGCCAAGGCGTAGCGCTCACCCCACCTGCACCCACTTCGCCTCGGACGACACCCCCTCCCCGTCCGTGACGAAGAGCATGTACCAGCCGGGCGGCACCAGGGTCCGGTCCAGGGGGGCCTTCACCGTCACCGAGTCCTTCGCCTTTGTCAGGGCCAGTGCCACCGATCGCTGTTCGACGTCCGTCGTGTGGGTGACCGCGCTCGGGCGCATCAGGCGGGCCTTGGTGATGCGGGGCGCGTGCTTGGTGCGGAAGGTGGCGCGGCCGTTCTGGTCGAGTTCCTGTGGGCCTTCGCCCAGGACTGGGCGGTCGCTGCCCGCGCGGTGCAACGACGGCGGGGTGAAGACCTCGATCCGCTGCTCGAAGGAGCCGAGCTTGGTGTTGGCCTTGTTGGCGTAGAGCGGGTCCGAGCCGAAGGTGGCGACCCGGCCGTCGGGCAGCAGCAGTGCCTCGGAGTGGTAGTTGCGGCCGACCGTCGGATCGGCGGCGGGCGTGAAGGCGTTGGACCTCGGGTCGTAGAACTGTGCCTTGAGGATGTCGCTGCCGCCGCTGCCCCGGTACTGCTCCGAGCCGCCGGTGGTGAAGACGGTGTCGTCGGGCATGAGCACGCTGCTGAGGTAGCGCGTGCCCTGCGGGAGCGTGGGGCCGTCCCGGAAGGCCGGGGTCTGCTTCGAGAGGTCGATGATCGACGTCCGGGCGGTGGACTTCGGGGACTCGCCGACCCCGCCGCCGCCGAGCACCATGACCTTCTGGTCCTGGACGGGCGGCAGCATCAGGGAGGCGGAGGTCTCCAGCTGGTCGGGGTCGGTGAGCCCGCCCAGTTTGGTGAAGGAGTTCTTCTTCAGGTCCCACAGGCCCGGCTCGCGGCCCTTCTCGGCGGGGCCGTAGCCCGCGTTGGAGCCGGTGTAGAGCAGCTTGCCGCCCTTGGTGAGGAAGAGCGCCGGGTAGGTGGGGAAGTAGCGGAAGGGGCCCTTGGACCACGTCTTGGTCGTGGGGTCGTAGATCTCGTTGTCGCCGGGGACGACGTCGCCGACGTCGTTCAGGCCGGAGACCGCCAGGACTTTGCCGTCCTCCAGGGTGACGAGCGTGGGGTACCAGCGGGCGTCCTTCATCGGCGCGACGGGGATGTATTTCTCCGCCTTCGGGTCGAACTCGTAGGCCCCCCTGATGCCCTGGAAGTCCTGCTTCTCGGTGGTGAGCCGCTGCGCGAAGCCGTAGACGTTCTCGGCGTCGGCGCCCTTGAGCCCGACGACCTCGTACTGCGCGGCCTGCGTGGTGAGCGCCTGCGCGCCTTCCTTCCTCGCCTCGACGAAGACCCGCGCCTCGGCGGCGGTGACCTTGGTCTGCCAGGGCTTCATCTGGCCGCTCTTGAAGTACGAGATCTCGAACTCGCGCTTGGCCTTGGGGACCGTGACGTCGAACTTCGACACGTACTCGACCCCGGACGGCGACCGGAAGACGGTGCCCTTCTTGAGGGTGATGGCCCGGTCGGGGCTCTCGTTCCTGACCCGCATCCCGCCGCCGGCCTTCTTGACCTCACCGTCGAGGATCTCGTAGCGGGCGGTGCCGCCGGCCACCAGGAGGCGGCCGTCGGCGAGTTGGGTGTGGCCGGAGCAGAAGAAGTCCTCGGGGGTGGGGATCTTCTTGAAGGTGTTCTTCTTCGGGTCCCAGAGAATGCTGTCGAAGGTGCCGGAGTCGAACTTCTTCTGGTCGTTGCCGGAGCCGGCGATGAGCAGCACCTTGCCCGTGTGCAGCAGCGCCGCGTGAATCGCGTTGACGTGGTACCCGGCGGGGACGTCGACGTGTGCCCAGGAGCCGAACCTCTTCTTGTAGCCGGGCTGGGCGATCTTGTACGCGTGGTACTTCTCCCCGACGAAGGAGACCGCGGCGGGCGCGTTCAGCGCCGCGAGGACCACCACGGCGCCGCTGCCGAACAGCGTCTTCTTGAGCTTCTTCGACGGCCGGTAGGCCATGTCTCAATTCCCTCCGGTCGTCGTGGGGGCGGGGGCGGCGGTGGGAGCGGGCGGGGCGGCGGCCGCGCGGATCCCGACCGCCTCGCGGGCGTCGGCGAGGCCCCGGGCGCGGGTACGGGCCCGGGCGCGTGCCCGTACCTGCCGGCTGCGCTGCTCGCGCAGGACGGTCCAGCTCCAGACGGTCACCGGCGCGAGGGCGATGCCGAGGGCGAGCACCGCCCAGGTGCGCATGGCCGCGTGGGTGTGCTGGAGGGGGACGGAGGCGAGCAGCGAGACGGCCAGGACCGCCGCCCAGGAGAGATGGATACGGAAGGTGAGGATCCGGTCGGGGCTGGTCTCGCCGCCCTTGGGGGTGACGACGAAGCGGCCCCGGGTGCGCAGCACCGCCGAGGCGAGGGACGTGAGGTAGATCGGCGCGGAGAGCGCGGACATCGCCATGCCGGCGAGGCCGCCGGAGCCCTCGGGTTCGTGGGGCGAGACGTTGTGCCGGCGGTTCCACAGGTAGAGGCCGATCTGGAGGGCGACCGCGTCGCTGTAGATCATCAGCCAGACCGAGGAGGAGACCTGGGTTCCGGACGCCCCGAGCCAGAGGAAGAGGACGCAGCTGAGGATGCCGAGGAACCAGTTGACGGCCGTCATCGGGTAGTAGACGAGCATCAGCGTGTAGTTGAGGAAGCGGCCCGGCGGGACCCGGAAGGGCGCCTTCCAGTACTGCTTGATCAGCGTCTCGTACGTGCCCCGGGACCAGCGCAGCTGCTGGGTGAAGAAGTCGGTCCAGGAGGCGGGACCCTCGCCGACGGCGAGCACGTCGGGGGTGTAGACGGAGCGCCAGAAGTGGCCGGTGCGCGGGTTCTTCGTCCGGTGCAGCTCGAAGCCGGTCGCCATGTCCTCGGTGATGGAGTCGTACAGACCGCCGACCTGCTTGACGGCGGAGATCCGTACGACGTTGTTGGTGCCGACGAACATCGGCGCGTGGTAGCGGTTGCCGGCCCGCTGGATCAGCGCGTGGAAGAGGAACTGCTGGGACTCGGCGGCCTTGGTGACGGGTGAGGTGTAGTTGCCGTAGACCTGCGGTCCGACGACGAAGGCGATGTCGGGGTCGCGGAAGAAGCCGAGCATCCGCTCCAGGAAGTTCGGGAGCGGTACGTGGTCGGTGTCGACGGAGGCGAAGAAGTCGTACGCGTCTCCGTGCATCGCGATCCAGGCGTTGTAGTTGCCGTGCTTGGTGCGGGCCTTGTGGACGCCCTTCCGTCGGTTCCACTCGGGGACGCCGGCCCGGGTGAAGTGCCTGACGCCCAGTTCGGCGCAGAGCGCCTTGGCGCGTTCGTCGTCGCCCTCGTCGAGGAGCCAGATGTCGAGGAGGCCGTCGTGCCGGAGCCGTACGGCCCCTTCGAGGGTGCCGCGGACCATGGAGAGCGGTTCTTTGCCCGGGACGTACGTGGTGAGGAAGGCGACCCGGGTGCCCTTCTCCGGGTACACGGGTATGGGGTCGCGGGCGACCATGGTGGCGTGGGCGATGGAGGTGACGTTGACCAGCATGAAGAAGCAGATGAGCCCGATCGACACGAGCATCACGGCGTCGAACCTGACGAGCCATCGGTCGCCGCCCTCGCGGACGGTCCAGTGGCTGGGCCAGACGAGGTACACGAGCAGCAGCGCGGAGAGCACCGGGGCGAGGCTCATGAGGAGGACGGCTCGTATTCGGTGCGGCTCCTTCGCGAGCAGACTCCGGTACTGCACCGTGTAGGCCGCCGTGTCCGGTTCCGTGAGGGGACCGGCGAGTCGGCTGTAGGTCTCGTAGTCGTAGCCTCGCGGCCGCACGGCGCCTCCAGCTGTCATCGGACAGGTCGATATCCCCACGAAAGGGGACAAGTATCGGCATGTCGACTGGAGTAGTCCGACCGAGTTGTTCTCGCTGCGCGTACGGGTGAGCCCCCGGCCCTGAGGGGTCGGGGGCTCAGCGGCGCGGTAGGGCGCGGCGGGCTGGCGTTCAGCCGTTCAAGTGACGTTCCGCGGTGGCGACTTTGACGGTCGGACCGTCCGTGACACCCGGTCGGATGCCGGCTCCTCGCCGACCTCCTCGCCGGCCTCCTCGCCGACGCCGAGCGGGGTGCCGGAGCACGCGACGATCAGGCGTTCACGGTGCCCTCGCGGCGGGCGCGGGAGGCGACGACGGCGTCCGACTCGTACCGCTTGAGGATCTTGTCGCCGTACAGGCCCCCGAACGGCAGCAGCGCGAGCAGGAAGAAGAAGGCGACCCGCTTGAGCGGCCACTTGGTCTTGGCCCAGACGTCGAGCAGCAGCACGGCGTAGATCACGAAGAGCACGCCGTGCAGGATGCCGAGCGGCATCATCAGGAAGTCGATGTCCGAGATGCGGCTCAGCAGCGAGCCGAAGATCAGCAGGGCGGGGAAGGACAGGGCCTCCGGCACGGAGATGAGGCGCAGCCGGTGCAGGGCGGTGGCGGTCTTGATGTCCACGGGGTCACCTTCGGGAATGGCGGGCGATCTTGTGAATCGGCGCACAAGCGTCGGTCCATTGTGCATGCCGACTTTGCTGTCCCTTTATCCGGGGGCCCCGTAACCTCGCTCCGTGGCAACCTTCCGACTCCAAGGCAGCAAAGTGCTCGCCGTCTCCATGACCGGCGACGCCGTCAAGGCGAAGAACGGCTCCATGGTCGCCTATGACGGCCAGATGGCCTTCAAGAAGATGTCCGGCGGAGGCGAGGGCCTGCGCGGCATGGTGACCCGCAGGCTCACCGGTGAGCAGATGGAGGTGATGGAGGTGAAGGGCCAGGGGACCTGCTGGTTCGCGGACCGCGCCTCCGAGATCAACCTCGTCTCGCTCCACGGCGACAAGCTCTACGTCGAGGCGAGCAATCTGCTCTGCACCGACGCGGGGCTGCGCACCGGCACGAGCTTCACCGGACTGCGCGGCGGCGCGACCGGCAACGGCCTCTTCACCACGACGGTCGAGGGGACCGGCCAGGCGGCGATCATGTCCGACGGGCCCGCCGTGGTGCTGCGCGTGTCCCCGCAGTACCCGCTCTCCGTCGACCCCGGCGCGTACATCGCCCACCAGGGCAACCTCCAGCAGTCCTTCCAGTCCGGTGTGACCTTCCGCACGTTCATCGGCGAGGGCGGCGGCGAGGCGTTCCAGATCCGCTTCGAGGGCGACGGGCTCGTGTACGTCCAGCCGAGCGAGCGGAACACGATCGGGGGTGACGTCTGATGCCGTTCCGCGAGATCAATTCCAAGATGGTCGAGGCCCAGATCATCCCCGGGCAGCGCATGTTCAGCCAACGGGGCGCGATGCTGGCGTACCGGGGCGAGGTCACTTTCACGCCGAACATGGCCGGCGGCCAGGGCGGGCTGATGTCGATGATCGGCCGCCGGGTGGCCGGCGAGGCGACGCCGCTGATGACCGTCGAGGGCAACGGCACGGTGATGTTCGGGCACGGCGGCCACCACATCCAGGTGATCCAGCTGACCGGCGACACCCTGTACGTCGAGGCCGACCGGCTCCTCGCCTTCGACGGCACCCTGGAGCAGGGCACGATGTTCATGGGCTCCCAGGGCGGCGTCATGGGCATGGTGCGCGGCCAGGTGACGGGCCAGGGGCTCTTCACCACGACGCTCAAGGGCCACGGCGCGGTCGCCGTCATGGCGCACGGCGGGGTGATCGAGCTGTCGATCACGCCGGGACGCGCGGTCCATGTGGACCCGCAGGCGTACGTCGCGCACCACGGCGACGTACGGAACAAGCTCTCCACCGCGCTGGGCTGGCGCGACATGGTGGGGCGCGGCTCGGGCGAGGCGTTCCAGCTGGAGCTGAGCGGCAGTGGTGCGGTGTACGTGCAGGCCTCGGAGGAGAAGCTGTGACCGGTCCCGTCGTCCTCGACCCGCAGTCGCTCCCGTCCGACGACAACGTCAACCCGTACACCTTCTGTGTGGAGCTCAAGGGCTCCCAGTGGTTCCTGCAGAAGGGCAAGATGATCGCCTACTACGGGCGGATCGACTTCAACGGCATCGGCCACGGGCGCCTGGACCGCCTGGTCCGTACGTCGTTCCACTCGCCGCTGCACGCGAGCGACTGGGTGGTGGCGGAGGGCAGCGGCAAGATGCTGCTCGCCGACCGGGCCTTCGACGTCAACTCGTTCGACCTGGACGAGGGCAACCTGACGATCCGTTCGGGCAACCTGCTGGCGTACCAGCCGACGCTGGCGCTGAAGCAGTCGATCGTGCCGGGCTTCGTGACGCTGATCGGCACGGGCAAGTTCGTGGCGGCGTCGAACGGCCCGGTGGTCTTCATGGAGCCCCCCATGCGGGTGGACCCGCAGGCGCTGGTGGGCTGGGCGGACTGCCCGTCCCCGTGCCACCACTACGACCACGGCTACCTGACGGGCGTGATGGGCGGCGTCCGGGCGCTGACGGGGATCGGGGGCACCTCGGGCGAGGAGCACCAGTTCGAGTTCGTGGGAGCGGGTACGGTACTGCTCCAGTCGACGGAGCTGCTGATGCCGGAGCGGGCCATCGGTGAGGTGGGCGGTCAGCCGGGTGTCCCGGGCGGTGTTCCCAGAGCACACGGTTCCGGCCAGGGGTCGGTCGGCTCGGTACCGCGCCTTCCCGGACAGCTCGGGGACCTCCAGCGGCGCTTCGGGCTGTAGCCGGTAGTCTGCGGAGTGTGACAGTCCCTCGAACGTCTGCACCCGTGCGTGGGGCCTGGGTGCCCGGCGTCACACTCCCCTACTTCGTCCAGTATTCAACTTCTTAGGTAGAATCCATATATGGAGACCGAGACGGCCACCCCCTGGCTCACCGACGCCGAGCAGTGCGCCTGGCGCACCTACCTCGACGTCAACCGGATGCTGACGTACCAGTTGGAGAAGGACCTCCAGCCCTTCGGCCTGACCATGAACGACTACGAGATCCTCGTGAACCTCTCGGAGTCGGCGGAGCGGCGGCTGCGCATGAGCGACCTCGCCACGGCCACCCTCCAGTCCAAGAGCCGGCTCTCGCACCAGATCACCCGCATGGAGAACGCGGGGCTCGTGACCCGCGTCAACTGCGAGTCGGACCGGCGCGGGCTGTACGCGGTCCTGACGGACCACGGCATGGACACGATGCGCAAGGTGGCGCCCCACCACGTGGAGTCGGTGCGCAAGCACTTCATCGACCAGCTGAGCCCGCAAGCGCTCGGCGACCTCCACGAGTCCCTGAAGCCGGTCGCGGAGCAGCTGCGGGGGCGGCGCGGCAAGCCGTAGCCGCGATGCACCGTCATGAGAGCGCCCCGTCCGTCCGGACGGGGCGCTCTCATGTCCGAGGCCGGTTCCCGAAGCGGGTCAACCATGAGGTCAGGGGCCGACGTTGATCGACCGTGCGGTGCGTGATCTCATGATCGCCGATTGAACGAGGGTGCGATCGCGGGGGCTGTCGTCCCGTCGTGCGTACCCGATACGGACGCCCCTGGAGGTCCCCATGATGCGCCGTCGGCTGCTGCCACTCCTCGCGGCCCTGCTGTCGGTCCTGTGGCCCATGTGGCCCGCGACGCCCGCCAGTGCGGCGGTCACGTCGGACTGCACCCTCCCCGGCATACAGACCCACGGCACCGCCTCGTCGACCTGGGCGATCAGCGGCTCCCTCGTGCACGAAGGCCGCGCCTTCGTCACGAGCCGCGGCCGCAAGCCCGTGGTGATCGCGGAGTACGACCTCGCGGAGAAGAGGGTCGTGCCCGGGAGCGAGAAGGAGATCCCGGACGGCCCGGGCGCCGGCGTGCCCGAGGGCGCCTACGGCCTCGCGGCGCACAACGGCAAGATCTACATCGGCACGTACGTCGAGGCCGCCCTCTACAGCTACGACCTCGTCACCGGCGAGGTGAAGCACCTGAAGACCTTCGGCGGCAACGGCGACTTCATCTGGAGCCTCGCCGCCGCCTCGGACGGGACCCTCTACGCGGGCACCTACAACGACGGCAAGGTGTACGAGTACAAGCCCGCGACCGGCGCGGTCCGTGACTTCGGGGTGCTCGCCACGGGCGAGCGCTACGTGCGGTCCCTGGACGTCGACGACACCAACGTCTACGCAGGCCTGCTCGACACCGCCCAGATGGTCGCCATCAACCGCTCCACCGGCGCCGTCCGCTCCCTGGTCGACCTCCCGTCCGGCGGCTTCACCACGGTCTCCGTCGGCCGCACCCGCGTCCGCGGCACCAGCGGCAACACCCTGTACGACGTGAAGACCGACGGGACCGACCTCAGGACAGTCCCCCTGGGCTCCGAGACCGGTGACATGATCGGCCTCGCCCCGGACTACACCGTCTACCTGTCGACGCGCCCCAACGGCAACATCTACGAGTACAAGACGGGCTACACGGCCCCCACGTACCTGGGCACCCCCGTGCCCTTGGACGAGACCCGCGGCCTCTTCCTGGACGGCACCACCCTCACCGGGTTCGCCGGCTTCGGCAAGGTCTGGCAGATGGACGTCACCACCGGCCAGTCGTCGTCCACCAGGCTGATGGACGCCGGGTTCAGCGAGGGCGCGGAGCGCCCGCAGTCCATCCTGCGTGCCTCCGACGGCACGGTGTGGGTCGGCGGTCACTTCATCATGAACGTCCACGCGCCCGACGGCACCAGGCAGTTCATCGAGATCCCCGGTGAAGCCAAGACGCTGGTGGAGCGCAACGGCAAGATCTACTCGGCGCTGTACCCCAGCGGCCGCCTCATCATGATCGACCCCGCGGCGACCGACCCGGTGACGGGGACGAGGACGTATCCGGTCAGCGTCGTCGGCCAGCTGCCCAGCGGTCAACAGCGGCCGTGGGACATGGAGTACGACTCCGCCCGCGACCGGATCCTCGTGGCCACCGCACCGCTCGGCACCGGCCTGCAGGGCGCGCTGAACGTCTTCAGGTTCCCCGGCCCGGCCGCGACGGAGCCGACGGCCACGCCCGACTCCTTCCCCGTCGTCACCAACGAGAGCCTGATGAGCCTCAACGTGGGCCCGGACGGGACCGTCTACGTGGGCACGGACGTACGCGGCGGTGGCGGCGCCCCGTCCACCTCGTGGAACACCGCCGCCAGTGTCGCCGCCTTCGACGCCGACTTCGTCGACCCGGCGACCGGCCAGAAGGGCAGGCTCCTCTGGGCGAAGGACCCCTACACGGCAGACGGCTACGACACCCTGCAGGACATCACGGTCCACAACAACGTCCTGTACGGCGTCTACAAGCGCATCCCGGCCGCCACCACCTCCGTGCCGAATCCGCCGCGCTGGTTCGCCATGGACCTGTCCACTGCCACCCGTCCGATCACCGGCCAGGGCACCCTCCCCGGCTACGGTGAGGTCCAGGTGCACAACGACAGGGTCTTCGCCTCGACCTTCTTCAATGGCGACGTCCACCTGATCGGCCCCGGCCTCACGCAGGCCGAACGCCTCGCGACCGCCCTCGACGACGACTGGTACACCAACCCCCAGCTCGCCTTCATCCCGGGCACCTGGCAGGCCTACGGCCTGGTCGGCCGCAAGCTCGCCACGCTGCGGCTCGACCCGTCCTGCCCCGCGGTGACCGGTCCCTTCCCCTCCTGAGCCGAAGGGGGGGGGGGGGGGGGCGCGGCCCCCCCCCCCCCCCCCTCTTTTTTGGAGGGGTGTCCCTTCGAGTTTGTGTTCTATTTTTTTGGGGGACGTAGAGGGGTGGGCTTTGCCACCCTCGCCTCCTCCGCCCCTC